>JBIKMR010000008.1:0-34930 GCA_044359155.1 Candidatus Hydrogenedentales bacterium | reverse complement strand
ACGCGGTAGGCGAAGTTGCCTGCGGCAATAGTCTGTGCCGCGTCTGCCAGCCGGGTGAGCGGGCGCGCCAGCCGCTTGCTCAACAACAGTGCGGCAATGCCGGTGAGGAACATCATGGCGAGGCCCACCACCACCAGGTTTCGCATTCCGTCTTGAATGATTTGCGTCATGGTGGAAGTGCTGTGCTGAATGAAGAGCGCGCGCAGCATCCCGTCGCGCCGGTTATCCACCAGCGTTGCCACGCCGAGGCCTACGTCGCCCGCTTCGTTCTCCACGTCAAGGAAGTCCACAAAGGGAACATCCCTTCCCGGCGCATTGGGGTTGGTCTGTTGGCTGATTTTGCTGCACCGTTCATTTTCCTTAAGGAACGCCACGCAGAAATTCACCAGTTCCTCGTCTGCAATCGGTTTGCCGGGGTAGAAGGATTCTCCGGCTGCGGCCTCGACCTCGCCATTCATATTTACGATGGCGATGCGATCGATGTCGGCATTCAGGAGAAAGCGCGTCATCACGTCCTCGACGTCGAACTCACCGCTCAGGGCCTCGGCCAGCGCGTCAGTGGACATCAGCTCGACCGTCCGCTTTGAGGTTTCGCCGCGCACGCCAACGATGTAGCGTGCGGAATTTTTATCTTCACCACCCGGCACGGAAGATACAACGGGCTTCGCCCCTGCCTCGTCCAAGGCTTGCAGCGAGGTGCGGTATTCCACTGGCAGGGAAGCGCTATCCGGCAGGTTGCCCCCGGTAAAAGCCCCGCCGTTGGCACTCACACGCACGCCTTCGAGCAAGGGCGGATTGCTTTGCCCTTGCCCTTCCTTAATTATTCTTTCGAGCATGGCGTCGATTTCGGCGGGCTGCATTCCTGCGCGCTTCTCCGCCACTTCCACCAGCTCGCCCAGCGCCAGCCCCGTCAACACCGCCTGTTCGCCAGTCCAGCGAGCAGCGCGGTCGGGCAATTCCAGCGCATACTCAATGTTGGCCTGGCCAATAAGGTTCAGCATTTGGCCTTGCTGGTAGTAGAAAAAGGTAAGCCAGCCCAGCGCGAAGACGGCGATGATCACCGACATCACCACAATGGTCAATGTGGTGACAAACTCGAAGGTCAAGGTAATGCGCGTGCGCAGCCGGATAGCCATGATGCCTAGCAGTATAGCGGATTCCAACCCAGTCGCAAGTTCGACGCTCTAGTTGACAGACGGCAGGATGCCATGCGCATGGCAAGATGGTATGCTAGCGCCGACTTTGCGATGGCCGAGGGAAACGGCAGGTTTACCTGCCGCGTGCCAAGCAGGGTAGAACTGGGCAAATCTGTGCAGGAGTCTTGCAATGGGAAGCGTATTATCACCTTTGGAAACGGAGCGGCATTTGCAGCTCCACGACACGTGGCTGCGGGTGTTGTTCTCGAACGCGCCCGGCGACCACGCGGATTACCATTACCAGTGGCTGCGGCACAATTGCGACTTTGACCGGCACCCGCAAACGGGCGAGCGCACGGTGTGCTCGAGCGAACTGCCCGACAACCCGCGCCCCCTGCGCGCATGGGTAGACGCGGAGGCCCGCTTGCACGTTGCATGGGAAGGCGACCGCGAGGAGCGCGTGAGCGTGTATGCGCTAGCGTGGCTGCGCGACCATGCCTACGCGCTGGGGCGTGTGGCGGTTGCGACTCCCCCCAACGATCCGGAAACCGTGACCGTGCGCGTCACAGAAAGCGATGCCGTATCGCTGGTGCCGCGCTTGTTGCCGATAGTCGAGCAGCACGGCCTTGTGGTGGTGCGTGGCTTCGGCAAAGACACGGAGGCGATTATCGCGGGCTTCGAGGCCAACGGCCTTGCCGTGCGGCCCACGCACTTTGGCCGCATTGAAGACCTGCGCACCGACAACTCGACCAATGTAAACACCGACCAACTGGGCTACACCAACTACCCGGTGAAGCTGCACACGGACCAGCCTTTCCTTGAAGAACCGCCGCAGTATCAGCTGTTGCAGTGCATGAGAAAGGCGGACATTGGCGGCGAGAACTACCTGGTGGACGCAGGCCAAGTGGCGCGCAATATCGAGTCCATCGACCAGCGCGCATACGAGCTGCTGTCCACGGTGAACATCCGCTTTCACCGGAAGCAGAAGAATTTCGAGAAGACGCTGGACAGCCCGCTGTTCCAGTTCACGCAGCAGGGCTTCCGCATTCGGTACAGCTACTTCACCATGGCCCCACACAACGTGCCCTTTGCCCTGATGCAGGAGTGGTACCGCGCTTACAACCTCTTCGCCAACCTGGTGAACGACCCCAAGAACCAATACAGCGTGGCGCTGGAGCCGGGCGACTTTGTGCTCTACAACAACCTGACCACGCTGCACGCCCGCAACGGCTTCACCGGCGCCCGCTGGATGCGCGGGGTATATTTCGACCGGGCATAAGCGCAGGCAATACAACTCCCTACCGGCGGCAGATACCTGCCGCCGGTTTTTATCTTCACCGCTCTTCAACCGTTCTTCCCATCCGTCGCATCCGTCCCATCTGTCCCATGCCCATTCTTGACCGACCCCGGAATTCCTGCCATACTCGGGCTGCGGTTTGAGGAGCGTTTGCAACGCCGGGACAGCGGGGAGCTGCGTAGTTTATGGACCCATCGTCCGTTCCATCAGGACTGTCGATATTCGACTTCGCCATCATATTCACCTACATGATCGGCATTACGCTGATTGGGTCTTTTTACGGCAAGTACGTAAAGAACTCGGGCGATTTCTTCCTTGCCGGGCGCGCGCTGCCCTTCTGGGCCATTGGCATGTCGATCATCGTGAGCGACATCAGCGGCAGCGACTTCATCTTTGTGGGCGGCGTGGCCTACCAATACGGCATTTCCGCCGCGAACTTTGACTGGATGGGCTCGATGCCGGCCATGCTGGTGGCGGCTTTCATCTTCATGCCGTATTACTGGCGCGCCAACGTCTATACCATCCCTGAGTTCCTGGGGCGGCGCTACAACGCCGGGGTACAGATTCTCCACGCGGGCATCTGGGGCGTGTTCATGCTGTTCATGCTCTGCATGATTTTCTGGAGCACGGCGCAGTTCCTGAACACGGTGCTCGGCTGGAACGTGTACGTGTCCATCGCGCTGACCATGGCGGTGGTGGGGCTGTACACCTTCAGCGGCGGTCTGGCGGCGGTGGTGATGACCGACGTGATCCAGATGATCGTGATGTTCGTGGGCGGCATTTCGCTGCTGGCGCTGTGCATGTGGGAAGTGGGCGGCTGGAGCGCCTTGCAGGAGAAGGTGCTGGCGCTGGGGCCGGAATACCAGAACCACTTCACGCTGCTGCAACCGAACAGTGCGGACACCCCCTACCCTTGGGCGGGCATCGTGTTCGGCTTGGGCATTGTTATGTCCACGGCGTACTTCAGCGGGCACCAGGCCGTGGTGCAGCGTTGCTTTGGCGCGCGCTCCGAATGGGACGCGAAGGCCGGTATGCTCTTCGGCGGTTTCTTGAAGTCCATGATTCCCATCATGGTGTCGCTGCCCGGCATTGCCGCCATCATCCTGGTGCCGCAGCTTCCCATCATCGCGGGCGAACCCAAGTACGACATGGCGGTGCCGGAGATGATTCGCCAGTTGATGCCCTCGGGCGTGCGCGGGTTGATCTTCTCCGCGTTGGTGGCGTCGTTCATGTCCAGCGCAGACACCTACCTGAGCTCGGCTTCCACCATCTGGACCACCGACCTGTTTGGTCGCCTGCACCAATGGATTACCGGAAAGTATCCCACCGAGAAGCTGGACCTCTACGTGGGCCGCAGCTTCACCGTGGTGTTCCTGCTGATGGGCGCGTGCCTGGCCCCGCTGCTGGCCACGCAGGACAGCATGTACAACTTTGTGCAGACGGCGTTGTCGCTGTTTCAGGGGCCGGTGTTCTCCATCCTGCTGCTGGGAATCATGTGGAGCCGGGCCACCCAGTGGGGCGCGCTGGCAGGGCTGCTGCTGGGCGTGAGCTTCACCTTCATCATCAGCAACACGCAGGGCCTGTTCCCCTCGAGCGAGCCCTTCCTGTTTGTTTCGATATGGTCCTTCATATTCACCTCGCTGGTGACGGTGGTGGTGAGCCTGCTGACCCCGCGCGAGCCGGAAGAAAAACTTCGCGGGCTGGTGTTTGGGCAGGTGATGAAGGACGGCGAGATTCAGCGCGTGCTCTCCGACCGCGTTCAGTAAGAGGAGCTGGATACCCATGGAAGAACCCACCCCCGTATCTGATTTCATAACGCGAATTTTCTATCCCATCCTCTCCCCCATTTTCACGCCCATGGGCGCGTTCCTTGGGGGGGTATACGAGCCGTATGCAACCATCTGCGCGGTGCTGCTTTTCCTGAGCGGCGTTGTGCTGATATTTTCCTTGAAGAAGGAATACGTGAACCTTGATGCGCCGGGCTCGGGCTGGCAATACGACCTGCGCATCTGGACCGTGGTTACGATAATCCCCTATATCACCGCATACCTTTACTTCAAGAAATGGTGACAATCTGACCATGGAACATCGTACGGAAGAATTGGTGCGGGAACACGCGAAGCGCGACTCGGAGAGCTTTCTTCTCCTGGGCAGCTTCCTGTTCCTGCTTGCGTTCATCGTGCTGCTGGCCACCATACCGCAGGAGTCTGGCCATGCCCGGGTGATCAACTTCTGCGCCGGGCTCGTGCTTTCGGGCATTGGCCTTTCCATGGCCTCGTGGGGCTGGGTGTTGCGGCGGCGGGGCAAGGCCGGGTGAAGTTCATCGCGCCGCGCGTGGACGAAGCCACCGCGCACCAACTTGCCGAACGCGCGACGCACCGCTGGATACACCGGGTCGAGCGCCTCTTCGCGTTGCGCGCGCCCGCGCCATCTTCAAAGCTGCCGCGCATCGAACTGGTCTGGATGCCCAGTCATATCTTCGAGCTGGCCTTGGCATTCCCCGCTTCCGGGGTGAAGCCCCTGTCCATTTCCGTAGACGCATATTCTGGCGCATTCGCGCTCTATGAATTGCACGACTGGGTGGAAGAGGGCACGCCAGAAGGGCAGGCCTTTGAACCCGGCATCGACACGGCAGCGGCGGAAAGCTTGGGACGACGCGAGCTGGTGTCGCTGTTGCTGCGCCAGCGGGGCCGCCAACGGCGCGCCGAGCCGCAGGAAACCAGAGAAACCTATATCGTTCAGTATCCGGTTTGGGTCTATTACTATGCCCGCCGCGCAGGCCGGATAGACATCATCGGCATAGACGGCATCACCGGCGAGCGCGCTTCATCCCGCCGTAGGGCAGGGATACTCAAGGCCTTCGAGCAGGCCGCGAAATAACGGCTGCCCGGCTGCTTCTTAACGCGGCGTGTCGAGCTTGGCCAGCATTCCAATTTGTCCACGGTGGTACGCGTCGTGCTGCACCATCTGGCAGAGCGCCACTTCAATCGACGAGAAAAAGGCGCGCATGGCTTCCAGCATTCTGCCGGGCAGGGGCTTGGGCAGGTCATCGTCGGTAAGCTGTTCAATGCCTGCAATGGCCGTGGTCATCACCTTGTCGTAAAGGGCGACCACCTCGTCCCATGAGGGGTATATGGTGGCGTCCGTGCTGGGGGGCGTGCCCTTGGCGAAGTCCGGGGAGAATACGCGGGAAAGATCGCGGTCGAAGAAACCTTCCTGCTCCAGGGTCCAACGCAGTACGATGGTGTTAACCGTGTTGGCCAAGTGCCCCACCAGCCAGAGAGGTGTGGCCTTGCCTTCCTGCAACTGAAGCATCCGGTTCTGCTCGGGCACGCGGGCCGCAGCCGCCAATGTTTCGATGTGCGCCTTCTTTAGCATGGAAACCAGCAGTTCTATCTTCGGGTTCGACATGGCTACTCCCTCTCTTGCGTATTAATTTTCAAACAGCGACCGGGCAAAGTCCTCAGAGAAAGGCTCGCCGGGCAGATAGCCACGCTTCCATTCACCGTCGACTACAACATAGGGCACGCCCAGCTTGCCGGTCTTTTCTTGCAACTCCACGCCATGCTCTGGGTGCTGGCGAATATCGCGGTTCTCGTAGGCGATACCGTTCGCATCCATGAAGCCTTTCAACAATTGGCAATCGCCGCACAGGGCGGCGGAGTACACGATGATTTCTTTAGGCACGTCATTACTTCCTTTAAGACAGGGATATCATCCCGCGCGATAGCGATACTTTCCCCGCCCGTCATCCTTGCGATTAAGCAGGCCTGAGCGCATAAGGCGCAGGAGGGCCGGGGCCAGCTGTCGGCTGGTGAATTCCAGTCCCTGCTTTTCGAGGTAAATCAATACATCCGCCGTGGTACGGGCCGTGGCAAAAAAGCCCAGCGCCACAAGATCGTTGAGGATATCCGCCGGGGTGGCATCCTGCTTAAGGGTCTTCTTCTTGGCGGGGCTGCGCTTCTTTGCGGTGGGCGCGGCACGCTTGGATGTGGTGGCACGCTTGGTCGCCTCGATTACGCGCGCCTCAACCGGCTCACCCACGATTTTGTAGAGCGTCTTGCTGCCGCTGCGCACGGTGCGCACCATGGCACCCGCCCCACCCAAGGCTGCCGCCACCACGGACACAGGCGCGGGCGTTCCAAAGCGATCATTGAGTATGGCTGCCAACTGGTCCGCAGATACCGTTTCCAGCCCGAGTCGGTTTGCCGCGTAGGAGAGCGCCTCGACATAGCGGTCGATAACTGCATCGGGCGCGGCAAGCCCGGTTACCTGCACGCGGGTTTCCCTTGGACCACCCGCAGCCAGCAAGCCTGGCTGCTTGCGGAATTCCTCTTCCTGCGCAAGCATGTCCACAGCCTTGTCGAAGGCGGCTTGGCGGAATTCCATGGGCACGCTCTTGGCAATATCTGCCGCCTCTCGGAATAGGCGTTTCATGCGTCGGTCTGCCATGTGGAATGTGATGCTCCCGGCCCGGTTGGCCTAAGCGAGACTCTAACCCAACGGCAGCGCGCAGGCAAACTGTCGAGTCAGGGTTGTCCTGGGAGCATCGGCAAGGCAAGGCGTGCCAGGGCCTCGGCCAGGTAGGCGTTGCCGGTGTTAGTCAGGTGACCGTCGTCTGGAAAAATGATACCTTCCGGCTCTGGCTGCAAACGGAACAATTCCAGTGCGGGCAGCCGCTCGTCGGCCACGGTCTCCAGAAATGCTTCGCAGAGCTGGCTGGCCTTGTCTCGCCCATAGAGCGCGCGGCGCTTGGGGGGAACACGGCTGTCGAAGCGGCTTGCGGCGGCAGGCCAGGGAATGTTGAACGCAAGCAAGGGCAAACCCTTTGTGCGGCAATCCGAGGCGATGGCGGTAATATCCTGCTTGTACCTGTCCCACCCAAGCTCGAGGCTGGGAGACCATTCAAGAAGATCAGGCTCTGCCGCCCACTCGTGCCCCAGGGATTGCGGCCTGCTGAATCTTGGCTGAAGGGGGGAAAGTCGGAAATTCCGGCAGGCGTCGAGCAGGGCCCAAGGGCCAAGCAGGTTCACCTCCAGGAAGAGGTAGAGCGATGAGACCTCGCGCAGCCAGCGGTTGCATTTGTAGCCAAGCGTGTTCGCCTCGCGGCACGCGCTGATGAAGTCCACCCAGTTGGGCTCGTAGGACTCCAGCAGGATATCGTCCCGAAGCAAGGTGTCGGCAATGTCGTTTGCAACGAAGGTCTGCAAGACAACGAGATCGGGTTGAAGGTTCCAGCCGTGCCGGTTGAGCAGGATGCGCGCCTGCCACGGCCCATACCCCCCAGTACCGGCATTGATGACGCGAACCGTCCTACCCGGCAGCCCGGCCTGAAGGGCGGCTTGCAGGTGGGCGGGGTAGGCGTGCTCCTCGATCACGCCCCAGCCGAAGGTATAGGAATCTCCCAGGCATAGCACCCGCACTTCGCCGGGCTGCTTCTGCAGGGGCACTTCCTCCCCGCGAAAGCCCAAGGAATTGGTGTGCACGGGAATCTCAGGGGCCTCCGCCTTGTCGGGAGCGCGAAGGTGCAATGTGGTTTCGATGCCGGGCCGAAGCGTATAGAGCGACTCCTTGTCCGCTTGGTAAAGCTCGGGCGCAATGGGTGGCATGGGAAGAAGCAGGCGCACGGTGACCTCGAGGAAGATGGCGCACCCCGCGATGCTTGTGATTCCCAATAGCAGTCCAGCCTTGTCTGCCTTGCCCTTGGCGCGCGCTGCAGCGCGAAGCGCCCACCATAGCGTGGCAAAAGTTATGGCACGGGCAAGAACATCCACAGGCTCGGTGGGGCGAAACATTGCGGAGACCGCCAGGTAAAGCGCCCATGCGCCCACGCCCCATACCCACACCGAGCGCAGGCTCTGCCATAACGGATGCAGGGGCTGGGGCGCTGTCTGAAACACCACCAGCCTGCGGCGCAGGGACAGGGATAGCACGAGTGCGGCAAGCACCGTGCCCCAGAGCCAGGTGGGAATGGTGGAGAAAACAAGCAAGGGCCAGAGGGTGGCCGCTACTATCCAAGGGCAGAGCACGAGCAGCAGCGAACGCGATGCCAGCGGCAACAGGAGCAGCGCATCGACCGCCGCCGCAGGGGCCGCCCCCAAGTAATGCAGGCAGGCCCATGCCAACGATGCCCCGCACAACCTGAGCACGATGGGCCGGGCAGCGCCGTACATGCAGAAGCTACGCGACGACTGGCGCAGGCCCGGCGACTATCAGCTCGCGCAGGCCGCCGAATGCGCCGTTGCTCAACAACAGCACCACGTCGCCCGCCTGCGTTTGCAGTTGCAGCCATGGAAGAAAGTCCGACACGTGATCGCAGGTGAAAGCTTCAACGCCCTTATCGCTAAGTTCTTCTACCAATTGCGCACGGTTCAGCAACTGCCCTTCGGCGATGCGCTCGGCCCGGTGGATGGGTCCGATGCCCACGCCGTCTGCGCCGCAGAGCGCGTCGAACAGGGGCTGCTGAAAACGGCTGGTCACGGTGGTATTCGAACGCGGCTCGAATAGCACAAAGACGCGCGCCTCGGGCCAGCGCTGGCGCGCGGCGGCGATGGTCTCGGCAATGGCCGTGGGGTGGTGGGCGAAATCGTCCACATAGGTCACACCATCAGCTTCAAGGAATATCTCCATACGGCGCTTCACCCCCTTGAAGGTAAGCGAAGCCTCCGCCACAGCGTTCGGTGAGAAACGGCGCGTGCCCATGACGGCCACCGCGCCCAGCAGGTTGAGCAGGTTGTGGCGACCGCAGAGGTGGGTCTCCACCTTTCCCCAAGGGCGCTCGTGGTGGTACACCTGCATGGCCTGCATACCCGGTACAGAAGCCTCCACGATCTCTCCCCGCCAATGTGCGCCCTCGCTGAACCCATAGGTGGCCGCGTTCGAGAACGCGAAGTCGCACAGCGTGGCGGCGTGGTTGTCTGCGCAGGCTATTAGCCAGCCGCTCTTGGGAATCTGGCGAAGCATTCGCTGGAAGGCGGTTTCTATTTCTTCGAGGTCGCGGTATATGTCGCCGTGGTCGAACTCCAACGACGTGACCAGCGCGATCTGTGGCAGGTAGTGCAGGAACTTGGCGCGCTTATCGAAGAAAGCGGAGTCGTACTCATCCCCTTCGATGACGAAAGTGTGGTCCTTTTGCCCCAGCCGGGCGGGATGAGGAAAATTCAGCGGCTGGCCACCAATGAGGAAGCCGGTCTCCGGCCCTGCGCATACGGTAAGCAGGTGCGCCAACAGGGCGGTAGTAGTCGTCTTGCCGTGGGTGCCTGCAACAACGATAGGCTTGCGGTTGCGCAGCACATGCTCTTTCAGGAACTCCGGCAGGCTGACGTAGTGCATACGACGGTCGAGCGCAAGCTCCACCTCCGGGTTACCTCGGCTAAGGGCATTTCCCAGCACCACGAGGTCGGGCCGCCATTCGAGGTTCTGCGCTTCATAGTCGTTCGTCACGGGCACGCCCAGCGAGGCCACCATGTCAGACGCAGGGGGGTAAAGCGGATTGTCGCTGCCGCGCACTTCCCACCCCGCCTCGATCGCCAACCGCGCCGCCGCCACCATGGCCGTGCCGCCTATGCCGCAGAAATGCACCTTGCGTCTCACCGTTGCCTCCTGAATAACCCGCCACCCGGCGGGCCGCAGAGTATAACAAAAGGCAGAACGAAACCCTTCCAGATCACCAAATAGTTTCTACTTTGCCGGGCCGGGGCAGAAGAAGTCGGGGGCGTCGCAGGCGTGGTAGCTACCCAGGTTGAAGTGCTGTATCAGTCGCAGCAGCTCGGACAAGCTCAGGCGGCAGAAGGGAGCTTGGTAGTCGGCGGAATAATCGGCGCAGGCGCGGCAATTGCCGAAGCCGGGCATGTAGCCATCTTCGCTGCTTTCGCCATCGGTGATGCACCGGAAGCCGGTGGTGTTGTAAAGCTGGATGGGGCGCAGCAATTCCGTAAGCGATATGCTGCCGTTCTGGTTGAGGTCTGCCGAGTTGAACTGCCCGGCCTCGCGGCCTTCGCCTTCACCCTCGGCCACCCCTTCGGTGGTGCCTTCGGGTGAGCCTTCTGGAGAACCTTCCAGCGTACCCTCTGGGCTGCCTTCAGGAGTGCCCTCGGCAATTCCCTCTTCACCCCCCTCGGGGATACCTTCAGCAATTCCTTCCGGCGTGCCCTCTCCCCCACCTTCTACTACGCCTTCAACGATTCCTTCAACAACACCCTCGACCACGCCCTCCGTGCCGCCTTCTACAATCCCCTCGCCTTCAGGCTGGGGGCCAAAGCTGTTGGGATCGGCAGGATTGCTGCCATCCAGCAACTCGGTGTAGTTGTAGTAGCCGTCGCCATCACGGTCGAGGGCGCTCCGCTCTGCCGTGCCATCGGGTACGATGGTAAATGTGAGTGACTCCGTCAGCGGGAAATCCGTCTCCCAGATGAGAAGCGCATCCTGCGAAATATTGGCGGCTTCGTTTTGGTCCGGGCTAAAGTTGCCACCACCCACATGCACATAGCCGCGCGGGCTGCCGCGCCATACGCCGGTTGCAATCAGCTCAATGCGGTCGCTGCCCTCGTCCACATCCATCAGGTCTTCAAGGCGGCTGAAGTCATTGGGCCCCAGCGTGGTGAATGTGGTCTGTTGGCCCACGGCGGCGTGAACGTCAGCGGAATCGTTTCCGGGGGGATTGAACGCCGGCAAAAGCGGAGTAGTTTCCACGAAGTCGCTGCCAGAGAAAGCCAGCATCAGCGCCACCATGTCAGCAATCTCCTGATCGTTGTTGAACCGGAAGGCGCCATCGGTCGGGCCGCCTTGCGCAAAGAAGCGCTCGACGGTGTCCACGCTACCGTCATGCGCGAAGCCGAAACCCGCTAGGCTGGACTTGTCGCCGTTGCGATTGAGGGACAAGAAACCTACCTTGTCATAAATCGGCGCAAGGTGCGGCACTTTGATCGACCGGTTGGTGGAACCGTCCACCGAAACTAGCGCCACATGGTTCGCGCCCAGTATCGAATTCGGCGGGATCATGGTCCAGTTGCTGCCATTGAATCGCGCCGGGGTGCCATCGCCCGACGGCAGGGTGTGGCAGGTCATGCAGGTGAACGCATCCTGGTCGAGCACACGCGTGGGCGTGCCACCGCCGCCGGGCGCGCCACGATAAAGCCGCAGTCCATTCACCGCGTTGCCATTGGGCAGGGGCGTGCCTTCGGCCAAGTTGTTATCGCCCGTGGCGTAGTGCCCTTCCAGCGGCAGGCTGGTGGGCAGCGTGTTGTCCAGATTGCGGTAAGGGTTGGGCATGAAGTGCAGCGTAGCGAGGAAGTCCTCAAACTGCTGCATCTCCTGCGGCGTAAGCAACGCGTCGTCACCCAGCAAGCCCTCGAAGGCGGGGTTGAATTCCTCGATGCCCAAGCGGTCGCCACGCCAGTGGAAGGGCTCGTGCCCAATGATTCCAACCAGGGTCTGCGTGGTCATTGGACCCTTCATGGGGTGGAAGTCGTCGAAGCCGTCCGTGAGTGTAGGGTAATTGAACCCAAGGTTCAGGTCGCCGCCATCGCTCACATCGTCGGCCAGCTTGGGCATTCCCGCCGGGTCGCCCAGGTCCCAGGCAAGGCGATCGAAGCGCGCATCCAAATGGCACGACGCGCAGGATACCTGCCCCAACCCGGAAGTCTTGTGCGTATCGTACAGGTGTTTGCGCCCATTACGAATTGCAAGGGGCGTGGGGTCATAGAAGGGCAAGTTGGCGGTCTCGGTTTCGCTACTCAGGTTCACCACCGAGAGCGACCCATGAAAGCGGTTGAGCGCATAAAGCTGGCTGCGGGTGTCGTCCACCACAATGCCGGTCGGGCCTTCGCGCAAGGGAATTGTGGGAGCCAACCCCGTGCGCCCGCCAGAGGTGTTCACCACAATCAGGTTGTTGGACCCCATGCCCGTGATGTAGGCCTTGGTGCCTGCCGCGTTCCACGCGATGCCGCGCGGATCGCCGATGGACTTGTTGCGCTCGGACTGCGGCACGCGCGGGTCGAGGTAGGCATTGGCTTCACCGTTCTCCGCAAGTTGCGCGGCGGCAAGGTGGTCCTCGTTCAGGTCTTTCAGTGCCAACAGCACCGAGTCGCTGGCTGTAGCCATGATCACGCGCACAAACACGCCGTTCACATTCGGCTCGAAGCGCAGTTCATTGATGGCCTCGGTACCCACCACGGACACCTGCCCCGACGCAGGGTTTACCGCCAGAGCCATGTTAGCGTTCATTATCGAATTCACATAACTCACGGCCAGTGTGTTGGCGTCGATCACCACAAGGTCATGGTCGGGCATGTTCCACCCCAGCGGGCGGCCTGATAACGCCGATTGCGCCCCGCTGATATAGTTGGTCCAGTTTGTTCCCGTGTCGTCCAGCCAGTCGCCGCCGTCGCTCTGCTTCACAATAAGCCCCACGCGCGGCGCGGCGCCGTTGCCGGGGTTCTTGGGCGGATAAAAAAAGTCCCCGTCGTTCGGGGGCGGGTTCTGCCCGCCATGCGGACCTGAACCGTTGGACACCACGTTGGGTGGGAAAGCCAGTACCGACAAGTCCAGCGCGCCTCCGCCCAGCAGGGTGCTCTTGTTGCCCGACTCAAAGACTGCCGCATAGACTTTGGTCTTGTCCGGGCTGACGGCCAACGCGCGCGGGTCTTCGCCCAGCACCTTGATCGTGCTGGTGACCGCGCCGGTGTTGTAGTTGATGACCACCACCTTGTTGACCTGCGAGCAGGTTACAAAGGCGCGGCTGGCTGGCCCGGCCACTACCACGTCGCAGGGTTCATCGGGCACGGCGATAGTCCGGATGACCGCGCCCAATGCCACGTCGATGACGCTCACCGAGTCGCTTACATGATTGACCGCCAGCAGGCGGGTGTTGGATGCGAAGCGCACCGACACGGGGTCCAGTCCCACGGGAATGCTCTTCAGCAAGGTCGGCGCGCCGCTGGACAAGTCATACAACTCGACGCGATTGTCCGCCGTGTTACACGCCGCCAGCTTGCTCCCGTCTGGGCTCATGTCCAGCGGGTGAATCTGCGGCGATTCAAAGTTCACAATCTGCGCCCGCCCCGAGGGTGCAACCAAGGCGCACACCGCAAGCAAAACCCAAAAAATACAGCGCCCGGTATTCAATCGACAGCCCTCCGAGGCATTTCCCCAAGTTGCCCCGCCACCATACATCAAGCGGCAGACACACCTTCCCGCAAGTATAACCCCAAACGCGGCATAAAAGTTTCACTGGAAATGTTGCGCGCGCGCTAGCGGGGAAGAATCGTGCAACCGTATGCAGCAAAAGCATTTGCGCCGTATTGCCTGCGTGCGGTATACTTTTGGGCTTACTACCGGCCTTCCTTTTCTGGAGCAACCTCCCCGCGTGATTAAGAGCATGACAGGTTTCGGGCGCGCCACCGGAGCGTTCGAGGGTGAAACGCTGAGCATTGAACTGAGCAGCGTGAACCACCGTTTTTTCGAGTGCACGATCAAGCTGCCGCCCGCATGGGGCTTGCTTGAGGCGCGCCTGCGGGAGGTATTGAAGGAGCGCATCAGCCGGGGCAAGGTCTTCTGTTCCGTGCGCCGCGACCGCGCGCCCGGCGCTAAGCCCGCCATCAGCTTTGATTTGCAGGTGGCGGAGGAATACGTGCGCGCATCGCGTGAGCTGGTCAACCTGATGAACTCAACCGAGCGTATTTCGCTGGGTACCTTGATGACGCTGGATGGCGTGTTCTCCCACGAGGAAGCCGAGCAGGACCTCGAGGCGGTGGGCGCGGCGTTGCTGGAAATTGCCGCCAAGGCGGCGGACAACCTGGACACCATGCGCAAGACCGAGGGCTTAGCCCTGGCCGCCGACCTGCGGGAACGCTTTGACGCCATGCGGGCCGCCGTCGCCGAGGTGGAAAGCCGGGTACCGGAACTGAACGCCGCCTATGAAGCCCGCCTGCGCGAACGCATTGCGGAATTGAACGTAGACGCGAAGGTGTCCGAGGATAGGCTGTCGGTGGAGGTGGCGCTGATGGCGGACCGCGCCGACGTGAACGAGGAAATCGTGCGCATCAAGGCGCATCTGGACCACGCGGCCCAGTTGTTCGAACAGCCCGACCCGGTAGGCCGCGAACTTGGCTTCCTTTCGCAGGAGCTTCAACGCGAGATCAATACGCTGGGATCGAAGATGCGCGACCTGAACGTGACGCGCGAGGTGATTAAGATGAAGGGGGAGCTGGAAAAGGTGCGTGAACAAATGAACAACATCGAGTGAGCTGAATACGGTGGCCAAGCAGGGATTGCTAATCGTCCTCTCGGCGCCCTCGGGCGCAGGCAAGGCCACCCTTCTTCAGCGCATGCGCCAGCGTGGCGCGGTGCTCAACCATCCGGTAAGCGTGACCACGCGCCAGCCGCGAGCGGACGAGGCCGAAGGCCGCGAGTATTACTTTAAGACGGAGGCGGAGTTTGACGCGCTGCTCGAACAGGGCGCGTTTGTTGAGTGGGCCGCCGTGCATGGCGCGCGCTATGGCACGCTGCGTTCCGAACTGGAACGCTATATGACGGCGGGCAGCGACGTAGTGCTGGAGCTGGACGTGCAGGGAATGCGCAACCTGCGACAGATGGGCTTGCCCGTGGTGGCCGTGTTCCTGTTGCCGCCTGACCTGCACGAACTGGAGCGACGGATTCGCGGGCGTGGGCAGAACGACGAGGCAAGCATTGCCCTGCGGATGCAGAACGCGCGGGATGAAATCGCCGCGAAGAACGAGTACGATCACGTAATCGTGAATGACGACCTGGACGAGGCGGCGCGACTTTTCGAGCGAGTGCTCGAAATCGAACGCGCCCGCCGATAAGTATAGAATACGGCAACTTTACGGAGACCTACGATGCCGACCCCATTTTCCGTTGACGACTTTTCCGACAAGTTCGACAGCCTGTATCGGCTGGTGATCGTGGCCTCGCGCCGCGCCAACCAGATTTCCAAGGACGAATCCCACGGGTTCTCGATGGTGATGAAGCGCACCAAGCCCACCGTGCAGTCCCTGGATGAAGTGCTTTCCGGCAAGCTGACCTACAACTCCGGCGACGAAGTGACCGAGGACTTCCTGCACTAGGTGGTTTCGCCCGGCCCCATGGGGGCTGGGCTTACGGTAGGGGCCCCCATGCACCCGAGCCTGCGCGACAAGGAAATCGTCCTCGGCGTAACCGGATCGATTGCCGCCTATAAGGCCTGCGAAGTGGCGTCGCGCTTGCGCGAGGCGGGGGCACGCGTGTTGCCCGTGCTCACTGCCGGCGGCGCACAGTTTGTGGGGGCCGCCAGCCTCGAGGGCATCACCGGGCAGGCCGCCATCACCAGTATGTTCGCCCCGGCGCAGAACCCGGAGATCGAACACATCGCCGTGGCGCGCCGGGCAGACCTCTTTCTCATTGCGCCCGCCTCGGCGAACATCCTCGCCAAGCACGCGCACGGCATGGCGGACGACTGGCTGACCACCACGCTGCTGGCCACCCGCGCCCCCGTGCTCTTTGCCCCGGCCATGAATACGCAGATGTACCTGCACCCCGCCACGCAGGACAACATCGGCCTGCTGAAATCGCGCGGGTGCCTGTTTGTGGGGCCGGGCGACGGCACCCTGGCCTGTGGCGAAGTGGGGCCGGGGCGGCTGATAGACACGCCCTCCATCCTCGAAGCCTGCGTCTGTGCGCTCTCCACCAAGCGCGATCTGGCAGGCAAGCGCGTGCTCATCACCAGCGGCGGCAATCACGAACCCATCGACCCCGTGCGCTACATTGGCAACCGCAGCAGCGGCAAGATGGGCCGGGCCTTGGCGCTCGAAGCCCTGCGACGAGGCGCAGACGTGACCGTAATCACCGGGCCGCACAGCGCCCCTCTCCCCCACGCCTGCACTGTGGTGACGGTGCAGACGGCGGCGGAAATGCTGGAGGCCGTGTCGGTGCGTTTCGACAAGTGCGACATCTTCGTAGCGGCTGCCGCCGTAGCGGACTATCGCGTAGAGAATCCCGCCACCGAAAAGCGCAAGCGCGAACCCGGCGGCCTGACCGTGGCGCTAACCGCCAACCCCGACATTGCCGCGACCATGGGCCAGCGCAAGCAGGCGGGACAGATCACCATCGGCTTCGCCGCCGAAACCGAGTGCATACCCGAATACGGCGAGAAGAAACTCGCCGCCAAGAACTTCGACCTGCTCTGCGCCAACGACGTGGCCAGTCCCGACAGCGGATTCGGCGCAGACACCCACCGCGCATGGCTAATAAAAAAACGAAGCGCCCCGCAGGAACTCGGATTGATTGGTAAGGACGCGCTGGCCGAGGCGATTTTCGACGCAGCTTTATGATTAACCACGAAATGCAAGAGCCACACGAAATGAAATCCAATTCCTTCTTTCGTGAGCTTCGTGTATTTCGTGGTTACATCTTCCTCCTCCTGTTCCTCCTTCTCTTCGTCCTCCCCGCCCACGCGCAGCGCATCACCGCCAACACGGAAAACCTTCCCGTCATTAGCGGCGAACAGCGGCAGTGGCTTGCGGATAATCCCGAGGGATTAACACCGGCTGAACTCAATGATCGCGCGCCTGAGATGAATGCGGTGGAGGTGATGAACACGCACCCCGTACCGGAGGCCGAAGGCCCCATCCGCGTGGTGGCGTGGAACATGGAGCGGGGGCGGAATTGGCAGGATGGAGTAACGCTGCTGACCGGGCATGACGCCCTCCGCAATGCCGATGTATTGCTGCTCTCCGAGATGGACATTGGCATGGCGCGCAGTGGAAATGTGAACACCACGCGCGAGGTGGCCCACGCCTTGGGCATGAACTACGCCTATGCCGTGGAATTCCTGGAGCTGTCTCTCGGCAAGCTCGACGACCTGAGCACTGTGTCCGCCCCGGAGAACACCGTGGGCTACCATGGCAATGCAATCCTTTGCCGCTATCCATTGGAGAACGTGCGCGCGGTACGCTTCCCCGGAATCGAGCGGTGGTACCGTTCCGATGAGAATCGTCTCGGCGGGCGTTGCGCCGTCTTTGCCGAGGCTGTCATTCGCGGCACCCGCACCCTGCTGGTGGTCACGCACCTGGAAAGCGCGCTTACCGCCTCCGACGCGCGCGACCGCGAAGTGGGGTTGGTGCTGAAGGAAATCGAAGAGCACGGCGGTGGACTGCCGGTTATCCTCGGCGGCGACCTGAATGCAATGCACAAGAACCAATGCATCCAGATGCTGCGCGACGCAGGCTTCGCGGTGGATGCCGCGAACGACCTCAAAACCTCTACGAGCCAGGCGGTCAAGGAGGGCAAGGTGCGTCTCTTTGGCGCCCACATCGACTACATCGCGCCCCGTGGCTTTGCCATAACGCCCGCACAACCGCCCGCCGTGGTGATGGCCACGTGGCCCAATACACTCGAAGGCAAAGAACTGAGCGACCATGCCGTAGTGGCGGTTGACTTGCATCCACCACTCACAGAGAGCAGCCAGCCATGAGGCCTTATCTTTGTTCTTCCATCCTCTTCTGTGTGCTCTGTGTCCTCTGTGGCAATTCCCATTCCGACGCCCCCGATGGCATGGTCCTTATCCCCGCTGGCGAATTCACTATGGGCAGCACGGACCCCGATGCGCGGCGCGACGAGCAGCCACTGCACCGCGTGCGGGTGGACGCGTTCTACATGGATACCACCGAGGTGACCAACGCGCAGTTCCGCAAGTTTGTGGACGCCACCGGCTACGAGACCACCGCCGAGCGCAAGCCGAAGCTGGAAGAGATCATGGCGCAGTTGCCGCCAAGCACGCCGCCCCCGCCGGAAGATACGCTGGTGGCAGGGTCGCTGGTGTTCAAGATTCCCGATGAACCTACCCCCCACTTCAACCCCGGCGCGTGGTGGCATTGGACCCCCGGCGCCAACTGGCGGCATCCCGAGGGACCGGGCAGCACCATCGAGGGGCGAGACGCATATCCCGTGGTGCAGGTGAGCTGGGACGACGCGCAAGCCTATGCCCAATGGGCAGGCAAGCGGCTGCCCACCGAGGCGGAATGGGAATACGCCAGCCGGGGCGGGCTGGAAGGAAAGCACTACACCTGGGGAGACGACCCCGTAGATAGCAATGCCGCCCGCGCCAACATCTGGCACGGGGAATTCCCCAACGAGAACACCGAGCTGGACGGCTTCCTCTATACCGCCCCGGTAAAGACATTTCCCACGAACGGCTATGGCCTCTACGACATGGCAGGCAACGTGTGGGAATGGTGTGCCGACTGGTATCGCCCCGACGCCTACGCCCAGCAGGCGAAGGAAAAGTTGACCGCCAACCCCACCGGCCCCAAAGATAGCTACGATCCCGACGAACCCACCGTGCCCAAGCGCGTGCAGCGGGGCGGCTCGTTCCTCTGCCACCATAGCTATTGCGCCAGCTATCGCCCGGCAGCCCGCATGAAATGCAGCCCCGACACCGGCCTCATGCACTCCGGGTTCCGCTGCGCAAAAACTCCGTGAGCAGGCCAGCCCTACTTTTTAATCGTCTCTTCCTTCCGGAAGGCATCCGCGTATAGGCCAATCTTGTCAAAGGGGATTCGCTCGAACTGGGGCAGGCGTTGGAGTATGGGCGCATCTTCGCGCAGTTGGAAGTTCTCGGCCTTCTCGTCCACAAAGCCCGGGTCTTCCGTAACCGTCAGGCAATCGCGCACATCCCAATTTCCATTGGCCAGGTTGTCGCAACGCACGGCAATGTTTCGTTCTGAACGGTTCATGCGGAGCAGCGCATCAGATTGCATGTACCCGGCAAGCTCGGGGTAACGCTCGGGGTAGGGCGGGGTCGTAATGTCCACTTCCGTGAGCAACCGCTGCTGCCACAACTCTCCGTCGAGCCACTGCTTCCAGTAGGCCGCTGGCCAAGGGGAGGCCCCCACCGCGCGGGAGCAATCAATGAAGATGTTGTTAACGATGGCGTTATCGTGTCCGCCGTGGATGAAGACCGCGCCGAAGGCTCCACCGGCTGCCTTGTAGAATACGTTGCCTTGCACAGTCTGCCCGCCGGTGCCGTCGTCGAAATACACGGCGCAACTGCCATGCGACATTTCGCTGCCGAGGTGATGCCAATAGTTGTAGCGCAACACGTTGCCGCGCTCCGAAGGATTGCGCCCCATGTAGAACGCGCCGCAATCGTCGGAGGCCATGCCCACGCGCGCCACTTCGTTGTACTCGAACAGGTGGTCATTGCCTGAAACCCCGATACCTTGGTGCGGCGCGTCCTCGAGGAGGTTGTGCGTCATCTGCACCCCCACCCCGCTGACGTTCAGGTTATACGCGTGGGTGCGCATCCGTCGCGATATGTCGTGGATGTGGTTGTTGTCCACGCTGTGCCCGCAGGCGGTCAGGGTCTTCCGGTCGCCCCCGCCAATTTCCACGCCGCCCGTGCCGGTGTCGTAAACGTCGTTGCTCTGCACGCGATGCTGCATTCCCCCCACCACCTGAACACCCGCCTGCCCGGTGTTGCGAATCGTGCAGCCTGCAAGCGTCACGTGGCTGCCTTCCTCGACTTTAATGCCTGCGCCCTGGGTGTCTTCCACCACGAATCCCTGAAGCGTGAGATGGTTCGCCTGCTTGATCTGAATCAGCGGCTCGCTCACACGACTCAATACCACACGCGCTCCCTCTATTGGGGACGGTGGCCAGAAGTAAAGGCTGCCATCGCTTCGGTCCAGAAAATACTCCCCAGCCTCGTCGAGTTCTTCCAGCAGGTTGATGGCGCGATACCGCCGCTCGGCCTTGTTGCCGCTGCCGATGCCATACACATGCGGACTCGCCAGCGTTATCTCGCGCTGTTCAGGTTTCATGCCCCCAACGCGAATGGTGGCGCAGGCCCAGTCGAAGCACCAATACCCTTCAAGCCAGACCGCCGGGGCATTGGTCCAGCGGGATAATCGGTCGTCTTTGCAGATGAAGCTGCCCAGCGCATCGGAACTGTAATTGCGCCACGGCGCGGCCCCGCTCTCCACCACCGATTCAATCTCTGCCCAGCCCTCGTTCGGCCAGCGCGACAAATTCATTCGGGCGTCATTGAAAAACAATTCGGGCAACGCCACCGCTCCCTCGAAATTGTCTGGAAGCTCGCCGTACTCCGTAATCCCTATCGCCTTGAGGTCAATTCGCTGCACGGTTTCGCGGGCGTTCTCTGGCAGCCGCTCCAACACGCTTGCGTCACTCACGGGGGCGAAGCCTGACGACGGTAGAACATCCCCGCCGAACAAGCGCGCGCCGCCCTGCGTGGCAGCGCGGTAAACAACGGGAGCCTCGGCGGTGCCGCTGTCATCCGTGCTAAATATCAGGGGCGTCTCCAGCCGGTAGTCCCCATCGGCAATCCACACCGTCATCTCGCCCGCAGGCACACCCGCCGCGCGCACGTTGCGGAGCGCATCCCGGGCAGCGGCAAGGGATGCGAAGGGGGCTTGCGCTGATCCGTTGTTGCTGTCATCGCCATTCGGCGCGACGTATACATCCACACCGCCAAGCGCGAAGGATGCCGCGATTGCCGTTGCCAATAGTGGAGAAATCATGCCTGTGCCTTTCCCTCGATGGCCCGGATGTAGTCTCCCGGCAGGCCCTGTTCGTGCGCGCCGGTCACAATCTTTTCCAGGTAAGCCTCGCTGGGGCGCGCTTCCGTCGTCAGCCGTGTGGGTTTGGCAATGTAGGCAATAGCCTCAATCGCAACGCCTGCTTCGTCCGTAACCACGACCTCATGCCGATCATACCCACGCTCGTATCCGTCGAGCTTTTCCATTGCTTCTGGCCCGCAGCGATAGAGCACCCCAATAACACCGTCACCGGGTTGCACAATGTTGGCATAGACCTGCCCATCGCCGCCACGCATGTTGAAGGCTAGGCGATAGTGGGGCAAGTGGGCGATGCGGGGGGATTCGTCCCCTGCGCGAACGGGGCCCGTGCGGGCCGCCATTTGGCTGAGCAACAGGTTGCTGCCGTAGGCGAAATACCAGCAGTCCATGTCAGCTTCCACTGACCTCGTCGGTCCAGACCCGGAACGATTGGAGCGTGTTTTCGCCGAAGGTGGTGGTGAGCGCCACGTCTGCCGCGTCGCGCCCGCGCGCCATCAACACGCGCCCCACGCGCGGCACGTTGTTGCGCGCGTCGAAGGCATACCACTGGCCGCCGAGGTAGGCCTCGAACCAGGCGCTGAAATCCATGGGCGCATCGGAACGCGGCACGCCGATGTCTCCCAGGTAACCCGTGCAATAGCGGGCGGGAATATTGCAGTTGCGGCAAAGCGTAACGGCGAGGTGCATGAAATCACGGCACACGCCCACGCGCTCGCGGTACACTTCCAGCGCCGTGCGGTTGGCGCGCGCAAGCTGGTAGTCGAAGCGAATGTGCCGGTGGACGAAATCGCAGATCGCCTGCACCCTCGGCCAGCCCGGCGCCGTGCGCCCAAACAGGCTCCAGGCCAGGTCCTTCAATTCGCTGTCCACCTCGCAATAGCGGCTGGCCAATAAGTACAACAGCACCTCATGCGGCAGGTCCTGAATCTGGGCCTGTGGCGCATGGGGCGCCTGTATATCGGTCAGCCCGCAATCCTCGACCAGCGCCTCGTTGCGAAACACTACCCGCCCGGCAGGCGCCACCATGCGCCCGCAACGGTTGCCATACAAATCGAAATACTCGAACACCGGCACACGCGGCAACACCTCAAGCCGGTCTGGCTTGCGGGTTGTCAACTCGCGCGAGGGATGCAGGTACAGCATCAACAGCATCGGGGCGGGTTGGGGGGAATCAAAGGCAATCTCAAAACCGACCTTGATGAGCATCGAGTCGGAACCCTTTCAGGGTTGGGGGAACTGCGCGGTCGATGCCCCCCACAAAACATGGGGCCTTCCGCGCGCGTGCAAAGGATGGGGAAAGTTGCACGCCGACTGCGAGTGTAACACGTTGCCGGTTTCCGGGCAGGAATTAGTGCTGACACCAGATGCTATCTTTATAATTACCCTCGTCGCCAAAGTCTTCGTGGCAACGAGGGGGATACATGAAATCAAACTCCAAGATTTGGATAGGGGCAGACCCCGGCGGGAAAGGCAAATTCGGTCTGGCCATCCTCGGCCCGGAAAGCTTTGCGACGATATGTTGCGTTGGCTGCGCGGAAGAAGCCGTTGATGTCGTCTTGCAACACGTCACATGCGCTCCTGCCGGAATCGGCGTGGATGCTCCCCTGTGGTGGTCCTCAGGAAAATCGGGCGACCGTTGCGCCGACCAGTGGATACGGAAGCAATACTGCAAGCACGGCCTGCGAAGCGGCACCGTGCAGGCAGCCAACTCCCTGCGTGGTGCTGCCATTGTGCAAGGCATGATGTTCGTGCAACGAATGCGCGAACACTTCCCGAAAGTGCCCGTAACTGAAACCCACCCGAAGGCCCAGTTGTTTGCATTGGGAAATCCAAGCTGGAAATCCTTCACCCAAAGCTTCTCAGTGACGTGCCGCAAACCCAACGAACACGAGCGAGACGCCATTATCTCCGCCGTGGCCGCCCGCGAAGGCTTCGAGAAACGGTGGAGGCGCGACCTGAGCAAGGAGCCCAAGCGCCACGATTTCGAGCAAGACACCAAAAACTTCTGGCTCGCCCCCGTCCACTACTTCTGGCCGGAAGGGTAAGTACAAAATAATTAACGAACACGGTACGCTATTGACAGCCCGCCCGAAATTTGTTAGGTTCAGATAGGCGAGTCGCCCGGAGTGCGTGTTCATGTTGTGGAAATCAATCGTCGTTTTTGGTCTGTTTTTAACTTCATTGGCTGCTTATCCAGCGGAACCGTTGGGGCACTTTCCTGATCTGCCTGCCTTCAAGGGTACAGACTATACCCCGGTAGACCTAGAGGAATTGGAAAAGCCGAAGGTCTGGGTGCTCTTTTTCTCGTCGGTCAGTTGCCCTGTGGCGCAGCGGTATACAGGGGTATTGATAGATATCGAGAAGGCTTTTGCGCCGCGCGGGGTTCAGTTTGTGGCGGTTAATGTAAGCCCGGCGGACAGTGTGATGGACATGGCCCAGTATGCGCTGGACTATGGCATGACCTTTCCCATAGTGAAAGACACGCAGGGGGAGGCGGCGAAGCAATTGGGGATAACCCGCACGCCTGAGGTGGCGGTACTGGACAGCGAGTGGCGGCTGCTCTACCGGGGACGGGTAGACGACCAGTTCCGTCTGGGCGGGGTGCGGCCCAAGGCGTCGCGCAACGACCTCCGAATTGCACTGGACGAGGTGCTCGCAGGAAAGCCGGTGTCTGAACCGACCACCAAGGCGGAAGGATGCAGCCTTACTTTTCCAGCGGTGCCCACGCCGAGCGAGCTGGTCACCTATACGAAGGACATCGCCCCGATTCTCAGCCAGCGCTGCATCTCCTGCCACCGCCCCAATGGGGCCGGGCCATTCAGCTTGCTGGAATTCAGCGCGGTGACCGAGCGAGCGGAGCGTATTGCGGAGGTGATGGCGGAGGAAAGTATGCCGCCGTGGTACGCCCACCCCATGCATGGCACCTTTGTGAACAATCCCCGCCTGACCGAAAAAGAAAAGCTGCTGGTGCAGCAATGGGTGAAAGGCGGCACGCCCGAGGGCGATGGCTCGGTGGCATCAACTCCACCGGGCTGGAGCATAGAGCCGAACGTGTTGATTGAAGCGCAGTCGATGGAAGGCGCTACGCCTTCCGGCAGCTATCACGTTGGAACGCTCTCCCATACTTTCGACAAAGATAGTTACATCGAGGCCATCGAGATACACAGCAACAACCTCTTGGTGCAGTTGGCGAACCTGATGGTTGGACCTTCGGGGGGCATGGCGCCGGGGGGACCGCTGGTGTCTCTGCCTGCCGGGGTTGCGCTGTTCGCGCCCAAGGGCAGCACCCTATCCTTACGCATTCCCACGCCGGACGTATCAAAGTTGAGCCAAGCGACTGTGTCGGTGGGACTGCGCGTTTCTTCGCAACCTGTCGCAGGAATTCTCCTCCAACAGTCGATGGTGCTGGAAGGCGATGAGCTGCCCCCCACTTTCGAGCTGCGCACGGCCAGCATGCTCGACAAACCCATGTCGATCATTGCATTGTCTGCCCATCTGGGTGAGAACGGCAAAAGCATTACGCTTTCGGCACACACTTCGGGCGAGCCTCAGCTGTTGCTGTCGTTGCCCAACTACGCCCCGGTTTGGCCGCTGTCTTACCTATTGGCGGAGCCCGCCTTGCTGGCTGCAGGCGCCAAGCTGGAAGCAGTTTCCCATTACCGTGGCGATACACTTGCCCCATCGGGCCTGCTCGACCTGTTCTACGTGGAATCACCGCCTGCGGAATAGGGGCATATTGCAGGCTGTTTTGAGCAGCAAGAGCGATTCACGGCAAAACTTTGTCGCAGGGCGGCCATACTGCTAAAATTAGGGCCTGTTAATTTTCCTTTACCCATGCGGAGATTCGCCATGTCTGTCGAGGTCAACGACTCGAAACACTGGAGAGAGTTTGAGCGCAACCCGCTGTCGCACTCGATGGCCCACTATTTGATGGCCATTGACAGCCTGCGCCATGACTTGGGCTACGCCCGCAGCACAGACGTGGCGGACATGCTCGAGGTCTCTCGCGGTGCCGCGTCCATGGCGCTGTCGCAGTTGAAGAAGCGCGGCTGGGTGGCGGAAGACCCCAACCGCTTTCTGCTGCTCACGGAAGAGGGAATGCGCATCGCCCGCTCGGTCGAGCACAACTTCGTCATCCTCACGTACTTCTTCGAGAAGGTGTTGCAGGTGAATGCCGAGACCGCGCGCGGCGACGCTTGCAAGATGGAGCACCTCATGAGCATCGACACGGGCAAGCGCCTGCTGTGGCTCATGCACAAATTGATGGACGACCCCACCACCGCCGAAAAGGTGCAGGGCATACTCGGTGATTTCAAGCCCGGCTGGAACCCCGAAAAGATTCTCGCCAGTCTCGACGTGGGCGAACGCGACCACCACCATTAGGTTGCCCTACCGCCGTGGTCCCCGTGATCGTGCGCCGCGTTGTTTGGATTTCGACGTGTTCTTGCCACGCGGTTCGCGTTCTTCGCGTGGGGGTTCTTTCACGGCGTAGGGCTTCACGCCTGCGTCGCTCAGCCGGTTAAAACTGGCGCAGCGCGGGCAGCGGGACATTTCATCGGCGCGCTCGTCCAGGTAGGTATACCCGCAAAAGCTACACCGCCAAAGGTTCTGGCTTTCCAACACACGATGTACACGCTGCGCGGTGACTTCGGTGTAAATCCACATGGCCAGCGTGCCTGCGATGATAACCGACCCATAAAGCCCAATGGCGGTATAGAGGCTGATCTCGATCATGGCTGGGCATCCTGCCGCCGCATTACCAGCCGTGCAGTTTCCTCCGAGGCGCGTGCCGATTCATCTGGCGCGAATCGATAGTTGGCCAGCTCTGCTTCGAGCGCAGCGATGGCGGGGCCCGAGCGTAGGTCATCGTTCCAGACCCGAGTCACCCGACCGCCCGCGTTTATACGCAGGGTCAGGCTCATGCCATCGGCAAGGTACCGCGGCTCGATGTCCCACACGCTTTGCAGCGGCGGCGAAAAGAGCAGCGGTCGGGGCGCATCGCGCGCGGGCCAAAGGATGACGCCCTGCATTCCCGACGCGGGCGCGAAGGAATGTCCGTTAGCTGGCGGGTTGGTGTAAAGCGCGTCGCGATCCGAATCCAATGTGAGGCGGCTGACCGTGGTTTGCAGGTTGTCCAACGCAGAGGAAAGCAGGGAAAGGCTTTCTTCTTCCTGTCCATAGATTTCCTCCGCCAGAGATTGCTGCTCCATGCCAGGGTTCGAGAGGGTCAGCCGATCGGAGAGTGTGTTTTCGATGGCAGGCGGATTCAATTGCGGAAGCCATTCCCATCGCGTAGGTTCAGAAAGCGCAATCTGCCCTTCCCCCCCCACACTGCCACGCGGTGCCTGCACAAAGCGGAAGTCGTAGTAGTCAATCTCCGACACCGGAAAATAAACGACGATGTTGAAAATGGTGACAGCAGAGACATGCAGCGCCGCGCTGAACCCAAAGGCATAGAGGAGTCTGCGCCGGGCGCGGGGATCGTATGTAGGGCGGGCCGCGCTCATTGCGCCTGCGTGGCCACGCCAATGCCGAAGCTGTTGAACTCGGCGTCCTGGCAGGCTTCCATCACGTCGATGATGCGCTGGGTGGGCACCTTGCCATCCGCGCGTATCAGCACCAGCGGATCGCGCTGGGCCTGATATTCAGGCCGCTGGCGCAGCTCGAGCAGCGTGGCCGTCAACTGGTCCTTGGCGATGGGGGTCTCTTCAAGGTATATGGTGCCCAAGCCGTCCTCTCCCCCGCCATCCGCCTGAATGCTCACCACCAGATCGCGAGTCTCCAGGGGCAACGGATCGCCCTCCGCTTTCTCAGGCAAGTTCACCGGCACGGCGCTCTGGATAACGAAGGTGCTGGAGAGCATGAAGAAGATGATCAACTGGAACACGACGTCAATGAGTGGCGTCATGTCGAAGTTGGCGACAACGCGTTTGCGTGTGCGGTGGCGAAACCTCATGGCCTAGGCGTCCGCGTCGGAATCATCGTCTTGCGTCAACAGGTCGAGCAGTTCCGTCGAGCTGCCTTCCATCTCGACCACCAGATCTTCCACGCGCGAAGTGAAATAGTTGTAAAGCACTAGCAGGGGAATGGCCACGGTCAACCCGAAGGCGGTGGTGTACAGCGCAGTGCTGATTCCCTCGGCCAAATCCGCCGGGCTCACCTGCCCGCGCTTGTGCTGAATCTGGGCGAAAGCCATGATCATGCCTTGCACCGTGCCGAGCAGGCCGAGCAGCGGGGCGATGTTGGCGCAGGTGGCAAGGGCGGATAAGTAACGCTCGAGTCGCGGAATCTCCATGCTGCCCGCGTTCTCTATGGCCTCGCGTATGTCCGACTTCTTGCGGCCATGCTTCAGCACACCGGCACGGAACACACGTGCGATAGGCGCATTCGTCCGCTCACAGGTCTCTATCGCATCCTGCGGACTGCCTTGGCGCAGCACCTGTCGCATGGTGTCCATGAACTCTCGCGTGTCGATGCTCGAACGGCGCAGCGAAACAAACCGCTCGACGCTAATGCCCATGCCGATGATTGAGCACAACAGGATGGGCCACATGAGTATGCCGCCATCCTGCATGAAGCGAATTACGGTGATGCTGGTATCTGGTTCCAACGGAAAGTTCCTCTTTAGGTCTGGCACGCACTACGGCAGGGATTATAGCGGGTTGGACAGGGTCGCGTGGAATCGGGCGAGGGGGCAATAGAAACATCCCCTCATTCCCACGAAGGCGGGAATGGGTGAAAATAAAAATGCCCCCACAAGCTTTCACTTGTGGGGGCACAGAATAACAATTGGAGGTTAGCGCACTTCGGTGGTCACGCGTCCGCCATCGCGGCGGGGGGGACGGCCTGCGCCGAAGCGCGGGCGATTGCCACCCTGCTGAGGCTGCTGCTCACGGTTGCCGGTGCGTTCGCCGCTTGCGCTGCCGCCTCCGTGGTTGCGGTTGCCCTGCGCGGGGCGCGCCTGGTTGGCACCCTGTGCGGGACGCGAATGCTCACCCTGCGCGGGGCGGGCATGGTCGCGGTTGTTGCCGCCACCCTGTCCCTGCACGGCAGGCTTGCCACCGCCACGACGCGGGCCGGGGGCGGAAGAACGACGCGCCTGCGGCTGCGGGCGGCTGCCGAATAGGGAAGTCACGTTCACGGTGCCTTCCCATTCGATGCGATCCAGCACCACGCCGAGGCCGGTCTCGATGTCGCGCAGTTCCTTGGTTTCCTCGGGGCACACAAAGGTGACCGCGTGGCCCTTGGCGCTGGCGCGCCCCGTGCGGCCAATGCGGTGCACGTAGTCGTCGAAGGTGCGGGGGATGTCGAAGTTGAACACGTGCGACACGCCCTGCACGTCGATGCCGCGCGCGGCCACGTCGGTCGCCACGAGCACGCGGCAGCGGCCACGGCGGAAGCCGTCGAGGGCACGGTCGCGCTGGCCTTGGCTGCGCCCGCCGTGGATCGGCATGGCCTCGATGCCGCGCTGCGTGAGCTGCTTGGCGATGCGGTCGGTGCGGTGCTTGGTGCGGATGAACACGATGGCTGAGGTGACGTTGGGTTCGGCGAGCAGCTTCGAGAGCAGCTCCACCTTGTCGTCGCCACGCGCGGTATACAGGCGCTGCTTCACGTTTTCCGCCGGGGTGGAAATGCGGCCCACCTCGATGCGCTTTGCATCACGTTGGAAGTCCGACGTGAGGCGTGCGATTTCATCGGGGAAGGTGGCCGAGAAGAACATGGTCTGGCGGTCGGAGGGCAGCCCGCTGAGAATCCGGCGGATGTCCGGCAGGAAACCCATGTCGAGCATACGGTCGGCCTCGTCCATCACGAGGACTTCGAGCTGGGGGAAGCGCACCGCGCCACGGCTGATGTGGTCGAGCAGGCGGCCCGGCGTGGCGACGATGATGTCGCAACCACGGCGCAGGGCGGCGGATTGCGGCTCCATGCCCACGCCGCCGTAAATGCAGGTGGAGCGGAGGCCGAGGGCCGCCGCGAGCGGGTCGAGCGCCTTGTGTACCTGGCAGGCCAGCTCGCGCGTGGGTGCCAGCACCAACATGCGGTTGCGGCCCGGCTGTCCCTTGGACAGGCGCATCAGCGCGGGCAACCCGAAGGCCAACGTCTTGCCGGTGCCCGTTTGGGCGATGGCAATAACGTCGTGGCCTTGCATTCCCACGGGAATCGCCTGCGCCTGCACGGGGCTCGGCGTGGTGATTCCTTGCTTGGTGAGCAGGTTTACTAGTTTCTGGTCAATGTTGAACGAATCGAAAGACATGGTGATCCTTTGGTCGGGGCGTGCGCGAAATTGAATAGGCGCAGCTTGGGTCACTGGCCCAGCTGGAGTGCGTTGCGAGGAACGCGCGGGCGATACGCCCGGGGGGAGATGAGCAAGTGGCATTGGTTTATGCCGGAGTGTCACGAGCGCGACACGAGCCGCGCCTCTCAGACAAGCGGAATATACCAGACACTACCGTGAAATAGCAAATGCTGTGGGAAACAAATCTAACTTAAGGCGCAACAGGCACCGCGCGCGGGGCGATGGTAACCTCGTCAAACTGCACGCCGAGCTGATCCACGGCGCGGCAATGCACCTTCTCCGCTGTGATGTCTGCCACCCACACATGGGCCTTGCTCTCGGCCTTTTCCATATACCATGCGTCGCCATTATTAATCTCGCGCACGGCCACGCCCATGCTGCCGTCGCCCATATACACCGTGCCTTCCGGGTCCACCGTTGCGCCGCAAATGGGCTTGCTGCGCTTGAAGGTATGGTCGTGGTGTTCCCAACCGATGCTCAGATCGAACTCGTCGAACAGCGGCTGCCAGTGTTCGCGTCCCGCCACGGAACGGCTATCGTCGAAATCACGGTGGCTGGGGAAAAGCGGCACGTGGTAGGTGGTGAAGACGAAGGGCTTTTCTGTGGCATCGAGCGCCTCGCGCAGGAAGGGGACCTGCTCGGCGTGCGGGGTGATGTGGCCCGAGTCGAGCGCGATTACGCGGGCATGGGGGCCCAGCTCGCGGGTGAAGTAGCTTTGGCCGCCCTGCGAGAAGAAGCCGAAGTAAAATGGTGCGCGCTTGGTTGGGTCGGGGTCTTCGCTGTCGTTCACTTCATGGTTGCCAATTGCCATGATCATGGGAATCATGCCGCCGTCGGCGCGCACCATGAAATCTTCCCAGCGTTGCAGCCACATGTCCCACATCTTGATGTTCTTCAGGTCGCCGTTGGCATAGGCAATGTCGCCGCCGAGCACCGCTACGTCGGGCGCTTCCTTTGCCGCCACTTTCAGCATCTGTGTTTCCAGCGGGAACACGCTCATGTCGCCACCGAACACGCCGCGAACGAGCGAGCCATCGGCAGGCAGCGTGCGGAACTGGCCAGACTTTCCGTTGGAGGCCTTAAAGTAATACGTCGTCGCAGGGCTAAGGCCGACAAGATCGACTGCATGAACATAGCGCCCATCGGGCAGGCCAGGAATCTGGTGCGACTTTCCGGTGGCGGTGAACTCGGATTGCGCATCGCTGTCCAAACTCTTCAAGCCATAGTGCACCACGGAATCGATGGCAGATTCCGAATGGAATTGCACGGTCATCGCCGTGCTGCCATCGCCCGGCATGACAAGGTATACGTGGTCGATAGCAGCCAGTGACGGGAGGGCGATTAGCACGAATGCCAGTGAGAGAAAAAATCTTTTCATGGGACACCTCTATGCGGCAAAGAACGGGGTGGCTTGGACAACATAGCCCTTGGCGCGGGGACAGGTCAATGGAGAAGAGGCGAGGGTAAATGATTTACCACGGAGGCACAGAGGACACGGAGGGGAGGAAGCAGGCAGCCGCTGCCTTCAATGGACATACGGTTCTTCACTTGAGTCCTGCGTGTGTAATTTGGTGGAAACTACTTTTTCCTCATCAAAAAAGATGGTAAGCACCGGCCCCTTCGCATTCCACCGCATCGGGCCACTTACCATGACGCGTTTGCCATCGGGCGTGATTTCTTTTGGAAACAATTGCAGGGCCTTGATGACTGTCTCCCGAGAGTCGCCAACCTTGATGCGCTCACTCAGATCGACAATGGCTTGCGATATGGCTCTGTCACCAAAAACAACTGATTTAAGATAATCACCTCCAGCCAAGAGGGATCCGATCACTGATCCCATAAGGCACACAAGCACAAACAAACAACCTTTGGTCGCACATGATTTCATGGGCATCCCTCGCCTTACGGCAGATAGTAAAAATGCCCATCTTCCGCACCAATAAGCAACTCCAGTTTACCGTCCTTGTTCCAGTCGGCAACGGTGGGGCAGGTGTCGTGGCCTTCGAGTTTGGCGGGGGTTAGTGGGCCTTGGTCTTCAAAGCGGGGCGCGCCGATGGGGTCGGCGCTGGTGTTCTTCCACAGGTTGGCGCTCACGGAATTGAGCAGCAGGTCCACCGCGCCATCACCGTCCCAATCGGCGAGGGTGAACTTGCGCCTGCCGGACTTGCCGCGTTCCTTGTCGTTCAGGCGCAACGGCTGACCGTCGGCCCCCGTGAAAATGCGGGCGGGTGGACGCAACACCAGCAATCCCTCCGCGTCGCGGTAGCGTTCGTAGAACGCGAGGTAACCCTCGGGGTCGAGCATGACCAGGTCTACCAGCCCGTCCTTGTTCCAGTCGATGGCATGGGGCGTGGTGCGCCATTGGGTGGCCAGCTCGGTTACGAGAGGCTCCCACCAGATCCACGCGGGTCTAGGCGTTGCGCCGTCCCACGCCACCCGCACGGATTGCGCACCGTCAAGGTCGGTGGCGCCCGGCCCGGTAGGATTGCGATACCACTGCACCTTGCCCCAGATGGAATTGACGATCAGGTCGGTGTTGCCGTCGCCGTCCCAGTCTGCAGCCGTGAGCACCGTATATCCCCACTTGCGCTCGGCGGGCCCTTGAATGGAACCGTTCGGCCCGGCCATGATGCGGATAGGCTTGCCGTCCGCCGTGAGCAAACGCGGCGGCAGCAACAGCGGCGGGCCGCTGGATTCTGTGTTTTCAAACCACGCAATCTGCCCGGCGGTATTGCCACACAGGATGTCGTCGTCGCCGTCCTTGTCCCAGTCCACCGCATGGGGCGTGGCCAGCGCGCCAAACTTCACTGGGCCGCCGCGCTGGTGGAAATACTTCGGCGGACTGAAATCGAGCTCCCCTCCCAGAGAAGCAAGTCTGTCCTGATTTCGAATCCACGCCACCCGTCCGTCTTCGTCGCCTACGATCAGATCTGTGTTCCCATCGCCATCCCAGTCCATAGCCACAGGCACAATCATGCAGAGGTCCATGGTAAGTGGTCTAGGTTTGTTGAGTGGATCGAGTCCGATTGACCCGCTCTTCTTGGTATCAATTTCTTGAATGGGCGAGTGCATCAATGTTTCGCCCGGCGCATAGGCAGGTTCGCTGCGTGTGCCGGTATTCTCAAAGTAAGTAAACGTATCCACAAACTCGCCACAGATAAGGTCGAGGTCGCCATCGCGATCGTAGTCCGCCAGGTTAGGCACGGGCTTGCCGAAGGTATCCACGGGTGTGCCGTTTGTGGTGTGCAGTTGCACCGAGGGTTGAAAGTCCGGCGAAGCGTCGGCGCCGTTGTTGCGAATTAGGTAGACCTTGCCGCGCAGCGGACCCTTAAGCCATTTGCCCAGCGCGTCATAGCCATCGTCCCAGCCGTAGTCTTCCCAATAGTCGATGCCCACGATCAGGTCGTGGTCGCCGTCGCCGTCGTAATCGGCAAGCTTCCAGTCCTTCGCGCGCGTGCGGCCCTTGGGCATGTCGAGCAGGGCCTTGTCGCACAGTTCGCGTGTTTCGGTGAAGAGAGTTTCTCGGAAGTTAATGTACTCGACATTCTCCACAAGCACCCTGGGCTCGCCGTTCACATAGGATACCTGCACGTCCTTCATCCCCGGCGCCACCTTCACCCCCGGCTTGAACAACGGAAACGAGCCGCCATCGCCGGGGTTCTCGAAAAACCACATGCCGTTGTAGGGCTTGTCCGTGCAGGAGACCACCAGGTCCAGGTCGCCATCGCGGTCCCAGTCCAAAGGCAACGGCGTGGCCCACAGCCCCACGCCCAAATCCACCACCGGCTCCGGCTCGGCATACGTCAGCATCACGGGGTCAGCAGCAAGCGCCGCGCTCAACAGCAGTGAAAGTATCATGGCCTTATTTCTCCAATGCTCGCCGCGCCTCGCGTCGATAGCCCGCGCCTTGATACAACACGCTCATCACCCACAGCAGGGTGACAGGTAAGGCATAGAGCGGCCCCGCCGCCTTGATGCTGTTGGCGTAGGTCCACACGCGAAGGCGCAGGTATCCGCCGACTTCGGGGACGTGGCGACGGATGTAGTAGTTGCCGCGCCCGCGAATGATTTGCCACTTGAGGAAGTCTTGCAGGCTGGTTTTCTCAACGTGATACACCACCTGTTCGGGCACGTAGCGAATGCGCACGCTGGTGTCTGCCGCGTGTCGCGCGAGCACGGTGTCCTCTCCCCCGGCCACAGGGAAGGTTTCGTTGAAGCAGCCCAGTGTGTTGAAGGTTTCCTTTCGGATCGCGAGGTTGCAGCTGCTGAAGCTGCGGGTGTAGCCCTGCGCGTCCACGCGCCACACGTTGTGAAAGCCGAGGCAGCCGCCGCCGGGAAAACCAAGCAGGGCAACTGCGCGACCGAATACAGTTTCGGTTCGCGTACGGGTGTCCCCCACGAGGATGGCTTCGCCCGCGATGTGTCGCGCCGCCTGCTCCAGACAATCGGGCGCGAGTTCGCAATCGGTGTCGGTGAAGAAGATAACGCCGTGCCGGGCTTCGACTGCACCCCGGTTGCGTGCGCGGGCAGGGCCGCCGTTCTCCGCCAGCCGCACCACGCGGAAACGCGGGTCGGACAACAGCGCATAGTCGGCCTCGGGCGAGGCATCGTCCACCACGATGACCTCGAAGTCGGCATGGGTCTGCGCCAGCAGCGAAGCATAGAGCCGCCCAAGCAGCGCAGGGTCTGGGCGCCACGAAGGAATAACTACACTAATGGGCGGCAGAGGTTCGGCGGGCATTCAGTTTCGTCCTGTCCATTGGGGCCATCCCCGTCCAGCGGGACGGGTTCACGCGCCAGAATGCTGCCGCAGCAGGTCGAGGGTCAACTGAGGGAAATTACGGACCACGGCCTCGCGCGAGCGCGGGTCTATGGCCACGGCAATCACCGAGGTCTTGGCCTTGGCGCTGCGGGGCTGGGGCGCGCCGGTAAAGTAGGGCAGCGGGTCGATGAAAACGGGCTTGCCAGTTGCGGGCCGGATTGTTTCTTGCGTGCCGTCTGAAGCAGTGAGGATGACCGCGCCATCCACCAACTGGTAGAGCGGGCCGGGGGCATCTCCCGCCTGAAAAAATTCATACCCCGCCTCGATGAAGACCTGCTCGGCCTGCATCATCAGCTGTTGCCGATGTCGGCGCAGTTGCTCGTTTAGCTCCAACAGACGTTCGCTGAATTGTTCGCAGAGGGTGCGGGTGAGGCGGGGAAACTCTTCGAGTATGCGGCGCAGATCGTCCACGTCCAGCCGAATGGCGACGGAGTTCATGCTGCTGCGAACGGATGCGCTGCGCAGGCCATCGCCAAAGCAGGCCATTTCCCCCACGAACAAGGGACGCGCCGGGGTGGCGGTGAGGGTGAATATCTCGCTGCCGGGGCGGCGGCGCAGGGTCTCTTCAGCTTGCTCGGGCTCGGGCGGGGGAAGCTCTACCAGGCAGGTGCCGCGCATCAGGAGAAAGAAATGGCGGGCTGGTTCGTGCGCCCGCGCCAGCAGTTCCTCATCTCCGAACCGCTGCACTTCGACATTGGGCATGGCGGCAAGCAAGGCGGGAATCTCGCTGTCTTCCGGCAACGCAAGCGTTGCAATGTCGAAAGGCTCGGGCAATGGTTCCCTCCA
>JBIKMR010000103.1:0-13130 GCA_044359155.1 Candidatus Hydrogenedentales bacterium | reverse complement strand
ACGATGCCCGCCTGCGACCGCTTCACCCGGTCCACCTCGCTCACCTGCTCGGTTATGGTGAGGTTCTTGTGGATCATGCCAATGCCGCCCTCGCGCGCAAGGGCAATGGCTAGGCGCGATTCCGTCACCGTGTCCATGGCCGCGCTGGTCAGCGGAATGTTCATGGTGATCCCGCGCGTAAGGCGGGTGGTGAGGTTCACATCGCGCGGCAAAACGTCAGAGCGCGCAGGCTCCAACAGCACATCGTCGAAAGAAAGGCCCTTGTAAAATCGAGAGGTATCGTCCATTGTGCCTCGCCAAAGCGCCCCCAAGGCGCTGCCCCCGAAGGCGAGTCTACCTCCGGGTGCAAGAGTATAGCGATATGCGCCAATTGGTTCCAGTTGGTGTTTAATTCTGGCGTAGCCCGTGGGAGAAAAGGCGGCGCCGACGAGAGAGTAATTACTGCTGCACCCCGAAGCAGGCGCGCAGGGCCTGCTCGTACTTTGCCTTTGCAGCGTGTAGCCAATCAGCAAGGGCGTCCCAATTTACGGGGTCGGTGGGAATGCCCAAGTCAGATTGTTGAGGGAAGAAATGCCCCGGTGTCCTGCCGCTCCAGGTTGAGGAACCCGTCGCTTCCGCGAGCAGCTCGCGGTATGGGGCAAGCGTATCGGCAACCGAATCTGGATCCGCCCCAAACCTACCACGGATGTAGATGCCGACACTCTTTTTAGATACGTAGATGGAGATGGCCAAGTCCACGCTTTCCTGCGTATACCAGCGATTATGGAGTGCGGATGCCGGGCCAAAGCGCGCCTCGTCTGGAAAGCGTTCAATAAAGTGCAACCAGAAATCCTTCCGCCATTCTGCCGACTTGCTAAGGCTGGGTTGGGTGATTTCCTGCACATGGCGGTCCCATTGATTGGGTCGCTCGACCACCTCAAAGATGGGGGCCAGCGGGGAATCGCCAATGCGAACGACCCGCACCTTCACGGCAAAGAAGGCATAGGGGTTGACGGTATGCTCGTTGAGCCACTTGAGCGCGGACAGGTGCGGCTCCCGGAAATCAGAGGCTACCCATATGATCGTATGCGCGCCAAGGCCCGCGAGATACGTCATGATCTGGCCAAGATGGGTGTGGTCGGTGCGCTCAAGCTGGTTCTCAATGAGAACCAGCGTATCGTCCAGTGGGTTGCGCGCAAGGATGTCGGCGGAGAAATTCCCAACAAGGACTTCCATGCCCTCCAGTTCAAGCGGGATGCCAATCTCGGCGGAGAGTTGATCGAGATGTTCGGCAAGCCATGGCGTGAAATGATGCGCTTCATTGGGCCAAGCGTCACGAAGACTGGCGGTAGTCAGTGTGCCGAGTATTGCCATTGTTGTTCCTCTACATTAAGCGACTCCTCACAGAACCCCATCGTTAGCGTAACTCGATTTACAACCACAAGGAAGGCCGTGTCTTTCCCTGCAAGGACGGAGCTAAGGAGTTCGATAAAATACAGTGTGGCGGCTTCCGCAGTGACGCGTGTAATTTCGCTAATCTCATTGTTGAAGCATATTGTAGGGCAATGATCAAAACGATGCGAACTGCCTGCCAGATTTACATCGCATATATACAGGTTCGCTTATCATGCGCTAAGAAGGAAACATCAATGATGACACCCGCACTCCTGTTGCTTTCCTTTGCCGGCCAACTCGCCACAATTTCCATCGACTACGCCGACTCAACCCACGTCGAATCCTGGCTGCATCACCCGGTGGTGGGCGAGGTGTCTTTCGATTCCTTTGAGCGGGTGCCGGGAAACCCGGCGCATCGGGGAGCGGGGGACCATGCGTGGCCGGTGAATGGGTTTCGGTTTCGAGACCCGGTGTCGGGCGGGGACTACCTGTATGTTGGGGAGTACGCATCTGGTTATGCGTTGACGCCGAGTATTCCCAGCCGGTGCGTGGTGCTGCGGGCAAAGGCGGAGGGCGGGTGGGATAACCTGGGCCCCATCTTTGGGCCAGAGCCGCATGTGTTCGCGGGCGAAACGTCGCGGGTGTTTCATGCGCCGGATGTTTCTGTGGTGCATTTCGAGGGGCGGTATCATTTGTGTTACGACTGGACCACGGAGAACACCACGTGGGAGAACGCTTCTAACCCGCCTGCGGATGTGAACAGCGGCGTGGGCTATGCTTGGGCCGAGCGGCCCGAGGGGCCGTTCCACCAAGTGGCGCGCCCCATTGCGACCACGCGCGGGCAGGTACCCTTGCTGGGGAAGTACAAGCGGCTCTATGCCTCCACGCTGGTGAGACGAGCGCAGGACTGGCTGGTGCTCACGCTGACGGATTCGGGGGCGAACTTTGGCTGGGCCTTGCTGGGCATGTCGTCGCCCAATCCCGAAGGTCCGTATACGGAGCCGCAGATGCTGCTGTTTCCCGAGTCCGCACGCTACCTGCCGCCGCTGCTGGAATACTTCCCAGCCTTCACGCACGAGGGCTACCTCTATGCCCCGGCCACATCGGTGGGGAGGAACAGGAATTACCAGGCATTATTCCGCGTGCCGATAGAGCAAGCCCTGGATGCGGCAGCATGGGAGGGCGTGCAGTTCGGTTCCCTGTGGCACGCAGAGCCTGTCGAGCACGAGACCGCTGGACTCTGGGGCCAGACCTTTTCGGGATACGTGGACGACAACGCCACGTTGCGCGTGCTGTTTCCTTCGCGCGATGCGAATAACCTCGGCACGATCAACGTGGCGCAGCGCCCATGGGCGCAGCCATTGCGGGCGCGGGGCTTTGTCGCAAGCGCACATGGTGGGGATTCGCTGGCGCTGCTGCGGCGCGGCGGCCCGGCCCAGCGGGTGGATGTTGCGCTGACCTTGCGTGGCAAGGTGACACTGGTCTGGGATGCGACGATGCCAATTGGCCCCAACGAACCCCGCTCCGACAGCGTCCCCCATGCACAGACCTTGGCCCACCACACGGGGCTGCAACTCTCGGTAGATAGCTGGGAACTTTACGGGGCAGACGCGCCCGGCACGCGCGCCATGTTGCAGCAAGGAACCTATGCCTTGGCGGGCGCGACCACGTTAGCGATAGCGTGGTCCGGAGAGGATGAGGGGAGCATCACCATCAACGGGCAGGAGGCTTGGGTGGGCTCCGTGCCGAATGGCCCCGGCATGTTTGGGTTGTTGCTTGCCCCCGGAAGTTGGGCCGAAGTGACCAGCTTCGAGATTACAGGGGGCAGCCAATCCGCCCCGCCCTTGGATTACCTCTACACCGAGGGCCTGGTTGGCGCGGCGCAAAACATGACGGATTGGCAAGCGGTGGAGGACCCGAACTTTCGATTCGGAATCGGGGCGGTGTCCGCTTCACCCACGGTGCGGGCCAAGTGGAATTTCGAGGGGAGCGGCTTTGCGCTTTGGGGGCCGCGCGCGCCGGGCTATGGCCGGGCCAGTGTATTGGTGGATGGCGAAGCCGCAGGCGTGGCCAATTTCCACCATGCTTCCACCAAGCCATCGGGCGAGGTGTTCCGTCTGGTGGGCTTGTCCAACGGGCGGCACACGGTTGCGCTGGAACCCATTGAGGGATGCATCGCGCTGGACTCGCTTACGGTAGACCCGGCCCGCTAGGGCGCGTATGCAAAGCGTGCTCCGGGCGGCGTATAATCCCCGCTTCCGCTGGCCTGCCTTTCCTTGGGCCGCTTCCCGTTGGAGACCGCTTGCATGGATAAACTCGTTTCCATCGTTGTGCCCTTGTACAACGAAGAGGAGAACGTGCCGCTGCTGTTGCAGCGGGTCCATGCCGCCGTGGGCAATCTGCCCGGCTATTCTTATGAGGCCGTGTTTGTGAACGATGGCAGCACGGACGCGACACGCGCCGTGCTTGCCCAGTTGCAGACGGAATACCCCGCCCTGCGCCCGCTGCATTTTGTGCGCAACTTCGGCCAGTCTGCCGCGCTGATAGCGGGGATGCGGGCCGCGCGGGGAGACTTCATCCTCACGGCAGACGGCGACTTGCAGAACGACCCGGCGGATTTCCCGCGCATCCTCGAATTGTTGGAGCAGTACGACTGTGTGTGCGGCTACCGCGCCAACCGGCAAGACACCTGGGTGCGCAAGCTTTCCAGCCGCGTCGCCAACCGCGTGCGCAACGCCGTGCTGCGAGATGGCATCCGCGATTCGGGCTGCGGCACAAAGGGCTTTCGCAAGGCCGTGGTGCCGCATCTGATTTCGTTCAATGGGGTACACCGCTTCTTCGCGGCAATGGTGCGCAATGCGGGCTTCTCGCTCACCGAGTGCCCGGTCAGCCACCATGCGCGCATTCATGGCGTGTCAAAGTATGGCATCTCGAACCGGTTGTGGCGTGGCATCTATGACCTGGTGGGGGTGGGCTGGCTGGTGCGCCGCTATGTGCGCTATGAGCTGGAGCAGGAAGGCTAGATGATCCCCGACTTCCAGCTTATCCACCTGATTGGCGCGGCGGGCGCGTTGGTGTTTTACAGCCGCTTCTATGTGCAGTTGTATTATTCCGAGCGCGCGGGCCGCAGCGTGTCGCCCGCCATCTTCTGGTACCTCAGCTCGATTGGCAGCGTGTCGCTGTTCCTCTATGGCGTGCTGCTGCAATCCCCCCTGGGCGTGCTGGCACATTGTTTCAACGTGGTGATCTATGCGCGCAACCTGGTGCACATCTGGCGCGAGCATGGGCGGCTGACCAAGGCCCGGCGTGCTGCTGCGAATATTGCGATTGCCGCGTCGGTAGTGGCGGCGGTCACCCTGCTGGCATACACGTGGCTTGGCGAGTTTCAGGAAACGCGCGACGCCCACCCCAAGGAAGCGATGGTGGCTTGGCTGTGGATAGCCCTCGGCGTGGCGGGGCAGGCTTTGTTCGCTTGCCGGTTCATGCTGCAATGGGCGGTCACCGAGGCGCGCCGTAAGAGCACCTTCCCCATGGCCTTCTGGTACATCAGCATCGCCGCTTCCATCCTCCAAATTCTCGCCTTCGGCAGCCGGGGCGAATGGGTGTTCGTGCTGGGGCTGGCTTCCACATTGCCAGTGTACGTGCGCAACATCTGGCTGCATCGCCGTCCCGAGCCGGAACCCGCCGAGGCCGCCGCCTGATTTTTCCCTTGGAGTCCGCACCCATGTCTACCGTTCGTGTGTTGTTTGTCTGCCTGGGCAACATCTGCCGTAGCCCCACGGCGGAAGGCGTCTTCCAAAAGTTGCTGGACGACTGCAAACTTGCTCATCGTTTCGCGCTGGATTCCGCTGGAACGGGCGGCTGGCACGAGGGCGAACCGCCAGACCGTCGCGCGCAGGCCGAGGCCCGCAAGCGCGGCATCGACATCAGCGGGTTGCGTGGGCGCGAGGTGCGCGCGGGAGATTTTGAAGCTTTCGATTACATCCTTGCGATGGACAAGCAGAACCTGCGCGACCTGCACGCCCGCTGCCCGAAGGAACTGCGAGGCAAGGTGCGTTTGATGCTCGACTTCGCCCCACACCTGGACACGCGCGAAGTGCCTGATCCGTATTACGGCGGTGCCGATGGCTTTACGCATGTGTTCGATCTGCTGGAAGAGGCTGCGCAGGGGCTGTTGACGGAGATTGAGGGGAAGCACGTGTAAAGAGTATTTGTCTTTACACCTGAAACCCGGTAGGATTTTAACGCGGCACGGTGCCGCACATGAGGCGGTTGCATGAGCAAGAAGCGCGAGACGCATTACACCCCGGCAGAGGAACTGGCCAACGTGATCACCCACGGTGTGGGCACCATGTTGAGCATTGCCGCCATGGTGATGCTGATTGTGTATGCGTCGATGGGGGAAGACCCCTATCGGATCATCAGCGTGAGCATTTTCGGGGCCACGCTATTCCTGTGCTATCTCGCGTCCACTTTGTATCACGGCGTGCCGTACCCCAAGGCGAAAGATGTGCTTCGCGTGCTCGACCATTGCGCCATCTACCTGTTGATAGCGGGCACGTATACCCCATTTCTGTTGGTGAGTATGCGCGAGTCCTGGCTGGCGTGGGGCCTGCTTGTCTTCCTGTGGGCCTTTGCCTTGGCGGGTTGTATCTTCAAGGCCTTCTTCACCGGCAAGGGCGAGTTCCTCTCCACCATGATGTACATGCTCATGGGTTGGTCCATCGTGGTGGCCATCAAGCCCACGTATGAACTGGTGCCGGGCGGGGCCATCCTGCTGCTGGCGCTGGGCGGCATCGCGTATACGGTCGGCGCGGTGTTTTACCTGTGGCATAAGCTGCCCTACAACCACGCCATCTGGCACCTTTTCGTACTGGCGGGCAGCGCCTTCCACTTCGCCGCCATCTTCCGCTACGTGCTGCCCATCCCGGAAATGCAGGGCTAGACGCTTTCGATAGCGATAGGCCTAGCCATGCGCGCAGCGACATTCCTGCTAGGGATCGCCTGGGCGAGTAGCGCCTCTGCATTCGGCCCCGGCGTGCATGCCTATCTCGCCATGAAATCCTTGCATACCGATTCCTCCATAGCCATTTATGCGGCAACATTGCCCGACTTAAATGGCAGCTTTGCAGCAATACCGCAAGCGGCTTCGCTCGTGAAGCAGCTGACCCATTATGAATACTCGCGGCTTGCCCCGTCCTGCTTCGCGGCAGGCTTTGCAACACACAACAACGTATGGGGTGCCGATGCGATTGCCCATGCGTATTTCGTGGAGGCTGCTCCCGAGAACTACGTTACCGCAAAGATTCACGAGTTGAGCTCTCGCTGTGGCATTACCCTGCAAGAGGCGGAGGATTTGTTTGACGCCGGACTCGACATCGCCTTGGTTGCTGCAGTGGGGCCATCGCTTGGACGTGCACTTTCGGACAGCGCACGCGAGATGGGGGCAGTGGAAGAGGCCGTGTTGGTAAAGGCCTACGCCGCGCCCCTGGCTGAGGAAATGGGCATTACACTGGACGATGCCGGGCAACGCATTCGCTGGGCCGAGCGATGCATGAGAAGCGTTATGCAGGCCTATGGCAACTTGCTACAAGGTAATCTTCCGCGGCAACGCCCGTTCGCGGCGTGGCTTACGGGGAAAGCCTTTGGTTGGAGCACTCCTGAGGCAAACGCGCGGCTTGGCACCGCGATCTCTCTGGCGTCAGACTGCATCCCTGCGCTTGACCTGATGGCCGAGGAGATACGCACGCGCCTGCTCACCGACCCCGTCTATGCGGTTTGCGCGAGCGAATAGTACCTGCCCCTTTGCTGCTCGGCCTACTCGAAAAACTCGAAGGCGTCGATAAGGTCGAGGTAGACCCCGTCGAACCCGGCGGCGGTGATGCGGTTGATGTAGGCGTCGGGACCTTCGAAGATCAGCGACTGCCATTCGCTGCGCCAGTATTGCACCTTGAAGTTGCCCGCGAAGTCGGCGTTCTCTTCCTCCACCCAGTCCGGCGCGCCGGGTGCCCAGCTGGGCTGCCAGTAGTAGCGGTAATCCTCCGCCTCACCGATGCTCATGTACGCAATCACCAGACGCTGCGCGCCGTTCGCCTTGGTCTTGAGCGCAGTCACTTCCGCCGCTGTCAGCAGCGTGTCGTCGTAAAAAGCATCCACCAGCAGCACGTCGTAGTTCGTGGCGTCGATGGCCGCGAGGAAAACCGCTCGTGATGCAAATGCGCCGGGGTTGATGAGGTAGAGAAAGTTCGTCGCCTGCGCTAGCGTGGCGATGTTGTTCGCGTTCTCGTTTATTGGCGCGGCTGGCCGGGGCGGAATCGCGTCCAGTTCGCGCCGGTTGGCCGCGAAGGAGATGAATCCGCGGGCGGCGTTCTTCGCATACGAGTCATCCACAAAGCCCGCCGTCGAGCAATAGTCCGTCACCAGCGCCTCGACGCCCTCGTCCTCCACACGATCCATAAGCCCCAGCAGGTAGTCGCGGTCCGCCGCAGGCGTGGCTACGTTGTCGTTCACGTAGCCATAGAACAAGTCTTCCCGTCCCTGCCCGTCAATCGCCGCCACATACGCCGCAGCCACCGGGCCATCCGCTTCCCCATTCTCCGTGATCAGCTCCTGCCCATTCTGCGGAATCACGATGAAGTCCGGGTCCGTGGCGCGGGCCTGGTCGGCAATGGCGATGACGAAGTCCCGCATGTCCTGCCGAAAGTCGCGGTCGGCAGGCGGCTGCTCGCAGCCCGCAAGGGCGAGTATGGACGGTAGCAGCAGTAATCTCATGGTCGCGTTTTGAAGTTTCATGAACGTGCCTCCCTGTGCAGGAGGCTATCATGGCCGAGGCGGATTAGCAATGGATTCATACAGCGCATGAAACAACAACCGGGCCGGAACGCCTGTTGGCGTTCCGGCCCGGTGATTTGGATTGTACTGACGTAAAGGCTTAGGCCTCGACGGTGGCTGCCGGTGCGGGGGCAGGTGCGGCGCTGGCGACAGCTGCGGCGGCTTCGGCCTTGGCGCGCTTGGCCTTGGTCGTGACGAGCTTGGCGGCCTCGATCTCGGCGGCACTGCGGATCTTGCGCTTGACCTTGGCGGCCTTGCCCACGCGGTCGCGCAGGTAGTAGAGCTTGGCGCGACGGACGCTGCCTTCCTGCTTCACTTCCACCTTTTCCACGCGGGGGGAGTGCAGCGGGAACACGCGCTCGACGCCTTCGTTGAAGGCGATGCGGCGCACGGTGAACTTGGCGTTGGGGCCCACGCCGCTCTTGCGCGAAATGACGATGCCTTCGAATACCTGTACGCGTTCCTTTTCACCTTCCACAATGCGGAAGTGAACGCGGACGGTGTCGCCCACGTTGAACACGGGGATGTTGTCGGGGGCCTTCATCTGGGCGTTGCTGAGTTCTTGTACCAAGGGGTGCATTATTCAATCTCCTTCAGGAATTAATTCTTTAACACGAAGCGCACTAAGACGCACGAAGTTCACGAAGAAGAATCACGTTGTGTAGTTTGTGCTTCTTCGTGGCCTTTGTGGTTCAATTTTTTCAACTATTCCAACAAGTCAGGTCGACGTTCGCGGGTGGCCTTGAGGGCTTCTTCGCGGCGCCATTTTGCGATGAGCGCGTGGTTTCCCTCGCGCAGCACCGGGGGCACTGCCATGCCACGGAATTCCGCCGGGCGGGTATATTGCGGATAGCTGAGGATTCCGTTGAAGAACGAGTCGGTCTCCACGGATTCCCAGTCACCCACCACGCCGGGCAGCATTCTGCTCATGGCTTCTATCAATACCAGCGCGGGGAGTTCCCCGCCGCTGAGCACGTAATCGCCAATGCTTATCTCTTCGGTGACCAATGCCTGACTTACGCGCTCGTCCACGCCTTCATACCGCGCGCAGATAAGCACCAGATCGGGCGCTTGCGCCAGCTCGCGCACCTTGGCCTGATCTAGCCGCCGCCCCCGGGGGGAAAGCAGCACCACGCGTTCGAGCGAGTTCACGCCGCGAAGCGATTCGACCGTGGCAAAGAGCGGTTCACACTTCATCACCATGCCCGCGCCGCCGCCGAAGGGTTCATCGTCCACCGTGCGGTGCCGGTCAGACGTAAACTCGCGGGGGTTGGTGCAGGCTATGGTAAGCAAGCCCTGCTCTTGCGCCCTGCCCAAGAGGCTGACCTTGGCCGCTTCCTCGATAAGCTCGGGAAAGAGGGTAACGACATCAATCCTCATGGCGGATGCCATGCGGTTCAAGGCCGAAAATGGTCAACGTCTCGGTGTCTTCATCGACGCTGCTCACCACTTGTTCAATGGCGGGCAGCACCCAGGCGTCACCGTTTTCTGATTCAATTGTGAGCGCGGCATTCGCCGTGCCTTCCCAAACTTCGGTTATCAAGCCGATGTATTCACCGTCCACAGTCACCACGCGATACCCCTTCCACGCCCGGGCAAACCAGCCCTCGACGCGGTAGGTTGCCGCTTCCTGCTCCGTCACCACCAGCAAGGCCCCGCGCAGGGCGGACACCGTTTCACGGGGCACGCCGGGCGGCAGAGTGAGCACCACGCCACCGCTTTCGCGCTGCGTATGCGCCACCTTCAGCCGCGCCACCATCGCCTCTCCCGGCATCCTCAGCCGCACCCATTCGGGGGCGGGGTCAGGCCAAGTGAACGGCGGCGTCTCATCGAGCCGCAGTTCGCGCCTTGGCGCCTGCACCGAGCGCACCCGCGCCACCACCACCCACTCAGCGGGACTAGTCAAGAATCTCGAGGTTCGCGCGCACATCGGCCTTGGTGGCCGCTGCGCTGACCAACGTGCGCATGGCTTTCGCCGTGCGCCCGCTGCGACCAATGATGCGGCCCATGTCGGCTTCATTCACGCGAAGTTCGTAGGTCACCTCGGTGCCGTCTTCGGAAGCGGTTTCCACCACCTGCACGTCGCCGGGATTCTCAACCAGCTTCTTCGATATCAATTCAATCAACTGCTTCACGGTAAGTCCCCGTCTTTAGTTGGAAGGGAATTTACTCAGCAGCCGGTGCTTCGGCGGCGGCTTCTTCAACCGGCGCTTCAGCGGGGGCTTCTTCAGCAGCAGCTTCAACTACTTCGGGAGCGGGCACGGCCTTGGGCTTGGGTTCGGGCGGGGCGTTGTAGCCCTTGTCCACCACCTTGCCCGTGGTGACCACGGCGCGCGCTTCTTCCACTTCCGGGCGGGTGCCGTCCTTGAAGTGCTTGAACACGCCCAGCTTGCTGAGCACGTTGCGGGCGGTGTCACTGCACTGCGCACCCTTTTCAAGCCACTCGATGGCCTTCACCACGTCCACTTCCATGCGCGGCTCGGGGCGCGCGCAGGGCTGATAAATGCCGAGGGAGTCCACTTCGGGGCCACGGTCGCGCGAGCGCGAGTCTTGCACCACGATACGGTAATACGGAGAGTGGGTGCGTCCGCCGCGTCGCATACGAATCACTGTTGGCATTTGTCTTCCTTCGCTCGCCCGGCTCAGCCGTGGCATCCAATTTTCGATTGTTGCCCGCTTAAGGCGGCGGGCGTTATCCATACGTTTCCGGTTATCCCGGAAATTTTAGAACTCTATCTTGGCGGCATTCCGGGCATGGGGGGCATCGGCTTGCGCATTCCCGGCATACCCATCTTGTTGCCCTTCATCAGCTTCATCATTTTCTTCATGTCTTTTTGCATCTTCTCGAAATCTTTGAGCAGGCGGTTCACGTCCTGCACATCGGTTCCGCTGCCCTTGGCGATGCGCAGGCGCCGGCTGCCGTTAATCAGCTTCGGCTTGCGCCGCTCAAACGGCGTCATCGAGTAGATAATCGCTTCAGTATATTTCAGCGTGTCCTGCGCCCCGGCCAACTGGTCGGCGGGCATCATCTTGGACACGCCCGGTATCATCTTCAGCACATCGGCCATGCTGCCCATCTTCTTCATCTGCTGCATCTGCGACAAGAAATCTTCAAGGTCGAATTCGCCCTTGCGCGCTTTCTTGGCAAAAGTCTCCGCCTGCTCCGCATCCACCACTTCCTGCGCACGCTCGACCAGGGAGACAATGTCGCCCATGCCGAGTATCTGGTCGGCCATGCGCCCAGGGTGGAAGGGTTCCAGCGCGTCCAGCTTCTCGCCGGTACCCACAAACTTGATGGGGCAGCCAGTTATTTCGATAAGGCTGAGGGCCGCACCACCGCGCGCGTCGCCGTCCATCTGCGTAAGCACCACGCCCGTGATCGGCACGTTGTCGTTGAACTGCTTTGCAGAGTTCACGGCGTCCTGGCCGGTCATGGCGTTGGCCACGAAGAGAATTTCGTCTGGCTTCACCTGGTTGGCAATTTGGCGCACTTCGCCCATCATGCGGTCGTCCACATGCATACGGCCTGCGGTGTCCAGAATGACGGTGTCGCACTGGCGCAGGCGGGCTTCGCCACGCGCCATCACGCAGATTTGCACCGGGTCGGCGTTGGCCCCAAGCGAGAAGCATTCCGCCCCTGCCTGTTCGGCCACGCGTTCGAGCTGCTGCACGGCTGCGGGGCGGTAAACGTCCGCCGCCACCACCATCACGCGGTGTCCCTTTTTCTTCAACTGTATCGCCAGCTTGCCGCAGGTGGTGGTCTTGCCTTGGCCTTGCAGGCCAACCATCATGATCACCGTCGGGGGCGTATTGGCGCGGCGCAGCGGTTCGTTCCGCTCGCCCATGTACCTAACCAGCGCATCGTGAACTATCTTCACGATCTGCTGGCCGGGGTTTACGCTCTTAATAACGTCCTGCCCCACCGCCTCCGCACTCACCTCGGCCACAAACTTCTTGGCGACGTTGTAATTTACGTCGGCCTCAAGCAGGGCAAGGCGTATATTCTCCAGCCCTTCCTTCATGTTCTCTTCGGTCAGTTTGTTCTGACCTCGAAAAGACTTGAAGGCGGCATCCAGTTTATTAGTCAGCGACTCGAACATCGGGGCGGGCCACTCGATCTACGAAAAATCAGAGGCGCGCAGGCGACCCACCGAGCGGGGGCTCGGGGCCGAAATCGCGCCCGCCCAAACCGAGCTGGCGCAGGAGGCGCTCCACGGCTTCGCGGTCCAAGTCCCGCGCGTGCATATCGTCAGGCACCTGGGGCGTGCGCATGGTGTAGGGATTCAAGGAGGAGAGGTCTTCGCCACGCGGTACGCGACGGTCGAAATTCTCGGGGCGGCGCGTGCGCTTGGGGCTCTTGCGGGTATGTTCATCCAGCGCTTTCAGGCACCATTTGCCGTCAGACGCTGCATTGATGGTCTTCATCGATACGCGCGAATTCAGCCAGTCGGGAGAACCTTCAGCAAGGCTGAGGCCCAGTTCGCTGGCAAGGGTCTGCTCAATGGTGCGGCGCACATCGGGGGCGCAATTAAGGCGCATCAGCACCTCGCCCTCGGAAAGCGCACGGAATACGGCGGACTCGAAACGGTCTACGTCTTCCTCTGTGGCTTCGGCGGCCAACAACAGTGGGCGCATCAGCGTCAGGCACCGGTTGATATGGCGGCGCGACGGCGACGAGAATCGCATAAGCTGGTCCAGCAATCGGGCCACTTGATTTTTCAGCAGTTCAGGCATGATTTTCCCACAGAGAAAACGCTTGTGAATCTCCACCACTCCCCATGCCGCCGGGCAGGCCGTAGGCATAGGGCGGGCAAGATAGCATAAAAGCGCATTTCTTTGCAAGCGATTCCCCCATGCGGATTTGGGCAGGCTGCGCGCGGGTTTGGGAAATGCCTTGACTCTAGTTCTGCGCAGCTTTAGCATTA
>JBIKMR010000039.1:0-21934 GCA_044359155.1 Candidatus Hydrogenedentales bacterium | reverse complement strand
CGGGGAGGCAGTATCATGGGCAGGGGTTTACTTTTCTTTTCATGTCTTTTTGCATTGGCAGCCTTGCCAGCGCAGGCGCGGCTGGTTTATGAATTCAACGGCACCACCGAGGGATTCAGCGCAGCGAACGTAACGGGGTTTGCGGCAGGCGCGACGTCTGCGAACTGGACCTATTGCTGCGGGGACCCGATTCTGAATTCTCCCGGCGCGTTGAGCGTGGCCACGGCCACGGACCGGTATTTCATCCTAGACCTTACATTCAACCCCAGCCCCAGTGCGAACGATGACTTCCAGTTATTCTTTAATGTAGGCGCAGGATTCAACGAGGCGGACTCGCAGCACTTCACGATTCAGCCCGGGCGGCGCAGCTATCTGGTGGACTTGGGGGCAAACCCCGAATGGACCGGCACCTGCACTCAATTCCGCGTGGACCCCGGTGTGGGCCCTGCCGGGGGCACCGCCTCGATCAACTGGATGGGCTTTGTAAGCGGACCGCGCGAATGGGAATTTGCCGCTGATTTGGAAGGCTGGACGCACAGCAACTTTACTTCGCCCGGCAACCAGACGGCAATCGCGCACGATGGCAACAGCTCGATGCAGGTGGCGTTTGGGTTGGCGGGCAATAGCCCGGGCGACGTGACGGTGCAGGCTCCTGCCAACTCGATAGTCCCCGGCCTCACCGACTGGATGCGGGTGGAGTTCAACCTGAGCGACCCGGACGCGAACATCGGGCTGCCTACGAATTTCGCATCGTTCATGTTCCCGATAACGGGCGGCTATCAGTACACCCAGTTTGGAAGCCGCTACCCGAACCTTGGGAAGCAGACGGTCATTTACAACCACAACCGTACGAACAATGGACCGGGGACATTGTGGGGCGTGGACTCCGTAAGCACCTTCCGTTTTGACACGCCGGATGGCGTGGGTACAGACGCGGCGTGGAACAACGTGAACTGGCTGTTTGACGCGGTACGATTCACGGCAAGCCCGGCGGACAGCGCCCCGTATTCCTGGGGCTTCGCCTCTACCCTTGACAACTGGACGGCCTTCCCCTTCAATGGCTTCGCAGGCACGGCAACGAACAGCGTGGGCAAGGCTATCATCTCGGGTAGTGGCACCGGCAATGTGTTGTTTGGCAACTGGGGCGTGGCAGTGGATACCGTTGCAGCGCGTAAGCTGGTAGTCGACCTCGCCGTAGCGCGGAGTTCCGGCGCTTCAGACGTTCCCTTACGCCTGTTCTTCGACAACGACACCGCAGGCCTCGGCACCGAATCGGTGAGCACCTCGATTCCCAGCCAGTTCATCGACGGTGTGCAACGGCGCTATACCTTCGACATGATTGCCCACAAGAACGCGGGCTCGCGCACTTGGGGCACCAACGATTACCTGCGGTTTGTTACGGCGTTGGCCATGCAGTTGAACGCGAACGGCAACAACATACCGATTATCGGTATTGAGTCCATTGATCTTGTGGCAGACGCAGAGGCCCCGTCGTTGAGTGCTGTCGAGCGCTTCTCTCCCACGGGTGCTTCGACCAGCAGTAACACGGTCACCTTCATGGTGACTCTGAACGAGCGCGTGAACAACATCGACATCGGCGACTTCACGCTGGTGACTGGTGGGGGCTTGACGGGCGGCAGCGTGACCGGCGTAACCCCCTTGATGGGTATCAACGGGTATTCCGAACGTGTGCAGGTTACAGTGAGCGGCTACGCGGGTAGTGGTTCGCTGGGCCTTGTGGTAACGCCAGGCTCTAACATGACGGACGGCGTTGGCAACGTGGTGAACAGCGCGGCTATCCCGCCTACCAACCAGCTCTATTCCATTGACCAAGACCCGCCGACGATCTCGATTGGCGCGCCGAGCGACACGGACATCAACAGCAGCGCCTCGACGGATTTTGTAATCACCTACACCGGTGCAAGCAGCGTGAGCCTTACCCAGGCAAATGTGACCCTCAACCACAGCGGCACCTCGGGCGGCACGGTGTCGGTAACCGGCAGCGGCACGGGCGCGCGCACGGTCACGGTGAGCAACGTGGGGGGCAACGGCACCTTCACCATCAGCCTTGCGGCAGGCACGGCGGTAGACGCGGCAGGAAACAGCGCGCTGGCTGCAGGCCCGAGCGCGCTGGTGAACGTGGACAATGTCGCGCCGACGATCTCGATTGGCGCGCCGGTTCCGAATGCGGTGAACGCGTCGGGCTCCACCGTGTTTACCATCACCTATGGTGGGACAAGCGCAGTTACGCTGGCCTCGGGCGATGTGACGCTCAACCACGTGGGTACGTCGGGCGGCACCATCGTGGTGGCGGGCTCGGGCTTTATCACTCGCACCGTAACCGTGAGCAACGTGAGCGGTGAAGGCACCTTTAGGATCAGCATTGCAGGTGGCACGGCAATCGACGTGGCCAGCAACCCTGCGCCAGCGGCTGGGCCAAGCGCCTTGGTGACGGTGGACAATAATTCGCCCATACCAACATTGACTACGGTCGCGCCGGCGCAAGTGAATGGGCCAATAAGCGTTAGCGTGACTACCGAGGAGCCAACCACGAACTTTACACAACCCGACGTGACACGTTTGAATGGCAACATCAGCGCGTTCAGTGGTTCGGGCAGTTCGTACAGCTTCACGTTCACCCCCATCATCAACGGCAACTTCTCGATGACGATCGACGCAAACCGGTATACGGACACCGCAGGCAACGCGAACTTCGCTTCGAGCCCATTGGTGCGCGTCTTCGATAACGTGCCCCCTCTGGTGTTCAATGAGTCCCCCGCGCGCGGTGGCACCATTGCCAGCCTCGGGAGCATTCAGGTTAACTTTGACGACCTGATGTCCGGCGTGTCTGCGGCCAACCTTACGGTGAACGGCTCTCCTGCCACTTCCGTTACAGGCAGCGGCGCAGGCCCCTATACTTTCAGTGGCTACGCCACCCCTGCGAGCGGCCCGGTCAACGTGGTGCTTGCAGCAGGTGCAACTACGGACGATGCAACCAACGCCTTTGCCGGGGATGCATGGTCCTACACGCTTAACGCGGCCGTTCCCACGGTGCAGTTCACCTCGTCCACCGTGCCGGATGGCGGTTTCATCAACACCCCCGTGCAGTTCACCGCCACGTTTAGCGAGAATATTGACCTGTTCACAGCGACAGACATCACGGTGACCAATGCGGTCAACCCGGTGTCGAACTTCAGCGGCAGCGGCTCCGTCTACACTTTTACCGTGAACCCCTTGTCGAGCGGGGTGGTCACGGTGCAACTGCCTGCCAACCGGGTTGTTGCTCAGGCCCCGCCCAATACCCCGAATCCGGCATCGGCAGTGTATTCGTTTACTTATGACGTGGTGCCGCCTGTCATCGTGCTGAATGGTCTGAACTTGGTTGTAGTGGATTGCAAAGAAGGCTACACGGACGCGGGCGTACAATCGGCCACGGACAACATCGACGGCAACATGATTGCCCAGGTGGTGCAGAGTGGCGACATGATCACGCCGTTCTCGCCGCCAGACGTGTTCCCGTATGACTACATCTTTACCGTAACCGACCGCGCGGGCAATACGACACAGGTGGTTCGCCCGGTCACGGTCTCGTTCAACTGCTCGTTGAACGTGCTGCGCGCTTCGCCGGAACTACGGGTTATTGAAGAGGGCGGTAGCGTCACCCTAAGTGTCAGCGTCACGGATGCCTTGGGCACCCTGACCTACGACTGGCAGAAGGAGACGACCCCCGGCAATTACGTGAGCCTCGGCGCACCAGACCAGAGTACATTCACCCTGACGAATGCCGTGCTCACCGACACGGGCAAGTACCAGTGCGTAGTGTCCGATGTGCTGGCGACCAACGCATCCCCGGTGTTCCGGGTGTTTGTGGGGGGCGAGGGCCTGCCCCTTGGCGGAGCGCTCGGCATGGCGGCATTGGCCGCGCTCACCGGCTTGGGCGGAGCGCTGGGCCTGCGCCGCCGCAAATAGTTCTACCGTACCTTTGGGGCCGTTCCTGCGGGAACGGCCCCTTCTTGTTTCCTCAAAGGCGGGGGCATGTTGCAATGGCTGCCCAATCTGCTATACTTCCCGCTGTTTCCGGCAAGCCTGCCGGTGCGCCCCCACCTGCCCTTATGAACAAGGGAATTCCGGGTTTCGTAGGGACGTGCCTTGCGCCGCTCCCGGAGCCTTCGGGTTAAAGGATTCGCCGACTTGTTCAATTTTCTTCGTCATTTGCCCTCGTTTTTCTCGCACGACATGGCGATCGATCTGGGCACGGCCAATACGCTGGTATATGTTAAAGGCCAAGGCATCGTCTTGAGCGAGCCTTCCGTGGTGGCCATTAACAAAAACACCAATGAAGTGCGCGCCGTGGGCAATGAAGCCAAACTTATGATTGGCCGCACCCCCGGCAACATCGTCGCCATTCGCCCCATGAAGGACGGCGTCATCGCCGACTTTGAAATTGCGCAGAAGATGTTGAGCTACTTCATCAACAAGGTTCACAACAATCGTCGATTGGCATGGCCGCGCGTGGCGATTGGCGTTCCGTCGGGAATCACCGCCGTCGAGCGCCGCGCCGTTACCGAAAGCGCCATGCAGGCGGGGGCCAAGAAGGTCTTCATCATCGACGAGCCCATGGCCGCCGCTATTGGCGCGGGCCTGCAGGTGCAGGAACCCCAAGGTTGCATGATCGTGGACATCGGCGGCGGCACCACCGAAGTCGCCGTCATTTCCCTCGGCGGTATCGTCTACGCCAAGTCCGTCCGCGTTGCGGGCGACGATATGGATCAGGCCGTCATCCAGCATTTGAAGCGCACGTACAACCTGATGATTGGCGAGCGCACGGCGGAAGACATCAAGATTGCAATCGGCTCGGCCTATCCCATGAAGGACGAGGTCGAGATGCAGGTGAAGGGGCGTGACAACGTCATGGGCCTGCCGAAGATTATTACCATTACTTCCGAGGAAGTGCGCGAAGCGCTGCGCGAACCGGTCAATGCGATTGTCGATGCCGTGCGCGGCACGCTGGACCGTACGCCCCCCGAACTCTCGGCAGATATCGTGGACCGCGGGCTGGTCTTGGCGGGCGGCGGCGCGCTGTTGCGCGGGCTCGACCGCTTGCTGGCGAAAGAAACCGGCCTGCACGTGACCGTGTCCGAGGATCCACTCACCGCCGTGGTGCTTGGCGCGGGCCGCTTTCTTGAAGAGTTGAAGGATTTCCCTGCGGAGGAGATGTAGGGTTAGCCACCGGCACGTTTCCGGTACGCGCGAAAAGGGCACACGTTGAACTCCTCGTCGTTCTTCAACACCCACCGCCCAATGATCTTGCTGATCACGCTGGTAGGCCTGTGCCTTGCCTCCTTGGGCACCGGCGTCGAGAGCACCATCGTGCATCGCGGCGTCATCCGCATGGTCTCACTCACCGCCTATCCCTTCTTGGAATCGCGTGCCGCGTTGGAAACCACGGTGGACCGTGCGCTTACCACCATTTTCTCGCAAGAGAACCAACGCCAAGAGAACGAGGCGCTGCGCCAGGAAGTGGCACTGATGCGCCGTGCACTCGCTGCGCGCAATGAAATGGCCGCCGAGAACCGTCGTCTCCGCGCCACGGTCGGCTTCCTCGAATCCGAGCCGCGACTGCTGCTCGAACCCGCACGCGTCATCGAATCCCTCAAGGGAGCCCTCACCATAGACCGGGGTTTGGTCCACGGCATCGAGCCCTTCATGGGCGTCATCACGCCGCAGGGCGTGGTGGGGGTTATCACCAACGTTTCCGACTTTAGCTGCCGCGTGGCCACGCTCCACCACCCCGATTGCAAGATTGGGGCAATGGTCGAGCGCAATCGCCTGCGCGCCTACGACGGCGTGCTGCACGCCGACGGCACCTTCCGCCTCATCTGCTCCATGTGGTACATCGACCTGAAAGACGACGTGCGTGTGGGCGACCGCATCGTCACCAGTCCCGAGAGCATCTTCCCCAGCGGCTTCCCCGTGGGCACGGTGCGGGCGGTGCATGCGGGGGAATCGTTGCTGAAGAACGCCGAGATTGAACCCTTCATCGATCCCTACCGGCTGGACGAGGTCTTCATCATCCGCGCAGCAGGCCCGCGCGTCGAAGATTTGCAAGGCCCGCCACGCCTTCAGCCCCGAGCCGCCACGGGCAACTTGCCCGCCAACGACGAGACCATTCCCTTGCAGGAGCGATTCGCCCCATGAAGCTGCGCAAGAACCTGTTCTGGCTGGCCATCGTCATCATCACGGCGCTCATCCAGTCCACCTGGCCCGACATGCTGAAGATTCAAGGGGTGACGCCCGACCTGACCCTGCTGCTCGTGGTCTTCTTCGCCATGCTCGACGGCGAAGAGCGGGCCATGTTCACGGGCGTGCTGGGCGGCGTGTACCAAGATGTGGCTAGCGAAACCGTGCTGGGGCACCATGTCATCTGCCTGGTTATCGTGGGTTACATGACAGGCCGCCTGTCCACCCGCCTCATCGCCAACCACCCCGCCGTGCAGGTAGGTCTGGTCTTCGGGGCGGGCATGGTGCATGGCATCATCTACACGTCGATTGCCTACGTACAGCGCCCTGACATTAGCGCCCTTTACAATATTGGCGTGGGCTCCGTGCCCGCCGCTTTCTATACCGCGCTCATCACGCCTTTTGTATACTTTGCCCTGGCGTGGCTTTTCCCACGCCCCGATTCGTTTATCGGAAAGTTGGGATGATGGTGCAGAACTTGGGAATGTCTGGATAGATGCCAAAGGAACAGGAACCGCAACGCTATGAAGGCGTGCAGATGCGCGTGCAGTGGATAGCTGTCGCCATTGCACTTGCCATGTGCCTGCTGTGTTTCAAGTTCTGGCAGTTGCAGATTGTCGAGATGCACGAATACGCCGAGCTGGCGCGCGATAACCAGGTGTGGGAAAAGCGCCTACCCTCGGATCGCGGCATGATCTACGGGCGCGATGGCGTGGTGATGGCGGACAACCGGGCGAGCGCGGACATCGTCTTCGTGCCCGGCGAATGCACCGAGGAAGAACTCCCCGGCGTCATCGAGAAGATATCCAAGTTGGTCAACGTTCCCGCCGAGGCCATCCACTCGCGCGTCGAGGCAGCCAAGGGCGCGCCCTTCTCGCAGGTCTTCATCAAGCGCGACGTCACCCGCGCCGACCGCATCCGCGTCGAGGAACATTCCGCAGCCTTGCCAGGCGTGCTCACCGTCGTGCGTCCCCAGCGGCGCTATCTCCACGGCGAAGTGGGCGGGCAGGTACTCGGCTTCCTCGGCCAGATTAGCCAGAGCGAATTAGAATCCCTCAAACTCGAGGACTACGGTCAGGGCGACATCGTGGGCAAGGGCGGCATTGAGCGCGTCTACGAAACTGACCTGCGCGGGCACGATGGTTACGCCGTGGTCACCAAGTACGCCACGGGCCGCCCCCAGTTGGAGACCGACCGACGCGGTATACCCAAGGTGTCGTCTCGCGACAGCGAGGGCCACCTGCTTCGGGAAGAGGGTGCACGCCAAAGCCCCGTGCCGGGCGAGCCCATCTACCTGACGCTCGACGTGGACCTGCAACGTCACTGCGAAGAAACCCTCAACGGGCAGGTGGGTTCCATTGTCGTGCTGAATGCGGACACGGGAGCCATTTATGCCCTGGCCTCGAACCCTTCCTTTGACCCCAACGTATTCGTTACCCGCGACCCCAATTGCGAAAACCCCGAGACGCTGGACAACTGCGCGCGTCTTGCGCTGTTGAAAGCGCCCGAACCCAACCCCATGTTCAGCCGCGCCTACCGCGAGAACTACCCGCCCGGCTCGGTATACAAGGTGCTCCTTGCCGCCGCCGCCCTCGAGGAGGGCGTGATAGACGAGCACACCAGCTACTACTGCCCCGGCCATTTCCAGCTTGGGGCGGGCGGGCACCGCTGGCATTGCTGGCGCCGCACGGGCCACGGCACCGTGGCCGTGCGCGAGGCCCTCGCCTTCTCGTGCGATGTGTTCTTCTACAACGTGGGCCTCAAGCTCGGCGTGAACCGCATCGTGTCGTGGTCCAACAAGTTGGGGCTGGGCGTGAAGACCGGCATCGACCTGCCCGGCGAAATCACCGGCCTCATTCCCTCGCCCGACTGGAAAGCAAAGCTCTTCGAGGGCAAGGCCCCCTCGGAAAAGAAATGGTACGACGGCGACACCGTGAACCTGAGCATTGGCCAGGGCAGCGCATCAGCCACCCCCTTGCAGAATGCAGTGATGATGGCCTCGATTGTAAACGGCGGTAAGCGCGTGCGCCCCTACCTGAACGAGGCCCTCGGCCCAGAAATCTCCGAGCCGCTTATCTCCGATGGCCACATCCAGATTATCGAAGAAGGTATGAGGATGTGCGTGGAGAAGAAGGCACCCCCACCCACCGGCACGGGCAAGGAAGCCGCAGTAGACGGCATCGTGGTGATCGGCAAGACCGGCTCGGCACAAATCATGAGCCTGAAGCACCACGAGAAGTTCGCCACGGAAGAAGACATTCCTTATGAGTTCCGAGATCACGCGTGGTTCGTGGCGGGCGTGCTGGATCAGGAACCGCGCATTGCCATGTGCATCCTGGTGGAACACGGGCACCACGGCAGCTCGGCAGCCGCGCCGCTGGCCAAGGGCGTCATCGAATATTTTTATCGCGGCGTGACCAGCAATCCCGCAACGCCCCAAGTAGTGGCGCAGGCCCCGGCTCCCCCGGCGACTGAGGCACCGGTGAAACCCCTACCCGAGCCTGACGACGTTGCCGCCCTTGAAACGGAAATGGAGCTCGCCCCCGAGGCTACACCCGAACCCGAAACAGAACCCGCGCCGCGCGCGCCACTGGCGACAGACTGATGGCCCACGCGCGCTCGCTTGAATACGAAATCCGCGATGCGGGTATCCGCCTGATCGATTGGCGGAACCTGTCACGCATTGACTGGATGCTCTGCGCCGTGGTCGCGTGCTTGGCAACAGCGGGCTTCTTCGCGCTGTACAGCGCGTGCCGCACCACGGAAATGGGCATCCTCTATCGCCAGTTGGGCGGCTTCGGCGTGGGCATTGTGGTTGCGGCTGGGTTGGCCTGCCTGGATTACCGCTTCCTCGTGTCGCTCGGTCCGATCTTCTATTCCATCGCCCTCGTCCTTTTGATAGGCGTGGAGCTGAACGGCCACGAGGCTGGCGGCAGCGAGCGCTGGCTGCAACTTGGCCCCATCCGCATTCAGCCTTCCGAGCTTTCCAAGCTCGCCATGATCGTCGGGCTTGCGTGGTACTTCACCATGCTCGGTCCGCGCATTCGCAAGCTGCACTGGTTCCTCCTCACCTTCGCGCTAGTCGGCGCGCCCACCCTCCTGATTCTCAAGCAGCCCAACCTGGGTACCGCTGCCACCATGGGGCCGATCACTCTCGCCATGCTCTATGCCGCCGGCTGCCGCAAGTGGCACCTGGCCGCTGTCATCCTCGCGGGCTTCAGCTTGTTCCCCGTGCTCTGGCTGGAGATGCAGGGCTTCCACCCCGAAAACAAACCCTACGGCACGGTGACCGAGAACCAAGAGGTGAAGGTCAACCCGGAATCCAAGCTGGGGTTGAAGGATTACCAGAAGAAACGCATCTACGCCTTCCTGCACCCGGAGTACGATCCCAAGGGCAGCGGCTGGCACACCACCCAAAGCCGCATCACTATCGGCAGCGGCGGCCTCTCCGGCAAGGGCTACCTGCAAGGAACCCAGACCCGTCTCAACTACCTGCCCGAACACACAACTGACTTCATCTTCAGCGTGGTGGCCGAAGAATGGGGCTTCATCGGCGTGGCCGTGTGCATTGGACTCTTCGCCGCCTTCCTCTTCCGGGGCCTCATCTTTGCGCGCGACTGCCCCGAGATGCAGGGCACCCTGCTTGCCACCGGCATCATCACCGCGCTGGCCTTCCATATCTTCGTCAACATCGCCGTCACCGTCGGGCTCATGCCCGTCACCGGCATCCCCCTGCCCTTCCTCAGCTATGGCCGATCTTTCTATCTCACGGTCATGGCCTGTGTCGGGGTATTATTGAGCATACCTGCAAGGCAGCATGTGCGGTATGTAAACCGATAGAATGGACTCATGAGAGAACTTGCAATAAATGTGACCCCCGGTGAGACCCGCATCGCGATCATCGAGAACGGGCGGCTGGCCGAGTTGCAAATCGAGCGGCAGGAAGACCCCAGCCAGGTAGGCAACATCTACCTCGGGCGCGTGGATTCCGTGGTCCCCGGTATGCAGTCTGCCTTCATTGACTATGGCGACGACAAGAACGGCTTCCTCTACGTGAGTGATATCGCCGGGGCAGAGGGCACGGGAGACGTGGTACTCGAGGACGGCATCCCCCGCGCCAAGACACGCGCGGGCCGCGCCCGCCAGCAGCCCATCGAGACCATGCTCAAGAAGGGCCAGCACGTGATGGTGCAGGTGGTGAAAGATCGCCTCGGCACCAAGGGCGCGCGCCTCACCAACTTCATCACTATACCGGGCCGCTACATGGTGCTCATGCCCACCGTTGCCACGCTGGGCGTGTCGCGCAAGATTGAAAGCCACGCCGAGCGCGACCGCCTGCGCAAGGTGCTCCAGCAGATTCGCATCAAGGGCGTGGGCCTTATCACCCGCACGGCGGGCGAGGGCCGCTCGAAGGAAGATTTCGACGGCGACGCGAAGTTCCTCACCCGCGAATGGGAGCGCGTGAAGACCAAGTACGAGCGGCTGGGCAAGCCCGGCCTATTGCGCGAAGACCTCAGCCCCGTGCTGCGCATCGTGCGCGATCGCTTCACCCCGGAATACCAGCGGCTGACGATTGACCACGAGTTCGAGTTCGAGCGCATCTGCAGCTTCCTGGAAAGCCTTGCGCCCGCGCTGAAGAAGAACGTGAAGCTGTACAAGAACAAGCGTCCGCTCTTTGACAAGATGGGGCTTGAGCAGGAAATCGAGAAAGCGCTGCGCCGCAAGGTGAACCTGAAAAGCGGCGGCTACATCTGCATTGACCAGACCGAGGCGCTCATCGCCATCGACGTGAACACAGGTAAGTTCACCGGCAAGAAGCAGCTTGAGGAAACCGTTCTCCAGACCAACCTCGAATCCGCCGACGAGATCGCCCGCCAAGTGCGCCTGCGTGATTTGGGCGGCATCATCGTGATCGACTTCATCGACATGTCGATGGAGCGGAACCGCCGCCGCCTGATACAGCACCTGACCGATGCGCTCAAGGGAGACCACGCCAAGACCACCGTGTCCGAGGTGAACGAACTCGGCATGATCGAGATGACCCGCAAGCGCGTGAAGCACAACCTGCTCAAGGCAATGTCGCAGCCCTGCCCCTATTGCGCAGGCAGCGGCATGGTCAAGTCTGTCACCACCATGGCGCTCGACGCCATGCGCTCGCTGCAAAGCCTGTTCTGCCACAGCCGCGAGAAGTCCATCATATTGCAGGTACACCCCGACGTGGCCCGCCGCCTGAACACCGAGTGTCGCGCCATGCTCGACGCCATAGCCACCGAGTACGACCGCGAGATTCAAGTGGAAGCCGCCCCCGAATTCCACGTGCAGGACATCCGATACCTGCGCGCCCGCACCCGCAAGGAAATCACCCACGACACGCCGCACGAATAGCGGCGCATTGCCCGATTGCGATACAAGCCGTGAACGCTTGAAGAGGAAAAACCAGCCGTGCCGGTTGTCACACGCGTAAACCAAACTCCCATATCCACCGGTGGCCAGACTTTCCTGCCCATCAGCATGGACTCGCTTCGGCTGGACACGGCACCACCTTTTGACCTGTTTCTGCGCACTTCGGCAGACCAGCCCTTTGTGCTCTATTGCGAACGCAACACCCCCTTCACCGTGCAGGCCAAACAGCGGCTGGCCAACAACCGTCGCGATTCTCTGTTCATCAACGAGAAGCAGAAGGGCGATTACAACCGCTACCTCGCCGGGCACTTGGAAGAGATACTCAAGGACAAGCGCCTCACCACCCGCGAGAAATCCGTGGTGTTGTACGACTGCGCCCAGGCTGTGGTGGAAGACGTGCTCAAGGATCCGCAAGACCGCGACAATATAAAGCGCGGCAAGCAAGTGGTGCGCGACACGGTGGACTTCATGTCGGCGGTAGACTTCAAGCTCGAGCACCTGTTGCGCGCGATATCCGAAGACTTCTACCTCTACACCCACAGCGTCAACGTGGTGGCATACAGCATTGCGCTGGCCGTGCGCACTGGAATCACCGATGCCGCCACCCTGCGCGAGATTGCCAACGGCGCGCTGCTGCACGATGTGGGCAAGTCCAAGCTGCCGCCTGCGCTGCTCGAGAAGTCCGGCTCGCTAACCCCGCAGGAATGGGCACGCATAAAGGAAACCGCCCGCGAGGGATACGAGATGATGGCCAATGCAGGCAGCGTGGGGGAGATAGCCCTCGACATCATCCTACACCACCACGAACGCATGGACGGCTCGGGCTACCCAGACCAACTCAAGGGGCCAGCCATATCCCCCTACGTTCGCATCGTCATGATCGCGGACGTGTTCGACGCGCTCACCACGGACCGCCACCACCAGAAGGGCAAGTCCACTTTTGACGCGCTCACCACCATGGGTGCCGAAATGAAGAACGAGCTGGACCCGCAAATCTTCCGCACCTTCGTCCAGCTCATGGGCAACCGATAAGCCGCCGCCCATGCTGCGCACCATCACCTACAACGTGTTCGGCGGCGACGCCTACCCCGCCCACCGGCACAACCAGGATATCCTCGCGCGCTTCCGCAGCCAGTTGCCTGAACGCATCGCGCTTGAACTCGCGCTCTACGAGCCCGACATCGTCACCTTTCAGGAATGCCCGAGCGAAGGCTTCGCCGACGACGTGGCCGCCCGCCTCGACATGCACCACGCCTACTTCCCCGGTGGCTGGTCCGGTGCGGTGCTATCGCGCTACCCCATCCTCGAATCAGAAAACTGCCCCCTGCCCGCAGGCACCACGCGTCCGCCCGAATGCTTCACCCGCCACTGGGGCCGCGCCATGCTCGAATCGCCCACCGGGCCGCTGCACCTCTACTCTGCCCACCTGCACCCCGAGCACCACGACACCCGCATGGCGGAGATAAGCGTGATGCTCGAAGTGATGCAGCCCCACATCCACGGCCCCGCGCCCCTGCTTTTGCAGGGAGACCTCAACCACATCGACACCACCCCCGAATACCACCGCTGGGCAGCCGCCGGGCTGCAAGATGCCTTCGCCCAGGCAGGCGAAGGAGAACGCGAAAGCTGGTCCAGTCTGGCCCCCCGCCAAGCCCTTGACTACATCTGGGCAGGCGGCACCCTGCGCAACCACGCCACCCACTGCCGCACCCTCAACGAAGGCGCGTTCCGCCCCCACACAGGAAACCCCGCCTCCCTAGCCCTCTCAGACCACTTGCCGGTACTGGCGGTGTTTTCCTAACCCCTTTCCATTCCCAATTGTCCATTCTCAATTATCCATCCAAAACCGTCCCCCTTTTGTTATACTCAGGCGTTGTATCGTCGTGTGTCTTTCTTCTGGAGTGATAGCGTATGAGTTCCGAAAGCAAGGGCAATCTTGTGGTTGCCACGGTCGTGTTTGTGGTCGGCGTAGTGGCCACCGTTGGCGCGGTGATATTTCTCGGCGGTGGTCAAAAGCCGCAAGTGGCCGACCTCGATGCCGTGATGGCGGCGGCGGATAGCGCCCCGCAAGATGCCGCCTCTGCCGCGCCGCAGGGTGCGCCTATGGATTCCCCGGCGGAAGCGCCGCAGGGTGCCCCCATGGATTCTCCCGCCACTTCGCAGGAAGAGCCCAGCTCCGCCGTCACGATAGTCGAGGGCGCGCCCGTGCCCGAGCGAGACCCCGCCGCTGGCAAGCCCAGCCTCATCTCGCAAGAATCGCTGAATCTGCTGAACCAAGTAGACCCCGGCGGCGAGGGGGTGGATGTATTTAACTTCGAGAAGACCAAGGACGGCCTCTATAACAAGGTCTCCTTCAAGGCGCTCGGCGGCTTTAAGTACGAAGTGCCGGACCCCGAGGTGGTGCGCGCGCAGGCCGATCCCACCAAGGCCCCTGGAGACCAGGTGCCCGAGCTCCTCCGCAAGATAGACGACGCCCCCGTGCTTGTCGCCGGGTTCATGGTGCCGATAGACCTCGACGCCGAGGGCAACGTGCGCACCTTCGCGCTCACGCAGGACCAGATGTTCTGCTGCTATGGCGTGCCCCCCAAGATGAACGAGTGGGTGATGGTGCAAATGGCCGAGGGCCACACCACGGAATACAAGAACAACATCCCCGTGGCCGTGTATGGCACGCTGGATATTGGCGAAGAGATTGACGATGGCTACGTGTTGAGCCTCTACCGCATGACTTCCGACAAAGTGCTCGACGTGCGCGACCTCGTGAAAGAGACGCGCAGCTAGGGCGAATAGAAAAAAAAGAAACCGTCATTCCTGCGAAGGCAGGAATCTAGTTCCACTGTCGCCTGCGGGCGGTCCTTCCGCTCGCGCGACAAATGGGATGGGCTATAATTACACGCTTGAGGGAGCGCCCAACAGAGGGAGGATGTCCACATGAAACGCTCGCTGCTACTCTTGCTTGCCCTGCCCCTCACGGGCTGCTTGGCCGAAGTGCTCACCACCACGGCCATCCAGGGCCAGATGCAAGCCCAGCAGATGAAGGGCATGAAGCGGCAGATAGAACATGCTCAGGGCTTTGCGGGCGAGACCGAACTACGCAGCGCCATCAACGCCTACATGGCGGACAAGGGCGTATACCCACCCTCGCTCGACGTGCTCGCCCCCACCTACATCGCCACAATTCCCAACAAGGCCAACGGTACCCCTTACGGTTACGACCCCGCCAGCGGCACATTGCTCGATAGCCCAGTTGCCCAGCCCACCGGCACAGACTTTGCCCAGCTGGACGCTACCCGAAACGCCATCCAGCAATTCGGTGCAGACACCACGTGGTATCCCAACACGCTTGCCGACCTCGTGCCCAAATACCTGCCCGCCGTGCCCACCACGGCAGACGGCCAACAGTTTATTTACGACAACCAGAGCGGTCAGGTGTTCTTACCCAACGCCCAACCCGCCGTTGCCGCGCCTCCTGCCGCTGCCCCAAGCTATGGCGGCTCGGGCGCGCTCGCCGAAACCACCACGGCCATAGGCATCAGCCAAGACTTAAACAACATGAGCAACGCGGGTGCCAACGCAGCCCGCAGTCGCGCCACCAGCCAACCCGTTGGCGGCGACTATTCCGACCGACAAATGAAAGCCGCCGACGAACTCGGTCTGTAATCTCTCACGTGGAAAGTTATCCCCAATGACCCAGCCCTGGCACGAATCCGTCCGCCTTGTGGACATGCACTACCTTGCCCCCGAACGCGCCGCCTCTTACATCGTCATCGAGGGAGGCCGCGCCGCCATCATCGACCATACCAAGCAGGGCATTCCCCACATGCAGGCCGAACTCGCCACGCATGGCCTGAGCTTTGAAGATGTCGAATACCTCATCATCACCCATGTCCACCTCGACCATGCAGGCGGCACAGGCCGCCTCGCCCAGCTCTGCCCGAACGCCAAGGTGCTGGCGCACCCCAAGGCCGCGCGCCACCTTATCAGCCCCGAGCGCATTATTGCTGGCTCGCGCGCCGTTTATGGCGATGAAATGTTCGAGCAGCTCTACGGCGAAATCGTCCCCATTCCGGAGTCGCAAGTACGCGCCATGCAGGATGGCGAAACCATCGCATGGGGCAAGCGCACGCTGCGCTTCGAATACGCCCTCGGCCACGCCTCACACCACTTCGTCATCTACGACGACAAGAGCAACGGCGTCTTCACCGGCGACATGCTCGGCATGGGGCGCTCGCGCTACCTCGCTGCCGACAAAGACTTCGTCCACTGCATTACCGCCCCGCCAGACTTTGACGCTGCCGAGTGGAAGAAGCACACACAGAAGCTGGTAGACAGCGGCGCGCGCTGGGCCTTCATTGCACACTTCGGCGTGTTCGACAACATCCCCGCACGCGTGGCCGACCTCGTTGAATCGCTCGACGCCAGCCAGGCCATCGTCGAGGCCGCAGCCGCTAGCGACATGGACGACGCCGAACTCACCGCATGGTGCATCGAGCAGGTGGGCATCGGCATGGATAAGCATCTCACCGAGCGCGGCATACCCCTCACCGGCGACGACCGCCGCGTGATGGACCCCGACCAGATGATGAACGGCATGGGCCTCGCCCACGCTGCCCGTCGTCTCCGCACCAAACAGCCCGCCTGAAAAAGTCCCCCGGTATCAAAGCTCCTTGCCATGCTATCGGTAGGTTTCATCGAATAATTGTTTGACTTAAAACAATCACCAACTTTACAATAATCTCACTTAGGCAATCACGGTGAGGAGAATTCCATGGCATTCGAGAGCAACGTTCGGGGCACGTATCCCGAATGGGTGAGCAAACTGGCGGGCAAGATTCTCCGTGCCCTGGGGTGGACCACCACCGGGCAACGCCCGGATTGTCCGCGCTGCGTGATAACCTGCTACCCGCACGAAACAAATTGGGACCTTCCCTACGCCCTGCTCACCGCGATGGAACTCAATATCCCGGTGGTCTACACCATGAAGAAGGAATGGTTCCGGGGCCCGCTAGGGGTTTTCTTCAAGTGGACCGGCGGCGTCCCCATTGACCGCAGCCGCTCGGGTAACGTGGTGAGGAACATCGCCGAGGAGATGCACCGCCACCCAATCATGTTCCTGCTCATCCCGCCAGAAGGTACTCGCAAGAACGTGGAATATTGGAAGATGGGCTTCTACTGGATAGCCCTTACCGCGGGCGTGCCGATACTCCCGTCCTACGTGGACTACAAGAACAAGCGCGCCGGAGTGGGGGAGCCGCTTGTGGTGGACGGAAACATCGCCGCCGACTTCGAAAAGATTCGCGACTTCTACGTTTCCAAGGTGGGCCGCTGCGGAGAGCTGCCGCCCAAATACCTCGGCGAAGCGGGCCAGGCCTTGGCCACCAGCGAGGCAGCCTCGATGAAGGCGGGGGCGCGTAAGGAATAGCGCGAACGTGCATTTCTCTCGGCAAGGTATGATACCCGGGCATAGCCGAAGGTGGCGGCGTGTTGTTGCTGAGGTGGCCAAGGACGGAAGGATTTATTGATGCCGGAGAAGACACAAGTATTGGCTGCCCTGAGCACGATCATCGACCCGGATTTCGGGCGCGATATCGTGTCGCTGGGCTTTATCAAGGAACTGGAAATCAAGGGCGGGGCGGTCAGCTTCGCCATCGAGTTGACCACGCCCGCCTGCCCAGTGAAGGAAAAATTTCGGGCCGATGCAGACGCCGCCGTCCGGGCCATTCCGGGGGTCGAGTCCGTCAACATCACCATGACCGCCATGGCCGCCAAGCCCAAGGCCAAGCCCAAGTCCAACGCGCTTGAGAACGTGAAGAACGTGGTTGCAGTTTCCAGTTGCAAGGGGGGCGTGGGCAAGTCCACCGTCGCGGCGTTCCTCGCGCGAGCCATTCAGCGCGAAGGCCACAAAGTGGGCCTGCTCGACCTCGACATGTACGGCCCCTCGCTGCCCACCCTGATGCAGTGCCGCCAGCCCGAGGTCTTCATGCGGCGCGAGCTGATCCAGCCCGTTGTCGTCGATGGACTCAAGACCATGTCGCTTGGCTTCATGATGGGCGACAAGCCCGCCGTGGTGCGCGGCCCCATCGTCAGCAATTACACCATGCAGCTGTTGCAGCAGACCGAGTGGGGCGATCTGGATTACCTGATCATCGACATGCCGCCCGGCACTGGCGACATCCAGCTTACCCTCGTGCAGCAAGCCTCGCTCGATGGCGCCATCATCGTCACCACGCCCCACGCGCTATCGCTGGCAGACGTAGCGCGCGGCATCCTCATGTTCGAGACGGTGCATGTGCCTGTGTTGGGCGTGGTGGAAAACATGGCCTGGTTTGATTGCGGCAAATGCAGCGAGCGCCACTTCCCCTTCGGGCAGAATGGCCGCGCCCTGCAAGACCGCTTCGGCATTCCCACCCTGGCCGAACTCCCCATACGCGATGGCTTGTCGCTGGCATCCACGCGCGATGCAGGCAAAGACATTCCCGAGTTTGCCCAACTGGCCGACCACCTGCACCGTGCCATAGGCGTGCGGATGCTCAACGCGGAAGATCAGCCCAAGGCTGAGGCCCGCGCAGACGGCATCTATGTCACCTGGCCCGATGGCGGCATGACCGTGGTGGGGCATCGAAACCTGCGCGCCTCCTGCCAGTGTGCGCTCTGCGTGAACGAATACACCAACGAACCCATACTCGACCCCGCCACCATCCCGGCAGACATCCACCCCAAGGAAGTGCAGCCCCTCGGCAACTATGCCGTCGCCATCACCTGGAGCGACGGCCACAGCTCCGGCATCTTCACCTGGCAACATCTGCGTGAACACAGCGAAGAAATCGCCCCGCCCTCAAAACCCGAGCAAGGCAACGGTGGAGGATTCTGGAAACGGCTGGTCTCCGCGAGGGGGTGATGACCCATAAGGTCGTCAACCTGGTATCGACTATGTCTCTGGAGAAATTGACTTCCAATCCCGCCAATTAAGCCACACCGAGGCCGTCATTGAAACAAGCAGCACCCCCAGCGTGAACGCATCCACTGCCAAGGCATTCGTGTCCCAGCCGGTAGGCGTGTCGATGAGCCACTTGATGTAGGAGTTGGGCAGGTTGGTCACGCCGAGTTGCGTCTTTACCTGCCAGTGCCAGTCCGTGAGCGGGCAATACCCCCAGCCGTACCGGTATCCAAGCGCCGTCCACGATAGCCCGGTAAGCAGCAGCGTGACCAGGTTGGCCCGGCGTGTGCGCCGCCAATACATGCCGAAGCAGTTGAACGCCATCAACCCGCAATGGAACACCAGCAACCCCACATCTGCCGCGTGCAGCCAGAACATGGTCAGGGGGTTTCGCCCAGCGGCGTAAGGCGGATGTTGCGATACCGCGCCTCGGCAGGCGGGCCGCCGTGTATCTGCACCGCAATCACCCCGCTGCGAGCAATGCCCTCTTCCTTCTCCGTGTAGTCCACCGTCTGCACGCCGTTCAGCCACAGCTGCACGCGTGGCCCCTCGGCACGAATGCGATAGGTGTTCCACTCCTCCGGGCGCAACGCCTCCTTCAGGGTCTCCTCGTCTGGCCGGGACAGCACCTTGTTGCGGCGCGACTCGTCATACAGGCAGCCCCACCATCCCTCGCCCATGTCCGCCTGATAGCCGGACACTTCATGGTGGTTGGGAATGCGCGCCGTGCGGAACTGAATCCCCGCATTCGCGCCTTTCCCGGTCAGCTTCACTTCAAGCGTCAGGTCGAAGTCTTCGTAGCTTTCCTTGGTGCAGAGGAATTCATTCTGCGGAATCGGCTTCTCGAAACTGCCCCCCACAATCTCTCCCTGCTCAATGCGGAACCAGTCGAGGTTGCCTTCCCAGCCGGTAAAGGTGGCACCGTCAAACAGGCGCAGCTCGGCCACGCCGGTCAAGGCAAGCGCGGCAACAATCAGGGCAGGCAGGCGCATCATGGGTTCCTCTCCTTTGGCGCGGAATGCAGGCAAAACTTTTCCTGTTTCCGCTTTGTGCGTATCATGCGCGCGTATTGAATCGGATGCAACGCAAAGAGAGGCACCCTCCACCATGTCCCATACCCCACGCATTCTCGTGTTCGCAGGCAGCGCCCGCAAGGAATCCTTTAACAAGAAACTGGCCGCCATCGCAGCAGACGCGGCCCGCGCCGCCGGGGCAGAGGTCACCCACCTCGACCTTGCCGACTACCCGATGCCAATCTACGACGGCGACCTCGAAGCCGCCGATGGGATGCCCGAGAACGCCAAGAAGCTCAAGCAGCTTTTCATTGACCACGATGCCCTGCTCATCGCCTCCCCGGAATACAACAGCTCCTTCAGTCCCCTGCTGAAAAACGTCATCGATTGGGTATCGCGCGGCGAGGGTGGCTTGATCGCCTACAAGGGTAAAGTTGCCGGCCTGCTGGCTGCATCCCCCGGAGCGCTCGGCGGCCTGCGCGGGCTGGTACACCTGCGCTCCGTCCTCGGCAACATCGGCGTCCTCGTCCTCTCCAACCAGCGCGCCGTAAACGCATCCGCCCTCGACGACCCCAAGACCGCCGAACAGGTCGCCGCCCTGGCCAAGGAACTGGTGGACACCGTCGCAAAGCTCAAGGCCTAAGGCGGTCGCCTTGCTTTGCCAACCGCGATGGTGGAACATATGCCCATGAGCAGAGTCAACAGCTACTTTGAACCCGTAACTGAGGAGCGCATCCAAGAGGTGGCGCGCTTGGTGGTGGACGCTGTCCAACCGGAGCAGGTAATCCTCTTTGGTTCACAAGCGGATGGCACGGCGCGCGCCAGTTCAGACATCGACCTGCTAGTGAAGATCAAGGATTGCGACAATCCCGGCCAGAAGCGCCATGAAGCCTATTCCGCCATATCCACCGCCCTGCTGCGCGTGAAGCTGCCCTGCGATATTCTGGTCTATACCGAGTCCGAGTTCGAGCAGCGCAAGAACAACCGCTATGGAGTCGTGTCAGACGCGCACAACCACGGACGCTCGCTCTATGCCCGGGCATCATGACCCTGAAGGCCTTCTCGGAATTGCCCATGGTGACTACCAGATGGCCTCCAATATGCTTGACGCATCCCTTTTTCCTGACCGGGGTTTTGGGTTCTACGCTCAGCAGTGCGCCGAGAAGGCCATCAAGGTTTGGATACTTCGCAGGGATGGCACTCCACCCTACATCCACAACCTTGAGCAGTTGCTAGGGCAGCTGTTCGAGCTCGACCCAGATGCGCAACGCTTCTTCCATCTCAAGGACTACACGCCGTACGCTACGCAGATTCGTTACGATGCTGATCTGGAAACCGCACTTCCCTTCACACGCGCCGAGACGTTGACCGAACTCGACAAACTCCTCAAGCACGTCGCCAGTCTTTAACAAATCGCTGCCCCTTTCCCGCCTGCCCCTTCTTTTGCTACACTCCGCCGCTATGGCTACCACTACCGACAGACCCGTCATTGTCCAGTCTGACCGCTCAATTCTTTTGGAGACGGACGGCCCCGCGTTTGAAGACGCGCGGGATTGCCTCTCCTCCTTCGCCGAGCTGGTCAAGTCCCCCGAGCATATCCACACCTACCGCGTCACCCCGCTCTCCCTGTGGAACGCCGCCGCCGCCGGGCTGGGCCACAAGGAAGTGGTTGCCGAACTCGAACGCTTCAGCAAGTACGAGATTCCGCAGAACGTTATCGTCGAGATAGAGGACCAGATGGGGCGCTACGGGCGCTTGAAGCTCTATCGCACCGAGGATGGCGGACTCGTCATCGAGTCCGACGACATGCTGCTCATCGCCGAACTCCAGAGCCACCGCTCCATTCAGCCCTTTATCCAGAGGACGGAAGCAGGCAAGCGCCTCTATGTAAAGCCCGAAGACCGGGGCAACATCAAGTGCGCCCTCATCAAGGTCGGCTTCCCTGTGGAAGACCTGGCAGGCTACACCGACGGTGCCCCGCTCTACGTCGAGCTGCGTGAACAGTCCGTATCGGGCAAGCCCTTTGGGCTGCGCAAATACCAGCGCGAATCCGTGGACGCATTCTGGGCAGGCGGCAAGAACCACGGCGGCTGCGGCGTGGTCGTCCTGCCCTGCGGTGCGGGCAAGACCGTTGTCGCCATTGGCTCGTTGGCCGCCTGCAAAACCCACACCCTCATCCTCACCACCAACACCGTCGCTCTGCGCCAGTGGAAGAACGAAATCCTCGACAAGACCACCATCAGCCCAGACGATATCGGCGAATACAGCGGCGATGTAAAAGAAGTGAAGCCGGTAACCTTGGCCACCTATCAGGTGCTCACCTACCGCAAGTCCAAAGACT
>JBIKMR010000143.1:0-10804 GCA_044359155.1 Candidatus Hydrogenedentales bacterium | reverse complement strand
CGGTAAAGAAGGCGGTGAAGGACATGACCGCCCAGCTGGTGCGGCTGTATGCCGCGCGCGAACAAAGCCAGGGCTACGCCTTCACCCCCGATTCCCCGTGGCAGAAAGAGTTCGAGGACGCCTTCCAGTACGACGAGACCCCCGACCAGTTGCGCGCTATCGAGGACGTGAAGCGCGACATGGAAACGCCCCGCCCGATGGACCGACTGCTCTGCGGCGACGTGGGCTATGGCAAGACGGAAGTGGCCCTGCGCGCCGCGTTCAAGGCCGTGCAGGACGGCAAGCAGGTGGCGATACTCGCACCCACAACGGTGCTTTCGCAGCAGCACTTTTCCACCTTCTCTGAACGCATGGCGGATTTCCCCGTGCGCATCGAGCTGCTCAATCGATTCCGCACCGACCGGCAGCAGAATGAAACCATCGAGCGGCTGAACAGCGGCGAGGTGGACATCGTGATCGGCACGCACCGACTGGTGTCGAAAGACGTGAAGTTTAAGGAGCTGGGGCTGGTGGTGATAGACGAGGAGCAGCGCTTTGGCGTGGAGCAGAAGGAACGGCTGAAGCAGTTGCGCGCGCACGTGGACGTGCTCACCATGTCGGCCACCCCCATCCCCCGCACGCTGCACTTCTCGCTGATTGGCGTGCGCGACATGAGCGTGATCAACACCGCGCCCAACGACCGCCTGCCCATACACACCTGCATCGAGACGTGGGACAAGAACCTGATCAAGGAAGCCATCGAGCGCGAATTGTCCCGCGAGGGACAGGCCTTCTTCCTGCACAACCGCGTGAACACCATCGAGCAGGTGGCCGCTCAGGTCAACGAGTTGGTGCCGCGCGCGCGTGTGGCCATTGGCCACGGCCAGATGCACAAGCACGAGCTTGAGGAAGTGATGGCGCGCTTCATCAACCACGAGGTGGACGTGCTGGTCTGCACCACCATCATCGGCTCCGGCATCGACATTCCCAATGCCAACACCATCATCATCGATCGCTCCGACCACTTTGGCCTGAGCGAGCTATACCAGATTCGCGGGCGCGTGGGCCGCTACAAGCACCGCGCCTTCGCCTATCTCCTCGTGCCGGGAGACCGCGCGCTGACCGAGGACGCGCAAGAACGCCTGAAGGCGCTGGAAGATTTCTCCTCTCTTGGTGCGGGTTTCCGCATTGCCATGCGCGATTTGGAAATTCGCGGCGCGGGCAACCTGCTCGGCGGAGACCAGAGTGGGCACATCAGTTCCGTGGGATACGAAACCTACCGCGAATTGATTGAGGAATGCGTGGCCGAGTATCGGGGCATAGCGCCGCGCCGCGTTCAGTTGCCGTCCTTCGATTTGCGGGTGGACGCGCATATCCCCGAGGCCTACGTGCCCACGGCCCAGCAGAAGATGACGCTCTACCGCCGCATCGCCAATCTCAAATCGCGCGACGAAGTGGAAGAAATGGCGGGCGAATTGAACGATCGTTTCGGCGCGCCGCCCGCTCCTGTGAAGCGCCTACTCGATGTGATGCGCGCCCGTGCGCTGGCGGGTGAGGCAGGCGTGAAGTCGCTGGCCGCCACAGGAGACACCGTGACCGTGACGCTGGACGCCAACCGCATGATCGACCAGGAACAACAGGCCGCCCTGCGCCAGGCTTTCGGCAATGACATCTCGATCGAATGGCACAACGCACCCGCCCTGCGCCTGAAGCACGATTCAGAAAACGCCGCCACTGCGGTGATGCCCTTGCTGCGGATGCTGGCCGAGGAATAAGGGCGCGCGTCGCCTACTGCTTTTGCAGCGCCGCGATGAACTCACGCGTGGCATCGATCGTTTTCTGCTCGATGCGGTAGATGCCGGGTTGTCCCGCAAGGCGGGCGAAGCGGTGGAGCATTTGCTCTGCGCTGGGGCCACCCACGTCGAGCGGGCCGGTGGTTCCGACAACGCCTTCTTCCGTGTTCGTGGTCAGCGTTACTTGCAGCGTGGGCGGCACAAGGCCAAAGCTCTCGGGCGCGGCTTCTGCTTCGGGACGTGGCGATATAACGCGCAGTTCGGCCATCGACTTGATGAAGGCGTCCACGGCTGCGCCGTCTCCCACCAGCAAGCCGGCAGGCTCGACAACCGCCCACGCGTCATGCGCGCGCTTGAAGCGGTAGGCAGTGCCCTCGAGGGTCAGCGCCACTTCTGTCACCTCGGTGGGGTTGAACTTCCACAGCCTGCGCGAGCGGAAGTACAGGGGGTCCACTTGCAGCTTGGTGGCCATCTCGGTGGGCACCGTCATGATGCTGCCGAGGTCTTGCAGGGCCACGGCAAAGGCGGGGTCGTCCCACTTGGATTGAATGCGGATCTCACTCGGGGCGCTACCGTCGCGCGGGAATAACTGGATGCGCGTCTCCGGTTCGGCCAGCCCAATTTCCTCGGGGGTAGTCAGCAGAATCCGCTCGCCCATGGCGCGCTTGAGCGCGGTAATGTAGGTAGACACCGCCGCCTGGTCCGTCTCAAAGTTGTCTTCCGGCGTTGCCACCCAGCCCTTCTCAGGCACGTCGTTCAGCTCAGTCACCTCGCCCTTGTGGGTGATGACGACCTTGCCGTAGTCCATGGCTTGGTGCGTCAGCAGGCGGCGTTCCTGGAAAGCGTCGGGCGTGCTGGGCAGTAGCGTGAGCACCTGCGGGTCCATCATGAACACGCCATCGCGATCGGGACGCTGCACGTAGATCGCGCCGCTTTCCTGGTCGCTGTCGCCAAAGAGGAACGTCTGCGTACGTCCGCCGCGGTCATCCACCACGGTCATGCGGAAGCGCGCGGGCTGCAAGCCGTAATCGGCCAGGGTTTTCACATCGTCCACAAAGCGGTAGCCCACGCCGAACTGAAGCTCTTTCACAATCGCTTCGACCAGCTCCTGGTTGGCGGCGGCTTGGCGCGGGGAGACCAGCTTCCACGGGGCGGTAGCGCTCTCGCGTGCGAGGATGACGGGCGGCGATTCCTCTCCCACGGCGGGCGGATTCTCCATGGGGGTGTCCTGCCTGCCGGTCCAAATCTGGGCAAACTCAAGCCGCAGGATGTTGGCCTCGCGGTCGTCGACGGTGAACTTGTTGCGCAGATCGTCGAGCGCGCGGTTCAACTCGAAGAACTGGTTCTTGCTGACGAGGAACATTTGCTTGCCGTCGAGCAGGGCGTAGCGATTTTCCTGCGTGGGTTCCAGCTTGCCGAAGGTCAGTGCAATGCTGCGCCCGCCCGCGTTGGCATTTACTTCGAGCGCGGGCACGTCGAGCCCATACTGCGCGAGGTCCAGCGCGCCGGGGTCGATGCTGCGCTCATTCACCAGTCCGGCAAGGTGTTCGCACACGCGTTCCCATAGGGGCACGAAGGGGGGAATCGTGGGGTTCGGCTCGGTGATCTTCCAGCCCGCCTCGGCGCGTTCGGCCACCACAGCCTTCTGGTCCACTTGCCGAATCGAGAGCTTCGTAATGGCAGCAGGCTCGAAATCGAACAAGCGCTTGGCCTGTGCGACTTCGCGCACTGTTTCTTCGCCGCGCCATTGCAGGTACACATAGGCTCCGGCCAGTGCCGTGAGCGCCACAAACAAGCCCAGAGTGCCGCGCCAGTTCATGCGTTGCGCCTCCGCCAAAGGAACATGGCCACGCCCGCACCCGCGACCAACTGCGTGGTGAGCAACGACGACACCCAGAGTATCATCCGCGTCTGCTGTTCGTTTATCAGCAGGGGGGGATCGGTCTTGCTTGATGGGCGTATGGCAATCAGGTCTTCCGACTCGGTGAGCCAGGCAACGCAGTTCATAAGGAAGTTGATGTTGCCGGGGAAGGTGACCTGCGCGTTGGTGGCGAAGTAGGAATTGCCCGCCACGATGATGCGGCCATCGCGCTTGGCTTCGCCGGGTGCGCCGCCTTCTTGCGCCACGGTGCTGGCCACCACCAGTGTCAGCGGCCCGCTCTTCTCGTCGGGCTGCTTCTCAGCATGCTCTTCTTTTTGCAGGCGCACCAAGTCGGTCTCACCCCAGGTCTGCGGCAGCGTGCGTATAAGGGGCACGGCCTGTGCGTTGGCGGGTTGCTCCGCCGACAGCGACACCGAGCGGCTGGCTTGCCACTGCATCACCTGGTCAAAGGCACGCGTCGCCGGGTGGTTTGCGTTGTACGCTCCCCGGTATTCGCTGGGCTCGGTTCCGTCGATCTCCAGGAATGGCGAGGCCTCGTATCCCAAGTCGAGCATGAAGCGGTTGTTGCCCACCTCGGACAGTACCAGGTCGCTGCCCACCTCGATGCCAAAGCGGCGAATGAGCCACGGGCGCAGGTTTTCGGAATTGCTGATGCCGGGGTCCACACGCACCCAGGGGTCGAGCATCATCAATACGCGCCCACCGCCCAGCACATAGCGGTCAAGCGCCTCAATCTCTTCCACGCGCAAGTCGCCGCGCGGGTTGTTCAGCACAAGGATATCGGTATCGACGGGAATCTCGGGGGCGCTCAACTGTATCGAGAAAGGCTCGATGACGTAGGACTCGCGCGACAGCACCTCGACAATACCGCCCGCGCCGCCGGGACTTTTGTTGTCGGTCAGGTCACGTTCTTCGTGGCCGGTAAGGTAGCGCACTTTCGGCTCGGAACTGCGCAGCACGTTGATGAGCGCGTTAACAAAATCACGCTCTTCCAAACGGGGGCTGCCGCCGGTGAGGCTGATAGCGCGCTTGCGTGCGCCCGCCCGCAACACCACGGTGCCCTGGGGCGACGCGAAGTTGATGCCCAGTTCCTGCAAGGTGGCCACCGCGACTTGGGGGTCTTTTACTTGCACGTTCAGCAGGCTGGTGTGCTGCTGGCACTGGTCGAGGAAGCGCTCGGTCTTGGTGCGCGCTATCCGCACCAGCTGTTCGTCCACGTTAAGGAAGAAGCAGAAGACCTCGACCTGTGTGTCCATGTTCTGCAAGACCTGGATGGTCTGGGGGGAAAGCTCGCGGCGGCCTTCCTGCGTCAAGTCCCACGACGCGTCGGACTGGGACACCAGCGCATAGGTGACCACGCAGATGCCAAGGAAGAAGAAGCTGCCGAGGGCGGCGTTCAGCGCGCCCGCCTCGCGGCCCTGCAACAGGGGGCTGCCCGCACGGGAAGCCGTGAGCCGCAACACCACCCACACCAGTCCAAGCGCCATGCCGCCGCCGAGGCACGCCAGCACTTCCAAGCCGAACAGCGACTGACGCCACACAAGCAGGTTTAGCCCCGCCGCTATAAGCGCCAGCGCAACCAGACCCACAATTAAACGGAATGCCTTCATCGCCTGCTTCTCCCCTAGGCCCGCCAGTGCCGGCTTTCCAGCACACGGAAGGTCATGAACACGAAGAACGCGATGAACAAGAGGTAATAGACCGGGTCTCGCGGGGCGATGATTCCCTGCGCCATTTCGGTGGCGTGGGCATCCACGGACAATTGCTGCGCCAAGCCGCGCACCAGGCCATACACCGCGCCGGCCGCTTCGCGCAGCAGCGCGGGCCAGTTGGCGGGCGCGGGGTTTTCAGCGGGCAGGTTCTGCGCGGTGGACCCCACGATGAATAGCAACAGGCTGAGGCCAAAGGTGATCGCGCCGGAGGTGACCTGATTGCGCATCATCGATGAAACGAACATGCCCATGGATAAGAACGCCGCGCCCATGAGGAACACGGTGGCCGTGCCCAGCGCCAGCACCGCCGGCTCTACCGTGGTGAGGCTGGCAACGACGGCCAGGTCAATGGCGACGATCAGCATCATCAGCATCAACATGCCCAAGCTGGCGAGGTATTTGCCGAAGATGATGTCGCGGTCGCGCAGCGGCAGGGTGAGCAACAACTCTATGGTGCCCTTGTGCCGCTCTTCTGCGAAGAGCCGCATGGTAAGCATGGGCGAAAGGAACATGACCAGCAGCCCGCAGTACACCAGCCACGGGCTGAGGAAGCTCTCCTCGAAATCCGGCACGGTGGGATATCCATGCTCGGCGGGCGACTGCGATATCTTGGCGTAGGTGAGCAGGGACAGGCTGAAGCCCAGCCCGGACAGCAAGGCAAATATGCCCGTGACCACGTAGCCCGACGGGGTTTGGAAATAGGCGGCGAACTCGCGCCGACACACGGCCCAGGTACGGCTCATGCGGCGGCCTCCTCTTCGCGCGATATGGCGGCAAGGAACAGCGCCTCAAGCGTCCGTGCGCCCTCGACGGGGTCAGAGCCGTCTATCCGCTGCTCGGACACCACGCGCCCCTTGTGGATGATGACCACCCGGTCGCACAGCATGGCCACTTCCGGCAGGATGTGCGTGCTAATGAGCACGGTATGGTCGCCGCGCAGGCTTTTTATGAGCTCGCGTATTTCGATGATCTGTTTGGGGTCCAGCCCCGCCGTGGGCTCGTCAAGTATTAACACGGGGGGATTGCCTACCAGCGCCTGTGCCAAACCCACCCGCTGGCGGTAGCCCTTGCTCAGGTTGCCAATCAGGCGCGGGGCCATGTCGGCCAGTCCGCAACGCTCTATGGAACGCGACACATCCGCCTTTCGCTGGCCATACGACAGACCCTTCACCTTCGCCACAAAGTTAAGAAAGGATGACACGGTCATCTCGTCGTACAGCGGCACGCGCTCGGGCATGTAGCCCACGGCCCGCTTTACCGCCATGGGGTCGGCGTGTACTTCGTGCCCGGCAATGGTGGCCGTGCCGCTGGATGCGGGGAAAAACCCCGTAAGAATACGCATCGTGGTGCTTTTACCCGCACCGTTCGGCCCGAGGAAACCCACTATCTCCCCCGCCTCAACCGAGAATGTGACGCCCCGGATAGCAGTGACGCTTCCGTAACGTTTCGTCAAGTCTCTGGTTTGGATCATTGGTAGGTTTCCGTGGTGCAAGAGCGGTCTAAACTATACACCGCTGCAAGGCAGGAACGAAAGCCAGCGCCCCATTGGGGGACAGGTGCGCCAAGTCGAGACAATTTAATCCCAAACCAGAGCAACTTCTGCCCCTCGATTGCAGAAATTGCCGACACGTATGCTCCAAATTGGCGCAATTTTGTAAACATTTTTTGGCACTTGGACGTTTAATCAATGTGACAACAGTGTCGCATCGCCAATTTGGAGCAGCATGCTGGGCAAGAAACAGTTGAATGATGATCTCTTCCACCACAAGGGATATGGGGCGTAACCCCCATGACTACCTGTGGTTGTGGACGTATGTGAAACGACGCGGCCTCTGCCGGGCGTGCCAAAACCTTGGGGAAGGAGATTGGCACACCCTATGCTAAATCACTGGCGAGAGGTCGAGAAAGGCAGGTGTGCAATGAAAGTACAATGTTGTGTGTGCAAGAAGGTTCGGGAAGAGGGAAGCTGGATTAGTGCCGAACCAGGAACGCAGCAGGGCCAATCCGTAAGCCATGGATACTGCCCGACGTGCCTCGAGCAGGCGCACCGGGAAATCCGTGCCATGCGCTATGGCCTCTCGCTACGGACCCCCATGGCGGTCAACCAATAGCACGACCGACCAGCCCGTGACGCAGCCCCAATCTGCGTTCCTCCACCAACCCACCGGGCGGCCAACCAGACCGCCCGGCTGCGGGGCTGAATTTCCCGGTTATGGTTGAATATCCCGACCCTGCGCAGCATTCTACTGCATCAACGCTGCCGTAAACGGCGCAACGCGAGGGAAGCACCATGCCGCAGGATTTGAATCGTCGCGAGTTTATTCACCATGCCGCGCTAGGCGCGGGCGTAGCCGCTGCGGGCCTCGCGCTTTCGCGCGAAGCGCTGGCGCAAGACGAAGCCACCAAGTACAAGCCTTACCTGAAGGCCGTGCAGTGGGGCAAGATACCCGGCACCGGCAGCGACGAGGAGAAGATAAAGCTGGCCAAGGCCTGCGGGTTTGACGGCATCGAGGACTATCCCATGCCCGACCTGGAAGCCGCCGCCCGCAGGGGCGCGCTGGCCCGCGAGCTGGGCTGCCCTATCCATTCAATAACCTACGGCGGCTGGGGCGCGCCCATGTCCGACCCGAACCCCGAGGTGATTGCCAAGGGCCACGCGGAGATAGAGAACGCGCTGCGCACCTCGAAGGCTGTCGGCTGCCCCACCATGCTGCTGGTGCCCGCCGTGGTCACCGACCGCGTCACCTACAAGATGGCGTGGGAGAATTCGCAGAAGAACATCCGCCCCATGATTCCGCTGGCGGAAGAGCTGGGTGTGGTCATCGCCATTGAAAACGTGTGGAACAAGTTCCTGCTCAGCCCGCTCGAATTCGCGCAGTACATCGACGAGTTCAATACCCCCTGGGTGCAGGCCTATTTCGACGTGGGCAACGTGGTGGCCTTTGGTTATCCCGAAGACTGGATACGCACGCTCGGCAAGCGCATCCACAAGGTGCAATGGAAAGAGTTCAAGCGCGAGGGCTTCGAGTTCTCGAAGCTGCCCTACGAGGGGGACGTGGATTGGCGCGCCGTGCGCAAGGCGATGGACGAGGTGGGCTACGAAGGCTGGGTGACCGAGGAATTCCCCGGCGGAGACGAGGCCTGGCTCAAGGAATTGTCGCGCCGGTTTGACTGTGCCAGCCAAGGGAAGCGCCGCTGTTCATGAACAAGAGCATTCACGCGCTTGCGCTGGCCGTGGTGCTGGCGGCCCAGCCCGCCCACCCGTGCAGCATCTTCATGGCGATGGACGGCGACACCGTGCTCGCGGCGAACAACGAAGACTTCTACATGGACGTGGACCCCAAGGTCTGGGTCACCCCGCCCAATAGCGACGAACACGGGCGCGTGTGCCTCGGCTTCCAAAGCGACAAACAGGACCCCTTCGCCCAAGGCGGCATGAACGACAAGGGTTTGTTTTTCGATGTTGCCGTTACGCCGGAAGGCAACACCACCCGCATCAAGGACAAGAAGAAGACCCCCCGCAACCTCGGCGACCGGATGCTGGCGGAATGCGCCACCGTGGTCGAGGCGCTGGAGTAGCTCGGCAAGTACGACCTCGTCCTGCTCAAGGCGGGCAACTTGCTCATCGCCGATGCCACCGGCGATGGCGTTGTAGTGGAATTGCACGACGGCGGTATCAAGACTTTCCGCCGCGACAAGGGCAATTATGTCGGCGCAACCAACTTCAGCTTTGCCAACCCCGCGCTCGGTAATTATCCCTGTCCACGCTTCCAGAAGATCGACGACTACTTCAAGAAGCAGCAAGGCCCTATCACCGCCGACGCCTTCCGCGATCTGCTCGCGGCCCTCGCCGTGCCGCGCACCTTCGACGAAAGCGCCAAGCGAGACGGCGGCACGCTGTACTCAAACGTGTGCGACCTGAAGAACGGCGTCATCTGGATATACCAGGAAAGCGCCTTCGACAAGCCCGCGCGGCTGGAATTGAAGGAACTCTTCGCCAAGGGCGAGCAGGCTTACGCCCTCGCGGAATTGTTCTAAACCACAGAGTCCCCCTACAACTCCACCGCCGGGAACTTGTGGAACTGTCCGTTCCCCTGAATCCTGCGCTTGGTGTCGGCCAGCGCTTCCAGCGTGGTGGTGGTTTCACGCAGGTGCGCCAGTACCTGTTGCTGGCGTTCTAGCTCTCCGGGCGTGGCGAGTAGGTGCAGCTTGGCGGCCAGCCCCAGCCCCAGTTCGTGGGCCAGCGCGTAGGACAAGTTGGGCAGCGCTTGCGGCGTGCGCGTGTGGCCCGTGTTCAACAGCACGTGCAACTTCTGGAACAAGGCCCAGATTTCTGGCTCCATGCCCGTATCCTCGGCGGGCACGTTCTCTACCCACGTTACATCGCCTGCGGAATACAGCTTGCCTGGCGCTTCGCGCACAAAAGTTTCCAGATGGAACACGCGCCGCCCTTTCACCCGTATGTCCATCTCGCCCGAGGGATACGTGGCATACACTTCCGCCACCACGCCCTCGCAGCCGAACTCCGTCACCCGCTTGTCGAAATACGTGGGGATGCCAAAGCTGCTATCCGTAACCTCGCATTCGTTTATCAGTTGTTTGTAGCGCGGCTCGAAAATATGCAGCTTCAGCGACTCGCCCGGAAACAGGACCAGTTGCAACGGGAACAGGGGCAGCAGCGGATGGCGCATGGCATACAAACTCCAACGCCCCAGCCTAACACGAACCCGGCCTGTACGCACGCCGCGCCGGGGGCGTTTGCAGGGTTTCCGAACCGTGGCATAGAATGCCCCCTGCACACCCAGCCGCCCCAACCGTATCGATAGGGAGCACCACACCCGCATGTCCGACGCACCGCCGTTGGCCCCCGAAGCCGCCGCCCGCCGCCTGTATGAAGCGGCGGTTGCCGCCTTGCGCGCTGCGCCCCCTGCTGCGCCACAGTTGTCGCGCGTCGAGGTGGCCGTGGGCACGCTCGAACCCCTGGGCTGGCTGTTGGCGCAACACCATGCGGCGCGCTACTTTTGGTCTGACCGTGGCGGTGCATTCGAGATGGCGGCCGTCGGCGACTGTGACGTGTTGTTACCCCACGGGGAGCAAGACGTATACGCCCTATTCGAGCAGGCGCGCGGCATGATGACCGACCGCTGGCCCAGCCAGCGCTATTATGGCGGCTTCCGCTTTTACAACCGACCCATCCTCGGCAACCGCTGGAAGAGCTTCGCCCAATACCGCTTCATCGTGCCCCGGCTCGAGGTGGTGCGCCGCCGCAAGGGAACCTACCTCGCGCTCAACCTCAAGCTCGGCGTGGACGTGGAACGGCAGGTGGACGAGATTGGCGCGGTGATGGCGGAGGTGGACTGGCGCAACGCCGAAGCCCCGCCCCTGCCGCCCGTTGGTGGGCGCGTGGACCAGCCCGATTTCGCAGGCTGGAAGAGCCT
>JBIKMR010000142.1:0-10819 GCA_044359155.1 Candidatus Hydrogenedentales bacterium | reverse complement strand
GGGCGTATCTCATCGGATTCCCGCGCCAGCGACGCGAGCTTCTCGGGGTAGTGAAACACCTTGAGCTTTGAATAGCGGAGGTCCATGCGTTACTCGAAGTAGGCGAACTCGTAATCGCCGGTGTAGCCCGCCTGCCCAAAGAGCCACACCCATTCATCCGGGCGCAGGAAGCTTTCGCAGGTGAGCGCCCAACATTGGAGATTATACAACTCTTCCGGGTTTCGGTAACTCTCTACGGCGATGTAGCCCTGCCGGGCCACGCGCTGCATCTCGGAAGCCGCCGAGACGAGGCCCGGCAGTTCGAGGTTGTGCAGCGTCATGATTGATAGGGCGAGGTCGAAGTGCAGGTCGGGATAGGGGAAAGGGGCCTCGGCGTTGTGGAGGAAGAGGTCGGGGCGCACGGCTTCGGGAGCGTGCTCTATACCATGGCTGGAAATATCAAAGCCGACGACTTCGGCCTGCGGCAGAAGGCGTTTCAATTCGTGGAGCAGGTGCGCCTTGCCGCAGCCCACGTCGAGGATGCGGGCGTTGGGGAGCAGTTGGTAGTGCTCGATGAGGCGCTCCGCCACGGGCTTCCAGCGCCCGTCGTAATGGTAGCCGCCGTAGCCGTAGCGGCGGTCGCCGTCCCAATAGTCGGGTCCGTATTGGCGGGCTACTTCGCTGCAATGCACTTTCTGGTCGGCCATGCGGGCGGCGTAGTCGCGGGTGGCGCGGGTGTGCAGGGGGGTGATGAGGTTGCGTAGCTGGCCCATGGTCAGGCCCCCAGTATCCGGGTTACGGTGGCGACCACGTTTTCTGGGGTGATGCCGTAGAGGCGCATCAGGTCGGCCTGCGAACCGTAGTGGTCGGGGAAGAAATCGGGCAGGGCCACGCGGCGGAAGGGGAGGCCTGCGTGGGGGGATTCGCAAAGCCACTCGGCCACCGCGCCGCCCAGGCCGCCAGCGGCAACGTGTTCCTCGATAGTGACCATGCACCGCACGTTGGGAAGCTGCGCGCCGATGGCGGTGGTGTCGAGCGGTTTGAGCCAAGGGCAATGCAGGATGGCGGCACTTAGCCCGGTGGCGCCGAGCAGGTCGCGCGCGGCGAGGGCGGTGTGCAGGGTGACGCCGGTGGTGACGAGCAGGGCGTCGCTTCCTTCGTGGAGCAGGACGGCCTTGCCGAGCATGGCTTCGTGCTCGGGGGTGATATCGGGTTCGTTGCCCTTGCCCACGCGGATGTAGGCGGGGCCGGACGTGGCGCGGAGGGCGCGCACCTGGCGGCGCATTTCGGGCGCGTCTGCGGGGGCGAGCACGCGCATGTTGGGCAGCAGGCGCATGGCGGCCAAGTCTTCAATAGCCATGTGCGTGGGGCCGAGGGGGGCATAGACCAGCCCGCCGCCGTTGGCGATGAGGCGCACGTCGAGGTTGTGCAGGCAGACGTCCATGGCGATCTGTTCGCAGGCGCGGCGGGTGAAGAAGGGGGCGATGGTGTTGATATAGACCACGCGGCCCTCGGCGGCCAGCCCGGCGGCCATGCCCACGATGCCGGCCTCGTTCACCCCTTCCATGAAGAAGCGGTCGGGCATCTCATCGCGGAATTTTCGCAGCACGCCGGGGCCGAGATCAGAGCCTATGAAGACGACGCGGTCGTCTTCGCGGGCGAGTTCGTAGACCGTGTTGAGCGCGTCGGCCCTCATGGCGTGGCCAGGGCGGCGGCGAGCCGTTCGAGTTCGTCGTCCGTCAGTTTGTTCTTGTGGTGCCAGTCGGCGTTCTGCTCGGCGAAGGGGATGCCCTTGCCCTTGACCGTGTGGCAGATGAGGGCGGAGGGCTTGCCCGGCTCGATGGGCAGGGCAGTGAGGGCAGCGCGGAGGGCAGGCACATCGTGGCCGTCCACCTCGGCGCAGCCAAAGCCGAAGGCGCGCCACTTGTCGGCGAAAGGTTCGAGCGGCTGCACTTGGTCCACGGGGCCGTAGGATTGCATGTGATTGTAGTCCACCAGCACCACGTAGTTTTCGAGCTTGTGCTTGCCCGCGAGCAGGGCGGCTTCCCAGACGGAGCCCTCGTTGCATTCGCCATCGCCCACAACGACGACGACGCGGTGGCTGGCTTTGCGAATGCGCGCGTCCAACGCCATGCCCACGCCAAAGGCCGGGCCATGGCCGAGGCTGCCGGTGGAGGTTTCCACGCCGGGTACCTTGCGCGCGTCAGGGTGTCCGCCGAGTATGCCGTCAAACGCGCAGAAGCGGGCGAGTTCTTCGTGGGGGAAAAAGCCCTTCTCCGCCAGTAGCACGTAGAGCGCAAGGCAGCCGTGGCCCTTGCTGAGGATGAAGCGGTCGCGCTCGGGAGATTTGGGGTTGGTGGGGTCGTAGCGAAGGAAGTCGTCGAAGAGGACGCGGAGGATTTCGACGAGCGAAAAGGCCGCGCCCACGTGGCCGCGCCGTGAATGCGCAAGCACGCCGACAATGGCGCGGCGCAGGTCGAGCGAGCGGGTGTCGAGGGGCGGGGTCATGGGTGGGCGCGCTTAAGAATGGGACCGATGGGACAGATGCGACGGATGGGAGAAGAGGAGCTAGGCTTCATAGGGAAACCCGCCCTTGAGATCGGCAATGCGCGCTGCCAGCGTGCGTGCCTTGTGGAGTTGCTCTGCGAGCACGGTTTCGCGTGGGCGCGTGTCGCCCGCAAAGGTGCGCCGGGCCCAGTGTTCGGGCAGGAATTCGTTGAGCAGAATCGTACACCACTTCACCCCGTAGAGAGGATAGGCGACGGGGAGGCGCTGTGCAAGCAGGGCGTGGTTGTTGAGCGCGCGGGCGACGCCGGAGACGAACTGCTGCTTGTGCGCCTCGGAGAGCTGCATGGCGGGGTGCCAGAGGAAATCGGAGACGAGCTTGGCCGGGTCGTCCCAGCCGAAGTATTCAAAGTCGATGAAGACGAGCGAGCCGTCAGGGCGGCGGATGGCGTTGTGGAATCCGAAGTCGGAGGGGCTGAGGATGCGATGCTCCATCAATACTTCGTTAACCATCAATTCCCCGTCTTGGTGAGTGAGTTCTCTAAGTAATGAATTGATGTTTCCCGAGCAAAAGCATTTCATTTCAGAATACAAGTCGCTTTGCTCTTCCGTATTCAGGAGCGCTGTCAAGCGTTTTGATATCTGTTGCGCTACGCCTTGAAACGAGAATTCCGCTTCCCTGGCGTTATACGGCCATTTTCGGTAATAGGGGCCCGGGGCGTTGGTCGAGGCCACAAAGGCAACCGCAGCATCGACGTCTTCCGCTTCAATATTGTGCAACGGGGAGCATCCATCTATGTATTCGAATGCGAGGATATCGGGCAAATATGCCTTGCAAATATAATGCGGGGTGCAGTCCATTTGCAGCGTTTCGAAGTAGGCAAGCGCCGGCACTTCGCACGCCCACCGTTCAAGGTCTTGATAATGCTTTAGTACGTACCGTTCTCCGTTGCCCGCCGTCGCCAGCCACACACTGCTGTTGCGACCGCCGGTGAGCCGGGTGACAGTTTCAAGATCACTACCCAGCGCTCTCGACATCGCCGGAAGGAAATCTGGATTGCCTGGGTTGAACAGTTCGGCGGAAACCGTCCGCCAACCTTTTGCTTCCGAAAACAACACTTGGCGCGTGCTTTGCGGGAAATGGGGCTCGGCGAAGACCCCTGGCAAATCATCAATGAAGTGAGTACACCCCAGCTTTCCGATGCGGTCCACCTTCTCCGCGCGCGAAGATTCGAAGTAGACTTTCTGGCTCGATAGTCCAGTGTACTCAGCGAACAACCCGTTCGTATCCATCCACTGCAATGCGGCCTCACGCAGGTTTGGACCTTCCGGTGAAGCGGCCGCGAATTCACTCTTGTGGCTTACGACGACTGCGGGTATGCCCATCTGTTGCAGCCAGCCAAGGAAATCCTCCGCGCCCTCGGCGGGTTCGGCCTCGTGGATGCTGTGGCCATAGATGTCCGCCTGTACGCGTTGCCATGCGGTGTCGCCTTCGGGGGAATCCCAGCAGTGGCGGCGCACGGCGTCCTTGAGCGAGCCGCCCTCGGGTGCGGGCACGCCGAGCTGCGCTGCCCATCGGCGCAGGCCACGCTCGTAGCTGATGAGCGTGTGGTCGAGGTCGATGCCAATTAGCCATGGTTTCATGGGGCGGATGTGTCCCGGTGGTTTGGGAGATATGGTATCATTCCGCGCGGGAGAAGCGATGGCGCTTGGATGGTTCCGGGGGGAACCTAAGGCACGGGCAGGAGTACGCCGATGTTGTTGAAGTCTGTCCTCCGGCTGGTGATGGCGGCGGTATCACTCTCTACATTCAGCGCGTCTGCGGGCGTGTGGTATCAAGGGATACCGGGCGATTTTGCGTCTGCGCTGTATGCCACGGCCCCGCCGGGGGACGCTGCGCGCCTGTTCGTGGTGTCGCAGAATGGCCTTATCCATGTAGTCACCGACGCGGACGGCAAGCTGGATGATCCCTTCATCGACTTGCAGGACGAGACCAACTACGACCAGCAGGAGCTCGGCCTGCTCGGCATGGCCTTTGATCCGAACTTCGCGACGAACGGCTATTTCTACGTGAGCTACACCCGCGACCAAGGCGAGCAAATCCAGTCGGTCGTGTCGCGGTTCCGCGTGCAGGGCGACCCGCTTACCTCGAACGAGGCGGACCCGACGAGCGAGGTGGTGCGGCTGGTGGTGGATCAGCCTTATGACAACCACAACGGCGGCATGATCGCCTTTGGGCCAGACGGGTATTTGTACCTTGCACTGGGCGATGGGGGCGCGGCGTATGACCCGGAGAACCGTAGCCAGAATCTTGAGACGTACATCGGCAAGATGCTGCGGATGGACACGGCGGGTGACGGCCCCTTTACTGCGCCACCGGACAACCCCTTTGTGGGCGACACGCCGGGGCTGGACCTGATCTGGCACTACGGCCTGCGCAACCCGTGGCGCTTTTCCTTCGACCGATTGACGGGCGACCTGTGGCTGGCGGACGTGGGACAGCAGGATTATGAGGAAGTGAACTTTGTGGCGGCGGGCGACGCGGGCGGGCGCAACTTTGGGTGGCGCGCGTATGAGGGGAACAATTGCAACATCCCCGCAGAGTGCGCGCCGATTGCAGACCAGGTGACCTTTCCCATTTATACCATCGCGCACGACGGCGAGGGCAAGGCAATAACCGGGGGGTATCGCTATCGCGGTACGGCGCTGCCCGTGCTGCAAGGCAACTACCTGTTTGGCGATTACATAGCGGCGTCGTTGGCGATGCTGAGCGTAACGCCGGGCGACCCGCCCACGGTGGCCGCGCGCGACCTGACGCAGATATTCAACCCCGTCGGCTTCAAGTGCTGCCTCACGTCCTTTGCCGAAGACGGCGAGGGCGAGGTGTACGCCGTGACGAAGAGCAAGGTGTACAAGCTGGTGGACGACAATATCGCCTACCTTGACCTGCAATCTTTCGGGCAGGCCACGGAACCGACGATGCTCACCGGCCCGCCGGGAGACGGCAGCCGGGTGGTGGTGCTGCAACGCAACGGGGTGATGCGGCTCTACATTGACGGCGTGCAACAAGAAACGCCCTTTGCGGACCTGACTGATCGCGTCGCCAGTGATGGCGAGCTGGGCCTGTTGGGCATGGCGTATCACCCGGATTACGCGACGAATGGTTACTTCTACCTGAACTACCAGCGACGCACGGGCGAGGGCGGCGCGACCATTGAGACGACGATATCGCGCTTTACCGTGAATGGCGACCCGCCCACGGCGGTGACGGCGGACCCGGCAACCGAGCTGGTGCTCTTCACGGCAGTGCAACCCGGTGGCGATCATAATGGGGGCAGCATCGCGTTCTCGCCGAACGATGGATACCTGTACATACCCATTGGCGACGGCGGCTGCTGCAATGATCCCTATGACACGGCACAGGATTTGGGCAGTCCGCTGGGGAAGATATTGCGTATCGACGTGGACAATACGGATCCCGGCCTGAACTATGCGGTGCCTGCGGACAATCCCTTTGTAGGAGACGTGGGGGTGTTGCCTGAAATTTGGGCCTATGGCCTGCGCAACCCGTTCCGCTCTTCTTTCGATAGGGTGACGGGGGAATTCTATTTCGGCGATGTCGGACAGGACGCGAATGAAAAGGTCGGGTATCAACCGGCGGCAAGCACGGGCGGCGAGAACTATGGCTGGCCGATATTTGAGGGCACACGCTGCAACACTGACGCGGTAACGCAGCAGGACTGCGACAACTTGCAGGCCAGCGTCTCGTTTCCCATTCGCGAAAACTTTCGACAGTTCGGTTCGTCCGTGACGGGGGGCGCAGTGTATCGCGGCAGCGCGATGCCGGGCCTTGTGGGGCGGTATATCTATGCGGATTATGTGTCTGCGCGGGTGCTGTCGTTTGTGCCGGACAATGGCACGGCCACGCTGTTGCGCGAATATACGGGCGATTTGGATTTCGAGGATGAGTTGCTCAGTGGCATTGTGGGGATTAGCGAGGATGGCGTGGGCGAGCTGTATGTTGTGAGCATCTTTGGGAACATCTACAAGCTTGTAGCCGGGCTGGGGAACGAGTCGCAGGAGTTCAACATACCCGAGGGCGAGCAGCCGCTCGATGAGGCGGGGCTGGCCATAGAGATTGAACCGGCGCGCGACGCGACGCTGTATGAAGAGGCGACGGGCGCGCTGGCCAATGGCACGGGGCGCAACCTGTTTGCTGGGCGCACAGGCGACAACGCGGAGTTTGCCGACCGGCGTGCGCTTTTGTATTTCGACGTGGCTGGGGAACTGCCGCCGGATGCGGAGGTATTGAGTGCGTCACTGCGGATGCGTTGCACCAAGATACCCGTGGGCGGCACGGACACGACGCAGTCGATATATCGCGTGACGCGCGACTGGAACGAAGGGCCGACGGCGGCAACGGGCGCGGGCGGTACGGGTGCAGCGGCACAGGCGGGCGATGTGACATGGATACACACGGCATCGCCCAGCGCGCTGTGGGCCACGCCGGGCGGGGATTTCATCAACAGCGCGCGCGCCACGATTCCCGTGGGGGACACGGGGCTGTATACGTGGAGCGGCACCAACATCGCGCTGGACGTGATCGATTGGCTGGCGCACCCCGAGACAAACTTTGGTTGGATGCTGTTGGGCGACGAGGCGACCGACAAGTCTGCCCGGCGATACGATTCGCGCGAGGCTACGAACCCGGCGAACCGGCCCGTGCTGGTGGTGCGGTATTGCGGGTCGCCGCAGGAAGGGTGGGTGTTTAATCCCACGAACGGACACTACTATCGGCTGACCAACGCGCTAACCTATGAAGACGCGGCGGCGCAGGCCGAATGCGCGGGCGGATACCTGGCCACCATCAACAACCCATTGGAAAACCAGTGGGTGTTGGACAACCTGATCAGTGAAAGCGGCAGCGCGTATATCGGGTACAACGACCGCGAGGTTGAAGGCACGTTTGCTTGGCTGAATGAGGAGCTGGCGCTGTACACAAACTGGGACACCGACGAACCGAACGATTCGGGCGGTGAGGACGCGGTGCTGATGTTGCAGAACACGGGGCTGTGGAATGACGTGGTGGAGACCACGACGCTGGTGGGCATCATCGAGCGCGATACCAACCCCATCGTGCCGCCCACGCCACACGCCGCCGACCAGGACGGGGACTTCAGCATCAGCCTGACGGAATTGCTGCGGGTGGTGCAGCTGTACAACAGCGAAGGCTTCCAGTGCGCCGCCACGCCCGAAGCGAGCGAGGACGGTTACCTGCCGGGTGCTGGCGCAAATGAAAGCTGCACGCCGCACAGCTCGGACTATGTGGTGCAGGACTGGGTGATTGGTTTGAGTGAGTTGTTGCGGATGATTCAGTTATTCAATGGGTTGAGTTTTACAAAGTGCGATGAGGGCGAGGATGGATTCTGCGCAGGGGCATGAGGTGGGGATGGGGTTGGGGGAGATTTCATGCAAAGGCGCAAAGGAATGCGAAGAGGCAAAGGGGGAATGGGAGCGTCACGCCGTGGCGTGACTACTGCGCTGCCTGAGCACGCAGCAACTAACTTGCAGCTATTGTGGGTAACCCCCTCACCCCGCCTGAGGCGGGCAAGCCTAACCCTCTCCCCCTTCCAGGTGGAGAGGGGACCTGAGGAACAACTTGGAGTTGGTGCTTTGTTGTGGCGTGGTCTCAGACCGCGCCACTTTTGCGACCGAAGGTCTCCTCATCCTACTTGCCGTTAATCGCAACACCTTCCTCTTTTGAATATTCTCCCATCGAGAACCTAAATATTACTCGTCGATTGAGCGCTCGATTAGGCTCTACGTCATTGGGTACTGCAGGAACCCTCTCACCAAGGCTGCGGACACTTAATCGCTCAGGTGCAATCCCCTTGGAGATAAGGTCGTCGTGAACGACAAGGGCGCGTCTCAGTCCAAGTTGTAGATTGTAGTCCTCGTCGCCAATGTCGCAGGTGTGGCCTTCCAATACAAGCGTATCGCGGTGCCACTTCTGGAGATCAGATGCAACTCCATCTAAAGTGGCCCGATAGTCAGGATTTTTCACAGTGAGTGAATCCCGCTCGAATTGGATGTTGGGAAGATAGGGTCCTCCACAAGAGCAGATCATCGGAGGCAAAACCTCTGGCTCCGCTACAGGCGTGGCGATGGGGGCCTCATCCATTCTGGTGTGGGCGCATCCTGCGAGAATCAGGGCGAAGGCAAGTGTGCCGATAGGTATTGCTCGCATGAGGGTTCTCCTATAAGGGTGGCGTTAGTCTACGCCTTCAATGATTGTGATGCCACAACGAAGATGAGGATTTCATGCAAAGGCGCAAAGGAATGCGAAGAGGCAAAGGGGGGAATGGGAGGTGGGGGTGAAGCGCTTGCAAATATCGTGGGTAACCCCCTCACCCCGCCTGAGGCGGGCAAGCCTAACCCTCTCCCCCTGCTAGGGGGCGAGGGGACCTGAGGTGGGTCTCAACGACTTTGCTGCTTACTTTGCTGCGCAGTAGCCACTCCAGAGGCGGACAAGCGCTGTGCTCCCAGGTTCGCTTTTGTCAGCGTCGAGTGCGAGTTGTTTCTCTGGTCCCCTCTCCCCCTGGAAGGGGGAGAGGGTTAGGCTTGCCCGCCTCAGGCGGGGTGAGGGGGTTATCCGTAAACCATGCTCACGCTTGAGGCAGGCAGCAATCCGGTATCCCAATATCCGCGACGATTACTTCGCCTGTGTAGGCGGCAGCGCCGGGCAAGGTTAGTCCTCCCTTCATGAACTGAATGGTGACCGTTAACTCGGCGCGCACTGCGCAGCCACAGGGTTGGCCGGTGTCGGTGTTGAGGCCGGAGGGGAGGTCGATGGCGATGGTGGGGACGGGGGGCCAGGCTTCCATGGCGGCGCGGGGTAGGCCGCGCACTTCGCCAGTGATTCCGGTGCCGAGGATGGCGTCTACGAGTACGTCGCAATCCGCAAGCGCGGCCACGGGTGTGGCGTTCTCGGCAACGACCACGGTACCGCCGAGGTTTTTGTAGGCGAGGAGGAAGGTGCGGGCGTCGCCGGTGATGGTGGCTTCTGGGGCGAGCAGCACCAAGTGTACATCGCGCCCGGCGAGGAGGGCGTATCGCGCAACGACGAAGCCGTCGCCGCCGTTGTTGCCTTTGCCGCAGACGATTCCTACTCGCTGGCCCATCGGTTGCACCACGTCCCACACGGCCTTGCCCGCGTGGTCCATTAACACCGCGCCGGGGATGCCGATCTCTTCGATGCAGCGGCGGTCAGCCTCGCGCATTTCTGCGGCGGTTACAATGGGGCGGGGAGGGTTTTCGTTGGGGGGCATGGGGCGTTAAGCCCTTGGCCGCTCGCGGCCTGCATGTTCGCAGATGGCGTCGAAGAGCGCAGACACCGCCGGGATGCCGAAGTCGTTGAAGTTCTTTGGGTTGATCCAAAACTCTTCCAAGCGACCCCGGTGTTCGCGGTCGTAGCAGAGCACCTTGATCATCATCTGGGCCTTGTCCAGCCCGCGCAGCAGGCGGGCCTCGGGGGTGGCGGCGTCGGTGAATTCCTGGTGCAGTTGCGCCAGCGAACCGGGCAACGGGCCGAGCAGGTCATCGGCTATCGCCTGTTCTGCGCGGTGCTTCGCATCGCTCAGGTAGGCGTCGGCATAGGGCATGGGAATGTCCATGAGGCGGGCCTCGGGCAGGTCATGCACGAGGGCCATGGCCAGCGCGCGGCCCCGGTCGTAGTCCGCCGGGTAGCGCTCGCAAAAGAGCAGCACGAGCACGGCGAGGAAGTGCGAATGCGCGGAGACGGATTCCGGCTCGGTCACGCCACGCAGCACATAGCCCGCGCGGGGCACGCGGTCCAGCGGGTGTATCGCCTCGAACAGGGTCAACACGTTGCCCACGAATTCCGGGTCTGCGGGGGAAGAGGGCGCGCTCACGTGGGGTAGCCGGGCTCGTCCCACGACAGCGCCTGCTCGACGGCGCGCGTGAGGGGTCCGTCAGATTGCGCGGTGGACTCGAAGGCTTCGCCGCCCTCGGGCGTGCGGCTGGTGTCGGCTAATTGTCGCGAGATTTCGCGCAGCAGGGCGCGGCCCTTATGCGCTTCGTTAAATCCCTGCACTTCCTCGAACAGCTGCGGCTCTTCTTCCACGGCGGCGGTGCTTGCGACAACGGGCTCGTGGGTGGCCAATGCGGCAAGGGCCTCGGCCACCTCGCGCGATTCGCCGCCGTCGGCCATGCGCTGGGCAAGCGCTTCCACGTGCCAGCGCAGGGCGGCCAGTTCGCGGCGTGCGGAGGCCAGCTCTTCGCGGGTCTGCTCGCGCAGGGCATCCAGTTCTGAAAG
>JBIKMR010000391.1:0-2975 GCA_044359155.1 Candidatus Hydrogenedentales bacterium | reverse complement strand
GCGCCTCGCGGTCGGGCAGCGAACTGGCCAACCGCAGCGGCCCCGAACCCGCCAGCAAAAGCGGCCCTGCGCTCAACGCCTGCCGCACCGAGCCCGGCGACACCAGCAACACAAGCACCGCCAGCCCCAGCAGGGCCAGCGCAACAGGAAATAAACGGGCGAGCCACCCGGTTCCAGCTTGCGGTTGTGACATGACGCTTCCTTCAGCAAAGCGTTAATGATACACCATGGCGGAACCCCGCGTATCCATTGCGCCCCTGCCCCGCTTGCCCGTATCATTCAGTGTTTGCCTGTTATTGCCCACCAGCCGGGAAGTACTCCATGCCCCCCAAGACTCCGAAATCTATCCAGACGCCGAAAGCTACCCAGGCCCCCAAGCCTTCCAAGACTCCAGCAAAGCCCAAAGCTCCAGCAAAACCCAAGTCTTCCAAGTTGGCGAAGGAATCCATCGACCTCCCGGCGCGGAACGTCATCGCCATCAAGGGCGCGCGTGAGCACAATCTCGACAACCTCAGCCTGGAAATACCCCGCGACAAGCTCATCGTCATCACGGGGTTGAGCGGTTCGGGTAAGTCGAGCCTTGCCTTCGACACCATCTACGCCGAAGGCCAGCGCCGGTATGTGGAAAGCCTCAGCGCCTACGCCCGGCAGTTCCTCGACCAGATGGACAAGCCCGACGTAGACCACATCGACGGCCTGAGCCCGGCGATATCCATCGAGCAGAAGACGACGCACCGCAACCCGCGCTCCACCGTGGGCACGGTCACCGAGATCTACGACTACCTCCGCGTGCTCTTCGCCCGCGCGGGCACGCCTTGGTGCGACAAGTATTCGCGCCCGATCACCCGCCAGACCCCGCAGGACATCGTGGACGAAGTGCTGCGCCTGCCCGAGGGCACCAAGATTCAGTTGATGGCCCCGCTCATTCGCCAGCGCAAGGGCACGTATCAAAAACTGTTCGAGGACATCAAGCGCCAGGGCTTCGTGCGCGTCCGCGTGAATGGCGAAGTGCGCGGGGTGGATGAAGAGATCGACCTCAAGCGCTACAACAAGCACGACATCGACGTGGTGGTGGACCGCCTTGTGGTGAAGGAGGGGGTGCAGCGCCGCCTCACCGATTCCATCGAGTCCTGCCTGAAGCTGGCCGAGGGCCTTATTCGCGTATGGAAACAACTGCCCGACGGCACCATCGAGGAGACGCTTCAGAGCGAACAGTTCGGCTGCCCCGAGTGTGGACTCAGCTTTGAAGAGCTGGAGCCCAGGCTCTTCTCCTTCAATAGCCCGCACGGCGCGTGCCCCAAATGCACAGGCCTCGGTGAAGTGATGCAGGTGGACCCCGAGCTGGTCATCCCCGATCCCTTCCTCTCGATCTACGATGGGGCCATCCGCCCGTGGAGCATGAGGCGGATGCTCGACGGCATGTACCGCGCCGCGCTCCGCTCCGTGTGCGCGCACTACGGCATGGACCCCCACACCCCGTGGCGTCAACTGCCCGAACACTTCCGCGACATCATCCTCCACGGCTCCGGCAAAGAAGAGATCGGCTTCAAGCTGGAAAGCCAGAAGATGAACTACGAATCCCGCCGTCCCTTCGAGGGCGTGATTCCCAACCTCGAACGCCGTTACCGTGAAACCGACTCCGCACGCGCGCGCGAAATGATTGAGGAGTTCATGGCTGCCCAGCCTTGCTCCGCCTGCCGGGGTTCGCGCCTGAAGGCCGAGGCCCGCACCGTGCGCGTGGGCGGGGCCACTATCATGGACCTCACGGCCATGTCCATCGGCGAGGCCCAGCGTTTCATGGTCGAGCTCAAGCTCGACAAACACAAGGCCCTCATCGCCGAACGCGTGGTGAAGGAGATACGCGAGCGCCTCGGCTTCCTCGTCAGCGTGGGGTTGGATTACCTCACCCTCGACCGCCACGCGGGCACGCTCTCCGGCGGCGAATCGCAGCGCATCCGCCTGGCCAGCCAGATTGGCTCTGGCCTCACGGGGGTGCTCTATGTACTCGACGAGCCCAGCATCGGCCTGCACCAGCGCGACAACGACAAGCTTATCGGCACGCTCCAGCGGCTGAAGCACCTGGGCAACACGGTCATCGTGGTCGAGCATGACGAGGACACCATCCGCGCTGCCGACCACGTACTTGACCTTGGCCCCGGCGCAGGCGTTCATGGCGGCAAGATTGTTGCCCAAGGCACGCCCGAGCAGATCATCAAGGTGAAGGCCTCTCTCACCGGGCAATACCTCTCTGGCGCGCTGAAGATGTATCAGCCGGAAAAGCGCCGCGAGCCCGGCAGCCGCCAGATCGTCGTGCGCGGCGCGCGCCACAACAACCTCAAGAACATCGACGTTGCCTTTCCCCTCGGTCTCTTCGTCTGCGTCACCGGCGTGTCTGGCTCGGGCAAGTCCAGCCTCGTCAACGAGACGCTCTACCCCGCCGTGATGCGCGCCCTGCACGACACCACCAACGCCAAGCCCGGCCTGCACACCGCCGTCGAGGGGCTCGACCACATCGACAAGATCATCGACATCGACCAATCCGCCATTGGTCGCACGCCCCGCTCGAACCCCGCCACTTACACCAACCTCTTCGGACACATACGCGACCTGTTCACCAAGACCCCCGAGGCGCGGGCGCGCGGCTATCAGCCGGGCCGCTTCAGCTTCAACGTGAAGGGCGGGCGCTGCGAGGCCTGCGAAGGCAACGGCATGAACCGCATCGAGATGCACTTCCTGCCCGACGTCTACGTACCCTGCGACGTTTGCAAGGGCGGGCGCTACAACCGCGACACGCTCGAAGTGCGCTACAAGGGAAAGAACATCGCCGAGATTCTCGGTCTCACCGTCGAGGACGCGCTCGAACTCTTCAAGGCCATCCCTTCCATCAAGACCCCGCTCGAAACCCTGATGCAGGTAGGGCTGGGCTACATCACCCTTGGGCAATCCGCCACCACCCTTTCCGGCGGCGAAGCCCA
>JBIKMR010000141.1:0-10861 GCA_044359155.1 Candidatus Hydrogenedentales bacterium | reverse complement strand
GCTGCACGGAGACGTGATCACCTGCCCATGGCACGGGTGGAAATACAACCTCAAGACCGGCGAATGCCTCTGGGGCAGCACCACCTGCCTGCGACCCTATGCGCTCGAAGTCCGCGAGGGAGCCATCTACATTTCCTTGCGACCCGTAGATGCTGAAGGCGGGGGAGGGAGTGGCGAGTGGTGAGGCGGCGTGCTTGCTATAATTTCCTGGCTGAAAATTGAAAGGGCGCGGACCATTCGGTCCGCGCCCTCTGGGGTTCTGGCTTGGTGTCGCGTTACTTCGCCGCAGTCTCGAGCACTTCTTCTTCCGTCGGGGCCTGCATGATCCACTCGGGGTGGCGGGCCTTGAAGGCGTCAATCGAGGAATTGAAGTTCTTCATGTAACCGGGGGGCACATCTTCGTAGGTGCCCGAGCACCACCAGTCGTACTTGCCGGCCATCGCGTGCTTGGCAATGGCGTTGTACTTCTGATTGTGGTTGTTCTTCACGGCGTGGAAATTCTCTTCAATCCGCTTACGCGCATCGCAGCAGAACAAGTCCACAAGGTCCTGCATGGAAGCCTTGTCCGCGCAGGTGGCCAGATGGGCGTCCGCATAGGACAGCGCCGCCGCCATGGCAAACAAGTCGGTGCCAATGTCCACGAAGTTGCTCATGATGATCTGCTCGCGCTCGAGCTTCTGCTGGTACTTCACCATGGTGAAGAACATCGTGCGCGCCAGCTTCTTCGAGCTGCGGGCGATGAAGGACAAGTGGGCCTGGTTACGCGAGTCGAGCTCGTTCACCTTGTAGCCACCAGCTGCAGGCAGGTACTGCTTGGGCAGCCACTTGGCGTAGAAGGGGAAGAAGCTCTTGAAGAAGTGCTGGCCCTTGTTCACGCCCTTCTTCATGAACGGCATGATCTGGCGCACGTGCGTATCCATCGCCTCGCGGGCAATGTACAGTCGCATGATTTCGCTGGTGCCTTCCACGATGCGGGCAATGCGCGCGTCGCGCACAAAGCGCTCTGCAGGCACCGGGTCTTCACCGCGTGCCGAGAGGGACTCGGCGGTTTCATAGCCGCGTCCGCCGCGAATCTGCAGGAAGTCGTCCGCGTTCTGGCAGCCAACCTCGGTGCAGAAATACTTGGCCATGGCGGCCTCGATGCGGATGTCCATCTTGTGGCCGTCGGCCAGCGCGCACGAAAGCCACGTAATCGCTTCGGACGCATAGGTGTTCGCGGCGATACGGGCCAGCTTGGCGCCCGTGTTCTGGTGCTTGCCAATCGGCGCGCCCCACTGCTCGCGCTTCGTCACCCACTTGCTGCCATAGGTGATGGCCTTCTTGCCGCCCGCACCAGCGGTCGCGGGGATAGAAAGGCGACCATTCACAAGAGTAACCAGTGCAATCTTCAAGCCGTCGCCCGGCTTTCCGATGATGTTCTCTGCGGGAATCTTCACGTCCTTGAAATTCAGCAGACCGTTCTGGATGCCACGGATGCCCATGAAGTCGCAGCGGTGTACCACTTCATAGCCGGGCGTGTCCGTCTCGAAGATGAAGGAGGTAATCTGCTGCTTGGCCTTGCCGTTGACAATCTTGTCCGGCGTGCGCGCCATCAGGATCATGATCTCGGAAACCGGGCCGTTGGTAATCCACAGCTTTTGGCCGTTCACGATGTAGTGCTTGCCGTCCTCGGTGGGCTCGGCAAAGGTGGTCATCTTGGCGGGGTCAGAACCCACACCGGGTTCCGTAAGGCCGAAGGCGGAAATCGCGCCCTTGGCAATACGCGGAAGGTACTTGTCCTTCTGCTCCTGCGTGCCGAAATACTTCAGCGGCCCGGCCACACCGATGCTCTGGTGGGCGGTAATCCACGCGCCGGTCGAGGCGCAATAGCTGCCGATGTAGGCGCATACGCGGCTGTAATTCACCTGGCTCAGGCCAAGTCCGCCGTACTGCTTGTCAATCTTCAGGCCGAAGGCACCCACTTCCTGAAGCGCGCGAATGGCTTCCTTGGGAAGATCGCCTGTGCGGTCCACCAAGCTCGGGTCGATGTACTGTTCGAGAACCGGCTTGAGCTTGGCAATGTAGTCATCGCCGATCTTCTTCTCTTCCGCCGACTGAAGCGGGAAGGGATGAATGGCGTTCCAATTGAAGTCCCCAGCGAAAAGGTCCGACACGAAGCTGGAACCATCCCAGTCTTCTTGGCGCGAATCTTCCGCCACGTCCAGGGATACCTGCTTCTTTGCGTCTCCGATTTCCATTGAGGATTCCTCCAAAGTATGTGTGATGCCATCCGGCCCAGTCCGGTACGGCTCATGCGCCCGACCTACCGATAAGTATAAAATAGACCCCGCCCCGTGTCTAGCGGTTTCTTTGAGTGGGAATTAAGGGATATGGAAGGCTGGAAAGCCGGAGATTGGGCGGGAGTCAGCCACGAATGATTGCAGATTAAGGGAAGATTGGGGTCACGAGCTGGATGCAGTTTGCATCCACCAGCGAGCACGCGCAATCATGGTGGTATGGCCAAGCTAACTTTACTTGATGAAGTCACCGAGGCGCGCATTCGGGAGGTGAGCGATTGTATTGCCGAGGCAGTGCATCCGGAAGCCATCATCCTTTTTGGTTCCCATGCCCGTGGCGACGCCCGAAGCGCATCGGACGTTGACCTCGCCATTGTCCTTCCCGATTCCCTCGCCTCAAAGCATGACGCGCGCCTCGCAATGACTATGGCGCTGCGCAGTTTTCTCTTTCCCATAGACATCCTCGCCTATCGCCGCTCAGAGTTTGATGCTCGGCGAACCCGCCCCCACGGCTTCGTTCATAACTTAGTCGCCGAAGGCAAAGTGCTGTATGGGCATATCTGACACGCCCGAGGGTTTCCTTGCGCTTGCCCTACGTGACTTGCACTCCGCCGAGCGAATGCAGGATGTACAGGAATTTGAGGACTACATATTCGGGTTCTGCTGCCAACAAGCGGTAGAGAAAGCCTTGAAGGCTTGGACGCTTCATTGCAATGAGCAGCCCCCGAGAACGCATGACTTGCGCGCCCTGCTTGCACGGCTTGACCGGCTGAGCCAAGATATTTCCACCTTCTGGAGCCTATCAACTCTTTTCCGTTTATGCCGTCGAGTTTCGTTATGAAGACGAGAAAGATGAGCAGCCCGTGGAAAGGGAAGTGACATTATACGGCGTGCAAGCGCTGCTTCAGCATGTCCAGCAAATAATCTCTGGCGAGCAAGCAGAAGGCAATTAGAGGTAGGCCGACGATAGGAAGTTCTCGGGGTTGAGGCGACCTTTGGCTGGCCACTAACAACTCCTACTGGCCCCCACCCTCTCCCCCTATGTTATGCTCCCTGCTCTCAATGGAGGCTTCTCAGTCATGGCGAATGTGGGCTTTGGAATCATAGGTTGCGGGAACATTGGGCCGGTTCATGCGGCGGCAATTGCGCAGGTGCGGGGAGCCAAGCTGGTTGCCGTGTCGGATGTGCGGTTGGCCAATGCCAAGGGTCTGGCAGACCAATATGGCGCAGCCTCGTATGAAGACTACCGCGAGATGCTCAAGCGGGACGACCTCCACGCGGTGTGCATCTGCATTCCCAGCGGAATGCGGGCCGAAGTGGCCGAAACCTGTGCAGCGGCTGGCAAGCATATCCTCAGCGAAAAGCCGCTCGAGGTCACCTCGAAGCGTATCGACCGTATCATCAAGGCCACGGAAAAGGCGGGGGTTTCCCTCGGCTGCATCTTCCAGAGCCGCTTCAGCGACGACGCCATCCTGGTGAAGAAGGCCATAGAACAGGGGCGCTTTGGCAAGCTGATACTTGGCGACGCTGCCATCAAGTGGTGGCGTTCGCAGGCCTATTACGACAGCGGCGCATGGCGCGGCACCTGGAAGCTGGACGGCGGCGGTGCGTTGATGAACCAGGGCATCCACTACATTGACCTTCTACAATGGTTCATGGGGCCGGTGAGCAGCGTGTACGCCCGCACCGCCCTGGTGGGACACACCGGCTTGGAAGTTGAAGACCTGGCCATGGCCATGCTCGAGTTCAGAAATGGGGCCATGGGCTGCATCGAGGGAAGCACAGCCACCTATCCCGGTTATGCCGCCCGCATTGAAATCTACGGCACCGAGGGCAGCGCCATTCTCGAAGACGGCAAGCTGGTAGCCTGGAACTTCAAGAACCGCAAGCCGCAGGACAAGGCCATTGAAGCGGCGCTCGGTGGCGAGTCCGCGCTGGGTTCCGGTGCAGCCGACCCACTGGCTTCGCTCAAGACAGAAGGGCACCGCAGACAAATAGAAGATTTCGCAAAATCGATCAAGAAGGGCGTGCCGCCCACCATCAATGGCCGCGAAGGCCGCAACGCTGTCGCCCTTATTGAGAAGATTTACGAGTCCGCACGGACTGGCAAGAAAGTGAGCTTGTAGTCATGCCTTTGCGAATAATGGCAACATTCATGTTGTGCGGTTTGGTCGCCTTGGCCGCGCCCTTTGCCGGAGCGCAGGAAGCGCCCGCACCCACGCCGCCTGCACCCACCGCAGGCGAGCCCGTGGAACAGCCGCAAGTTTCAACGGTGCAGCCGGATCAGGTCATCGCCCGCGTGGGAGACCACACCATTACCGCCCGCTCCTTCGAGCGCGACGTGATGATGCGCTGGCGTATGCAGGGCCCAGCCTCGCGAAATGTGCAGCCCGATGTGAACTTTCGCAGGCGGGTGTTGCAAGAGCTTATCAACGCGCGCGTGCTGCGTATCCTTGCCAAGAACAGCGGCATCGAGGTGACCCAGCAGGAGGTGCAAGAGGAATATGATCGCGGGCGCGAGCAGGTGCCCAATGATAAGGCCTTTGAAGCCTACCTCGAATCCATGGGCCTGACCCAAGAAACCCTTATGGACGAGCTGCGTGACCGCGTGATGGTGGACAAGTATCGCCTGCAAGAGACCGCAGACCTGAAGGTGGGCGATGAGGAGATCACCGCGCTGTACAACCAGTTGAAGGCGGAAGGCAAGGCCAAGCGCACCAGCCCCACGGCAGATGTGGGGCAGATATTGATCATGCCGGAGGCCGCCGACGAGGTGGCATGGGAAGCGGCCAAGGCTAAGGCCGAAGCCGCGCGCCAGCGCATTGTGGACGGCGAGGCTTTTGAAGATGTCGCCAACGATGTATCCCTTGACCTTGTCAGCAACAAGCGTGGCGGCCTATATCGTGAGGCCGTGCCCGGTTTGGTGGGGCCGGAGTTGAGCCAGCAGATGATGTCGCTCCCCATAGGCGAATTGTCCGAGCCCTTCCGCAGTTCCGTGGGCTGGCACATCATCAAGGTTTATGCACGCTACGAGCCGGGCGAAATGTCGCAAGAGACCTTGGCCCCCGCGATAACTGAGCGCCTGTTGGAACAGAAGCGGGGAGAGTTCTTCACCAAGCGCATCGAGGAAGCCAAGCGGATCATACGCATCGAAATCCTTCCAGCGGAGAAATAGCCATGGGCACCACGCGGCGTTTGCGAATTGGGCTGGTAGGGGCGGGCATGTTTGGCGGCGATCTGCACCTGCCGGTATACGCCCAGTTGCAGCAACACGGCCTCGCTCCATGGCTGGGCCGCATTGGGCACGACGCGCTGGCACGAGAGCTTGCCGATGTCGAGATAGAATTCGCTGCTTTGGCCACTCGCACGGAGCAGTCCGGCCAGATGCGCAAGGCCGAGTTTGCAGCACGAGGCATGGACTTTGCACTGTACCACGGAGCCGAACCCTGGACGCCCCTGCTTGAAGGAACGCCCGACCTCGACCTATTGGCGGTAGCCACCCCGGACCATCTGCATTCCGAGCCCATCATGGCGGCATTGCATCGCGGCGTGCATGTGCTCACCGAAAAACCCATGACCCTCAACGCCGTCGAAGCGGACGAAATTGTGCGCCTCTCGCGCGAGAAGGGCTTGATGGTCGGCGTTGACATGCACAAGCGCTACGACCCCGACCACCTCTTCCTGCGCGACACCGTGTTGTCCCGCATCGGCGTGCCGCTCTACGGGCGCGCCGTGCTGGAAGAACCGCTCGAGGTGAGCACCCAGGTGTTCCAGCAATGGGCCGCCAACAGCGATCCCTTCAGCTACGTGGGTTGCCATTGGACCGATCTCTTCGTGGCCTATTTCGGCGTGAAGCCAGTCTCGCTCTATGCCGTGGGCCAAAAGCACAAGCTGCTCAACGAGTATGGCATCGACACCTTCGACGCGGTACAGGTGAAGGTGACCTTCGACAACGGCATGAGCATCGACTTCATCAACAACTGGATTATGCCCGAGGGCTTCGAGGGCGCGGTGAACCAGGAATCCATGCTCTGCGGCACTGATGGCGTGTACGAATCGGACAGCCAATACCGAGGCCTGCGATACACCGCAACGGGGCAGGGCTCGCGCACCGCCAATACCCATTTCACCCGAAACGTCAAGCGCGCCGATGGTACCACCGCATTGGTGGGATACGGCGTTGATAGCATCGTGGCCTGCGTGCTCAAGGTGGCCGAGATGAAGTTTCTCGGCAAGAGCCTCGACGATCTGCGCGGCACTTATCCCACCGCAGAAGAAGCGCGCCTGTCCGTGCTCATGGTGCAGACCGCCCGCGCCGTGGCCCTGCGCAACTGGCAGCACTTCTCCGAGGGACGCGGCGCCAACGTCTCTGCCCTGTTCTCGAATGCAGGCATCACCATTTTCGATCCCTACAAGGGGCCCGAGTTGATCTACACCCAGCCGGTGTAAAAGGAGTGTGGCGCGGCCAGTAGCCGCGCCACGTCAAACACGTCTATCCCCAAGCCTACTTGATAGGCGGCAACATGCCCTTGGTCAGCAGCCGGCCTTGGCTTTCCTCGTCTAGAGGCACATACTCCGCGCCAAAGTTCAACGAGTTGTTCCCGCTCACTACGATTACGTACACGTCGCCCGAGGCCACGGGATCCGGTAGTTCCACCGTGGCATCGCCCAGGTTGAGCAGTTCGTCACCGTTGTCACCGGTCAGCTGAATTTCGGCAAGCACGCCTTCCAGATCCCCCATCAGCACGTTGTCAATCACATGCGTGGTGTTCGGGGGAATGTCGTCCGGAAATTCGCTCGCGTTCTCCGGGTAGACTGAGTCCGCCACCTTGATGTTGGTCACCGTGAAATCATTGCTGGCGTTCACCAGCCAGATGGCATAGGTGCCGGGTGCCGTTGGACAGCCCGTCAGTCCGATGCCGGCGGCTCCAATCAGCGCAATGCTCATAATTGTCTTCGTGTTCATCTTTATTGCCTTTCCATAATTTTGCAGAGACCGCATCCTTGGATTCTCTCTCTCGGTCTCGCACCTGTTTACGATACCGTTTACTTCTTGGGATGTGACGCGCCTGAACCCGAAAAGAACTTTGGGTGGTCCAATGCGCCGGAGGAAATTTCGATGAAGATTTATGGGCTTCTTGTTGTTGTCGGCTTGGCGCTGGCGGGTATTGCCGTTGCCGACGATGGCCCGCGCATGAACCAGGTGCAGGTGATTGGTACACACAATAGCTACCACATTGCGCCGTCCCCTACGCTTATCAAGGCGGCGATGATGTTTGATAAAGGGGCGGCAGGGTGGGACTACACCCATCCCCCCTTGCCAACCCAGCTAGACGCGGGGGTGCGCAACTTCGAGATTGACCTGAATTACACGCAGGATAAAATACATGTCTTCCACGTGCCCCAGTTGGACCAAGGGTCCACCTGCCCCCTGTTCCGGGAATGCCTCGCCAACGTGGTGGCATGGAGCAAGGAGCACCCCAACCACCTGCCCATCACACTGCTCTTGGAAATAAAAGACGACTACGCCGCATGGCACAAGGGCATGAGTGCTTGGGACGCGGGCAAGCTGGCGCAACTGGATGCCGAGGTGCGCGAGATGGTTCCCGAGAACCAGCTCATTACCCCCGACCTCGTGCGCGGCAGCCACCCGACCTTGGAGGCCGCCGTGCTGGCAGGCAACTGGCCATTGCTTACCGAAGCGCGCGGCAAGATTATGCTCGCCATCCACGAAGACGAACGCCTGCGCGACCTCTATATCGAGGGAGCCCCCTCGCTCGAAGGGCGCGCGTGCTTTATCCGCTCCGAGCCGGGGCGGCCATACAGCGCCTTCATCGTGGCGGATGGCCCCGAAAACCCCCGCATACCTGAGTGGGTAAAGGCGGGGTATTACGTGCGCACCCGCGCTGACAGTGGGGTCAAGCGCGCTGGCAAAGATGGCGGCGTTCGCCTGAAAGCGGCCTTCGCATCTGGAGCACAAATTCTTAGCACCGATTTCCCACCGGGCCACCCGGACGAGAAGACGGGATACACAGTTTCCTTTGAAGGCAAGGGGTTCCGCTGCAACCCGGTGAACCACGCCGAGGCCTGCCCAACGCTGGAACCCTAAGGCCAAGGTGAGGACCGCCCTTGCGGCGTGTTATGCTTGGGGCCATTCCAAGGCGCATCGCGCCATTGTCTTTCTGGAGTCCCCATGAGTATTGCACGCTGTCGTATTGCCCCGTCCCCGTCCGGCTTTCTCCATATTGGAACGGCCAAGATTGCCCTTTTCAACTGGCTCTTTGCCCGTACCGAGGGCGGCACCTTTGTGCTGCGCCTGGAAGATACCGACGCGGAACGCACCGACGAGGCCTTCGTGCAGGCCATGTGCGAGGGCTTTAACTGGCTGGGCATTTCGTGGGACGAGGGCCCCGAGTTTGGTACCGAGCCGGAGCGTGGACCCTGCGCTCCCTACCGCCAGTCGCAGCGCAAGGCCCTACACGTTGAGGCGGCCCACCGCCTGCTGGCCGAGGGCAAGGCCTACAAGTGCTTCTGCACCAAGGAAGAGCTGGAGGCCATGCGCGAGCAGGCGGCTGCTGAAAAGCGCCCGCCGCGCTATGAGGGCATCTGGCGCGACGCCAGCCCTGAGCGCGTGGCCGCCATGGGCGAATCCCCCTATGTGGTCCGCTTCCGTGTGCCCGAGGGCGAGACCATTATTCGTGATCTTGTGCAGGGCGACGTGCGCGTCGAGAACAAGGAATACGACGACTTCGTCATCCTCAAGGGGAACGGCGATCCCATCTTCCATTTGGCGGTTGTGGCAGACGACATCGGCATGGGCATCACCCACGTGATTCGCGGCGACGACCACCTGACCAATACCGCCCGGCACATCATGCTCTTCGAGGCGCTGGGCAGCGCACCGCCCAAGTTTGCTCACCTGCCCATGGTGCTGGACGAGACCGGCAAGAAATACAGCAAGCGCGAGAAGGGTGCCAACGTGCTGGACTGGCGCGACGACGGCTACCTGCCCGAGGCACTGATCAACTACGTGGCGCTGCTGGGCTGGACGCCCGCCGAGGCGGGCCGCGAACTGTTCACCCTGGAAGAACTGAAGGGCATCTTCACCATCGACCGCTGGGGAAAGTCTGCCGCCCGCTTTGACCGCAAGAAGCTGGACTGGCTGAACGGCCAGCACATCCGTCGCTTGGCCGTCGAGGATTTCCGCGACCGCGTGGTGGCCATCCTCCATCGCGAGGGATTCGATACCTCGACCAAGGAACAGGCGTGGCTGACCCAGATGGCAGGCATCTGCCAGGAGAAGGTGGCCACCCTGAACCAGATTGTGGACTACACGGATTTCTTCTTTCAGGATATCTCCGCCTACGATGAGAAGGCCGTGCGCAAGCAGTGGCAGAAGGAAGGCGCAGGCGAACGGGTCGAGGCGATGATGTCTTCGCTAAACGCGGTGGATACATGGAATGCAGAATCGCTGAAAGCCGCCTTCGAGAAACTGGTCGAAGAGACCAGTGACCAATTGGGCAACTTCATTCACTCCGCGCGCCTGTCTCTCACCGGCAAGCCGGTGGGGCCCGGCCTGTTTGAGCTGATGGAATTGCTCGGCAAGGACGAGGCCATCGAGCGCTTGCGTCGTGCAAAGATTTACATTCACGATTCCTGTCCGGCAGCTTCCGAATAATTCTTGTCCTGCTCTCTTTGAGGAAATTTTGAGATGAGTAAAGTTGTAATCGGTATCGATCTGGGTGGCACCAACATCAAGACAGCCGTGGTGTCAGAAGACCGCGTGCTGCTTGCCAAGGATTCCCGCTCGACCAATGCCAACGCCGGGCCGGAAGCCGTGATGGACGCGATGGCCTTGGCCGTGAACGAGACCTTGGCGCAGGCGGGCAAATCACGCGAAGACGTGATTGCCGCCTGCTTTGGCGCGCCCGGCCCCATGAACTGGCAGACCGGCGTGGTCTATTCGCCCCCCAACTTGCCCGGCTGGAAGAATGTCCCGCTGGCCGAGGGGATGCAGCAGCGCTTGGGCTTTCCCTGCTACATCGACAACGACGCGAACGTCGCGTGTTATGGCGAATACTGGATGGGCGCGGGGCGCGGCACCGAAAACATGGCCGTGCTCACGCTGGGCACGGGCGTGGGTGGCGGCGTGATTGTGTTTGGCAAGTTGTTGCGCGGGCCAGACGGCACGGCAGCCGAGCTTGGCCACTTGGTGGTCTGCCGCTATGGGCGCGACTCGACCAGCCCGGCGCGTGGCGCGCTGGAATCCTACGCCAGCGTGACCGGCATGGTGCGCACGGCGGTCGAGGGATTGGAAGCAGGTAAGGAAAGCTCGCTGCGCGAACGCTGCGGCGGCGACCTGTCCCAGATTACTGGCGCAATGATTTCGGAAGAAGTCGAGGCGGGCGATGCCTTTGCCCAATGGGTCTTCGAGGAGACTGCCACCTGGCTGGCACTGGGCATTGTGAGCATCATCCATTACCAGAACCCGGAGAAGGTGGTGTTGTGCGGTGGCATGATTGCCGCAGGCGACCGCCTCTTTGATACGGTCCGCCGCGTGGTGCGCGAGAACACCTTCGAGGTGC
>JBIKMR010000390.1:0-3001 GCA_044359155.1 Candidatus Hydrogenedentales bacterium | reverse complement strand
GGTGGACGCGGGTGTGGTGGCTTACATCGCTTCTTTGGAGATGGTGAAAGACGTTGCGCCAGGCGTGGCGGCCAGCGTGGTGCAGGAACTTTCCGACCAGCGCACGTACCTAAAGCTGATTGCCAGCGAGAACTATTGCTCGATCAACACGCAGTTGGCGATGGGTAACCTGTTGACGGACAAGTACGCCGAGGGCTTTCCTGGCACGCGCTTTTACGAAGGCTGCGACAACGTGGACAGCATCGAGGCCTATGCCTGCGAGCAGGCAAAGAAGCTGTTTGGCGCGGAGCACGCGTACGTGCAGCCTCACAGCGGCGCGGACGCGAACATGATCGCCTTCTGGGCCATTCTCACGGCGCGGGTGGAAGTTCCTGCGGTGGAGAAGTTGGGCGAGAAGGACGTGTCGAAGTTGAGCCACGCCGATTGGGAAAGCATCCGCCAGCAACTGGGCAACCAGAAGCTGCTGGGCATGGACTATTACTCGGGCGGACACTTGACACACGGCTACCGCCGCAACGTTTCCGCCAAGATGTTTGACGCGTACAGCTACCCGGTGAACCGGGAGACGGGGCTGCTGGATTACGACGCCATCGAAGCGCAGGCGCTCGAGCTGAAGCCGCTGATCCTGCTGGCGGGATACAGCGCGTATCCCCGCAAGGTGGACTTCCGCCGGATGCGCGAAATTGCCGACAAGAGCGGCGCGGTGCTGATGGTGGACATGGCGCACTTCGCCGGTCTCGTGGCCGGTGGCGTGTTCGAGGGAGACTTCAACCCCGTCGCCCATGCCCACGTGGTCACGTCCACCACGCACAAGACGCTGCGCGGGCCGCGTGGCGGCATTGTGTTGTGCAAGGAAGAATTCGCGGCGTATGTGGACAAGGGCTGCCCGCTGGTGATTGGCGGCCCGCTGCCCAACGTGATGGCTGCCAAGGCCGTGGCCTTCACCGAGGCGAACCGCCCGGAGTTCAAGCAGTACGCCCGGCGCGTGGTGGACAACGCGCGCGCGCTGGCGGAGGCCTGCGTCGAGAAGGGACTGATTGTGGCCACCGGCGGCACCGACAACCACCTCATGCTCATCAACGTGGCGAAGAGCCTCGGCCTTACCGGGCGGCAGGCCGCCGGCGCGCTGCGCGAATGCGGTATCACCCTGAACTTCAACTCGCTGCCCTACGACGAGAACGGCCCGCTGATTACCAGCGGCCTGCGCGTGGGCACGCCCGCCATGACCACCCTCGGCATGGGGCCTGCCGAGATGCAAGAGATTGCCGGAATCATTTCCTTCGTGCTGAAGAACACCAAGGCGGGACTAATCGCCAGCGGCCCCAACGCAGGCCAGCCCAGCAAGCGCCTGCACGACCTCGACCCCGCCGCCTGCACCGACGCACGCGAACGCGTCATCAACCTCCTCGCCCAGTTCCCGGTATACCCCGAGCTCGACCTCGCCTTCCTGACTGAACACTTCGGCCAAGCGTAGATTTTCCTCGTTTCTGTCAGGCCTCTTGTTGCGGCGCGGTCTCCTGACCGCGCCACTCCCGAGTCTTCGAGGCCCCGCGCCTCGCGGGGTTCCGACCGACTTGTCCTCCATAGCTTCAGCGAAGGAGGAAGGTCTCCACTTCCTTCGTTTTCCCGCTCCGGGGCTGCCCAGGTAGGGTCCCTGTCCCCAGGGACCTCTAATTCACGGAGCCTTGCGCTTCGATTCCAATAGGGCGCTGAGGACATCGCCCCTACCGAAATGCCCCCTCGTTATACCGGTCCCCCGGTGTGACGCATCTTCAGGCGCTTGTCCGCCTCAGGCGTGGCTTGTCCGCCTTAGGCGTGGCTCCCGCGCAGACGCGGGACAGGAGCAGTGTAATGAGGGAAAGAATTCGTGGTGCGTCCCTGATATTCCCGTGCCTATTCCACGTTAGTTCTTACGGAGTACTTCTATTTCACGAATCGCAGTTGTAATCATTTCGGCGAGGCTTGTGTCCGTGGGGTAGCGTTCAGCAAGCTCTCTGAGATTGGCCTCTGCAGAGTCGATGTCTGTAACCGCCGAGCTTTCCGCCAAGACCAGCTGATATCGTCCGATTCCGCGCGTTGAGTTTGAGTCGCCGGCGGCTTGCTCATAAACGCGCCGTGCTGCCTCTCGAGCATCTATTCGTCGATCACTTAGTATCCAAGCGTGTGTTCTCGAAGTATGCAGATTTGCATAAACTGCATCCTTCCAGCCCCTGTCATTCTCGATCAGATAGGTGTAGAGATTAGCAACTGCAGATGGATCAGTTGCCTCAATTAGCCGCCCTATCTCACCCGCTGCTTTCACTCGTGCACGTGCATAAGGTGATTCCCGTATCGCCTGTGTCAAAAGCGTGATCCCATGTTGGATATCGAATTCGGGGTCCGACTGATACTTACGATAAGAGGTCATCGCTTGCGTCTCGACGTCTCTCAGCGACATGAGGGAGATAAATTGGAATGAGAATCCAACCTGCTCCCACGCGAGGTTTGGAAGAGCGGCTAGACAGAAGGCATCTAGAATATCTTCTAACTCGTATTGACCTTGGGCCAAGGATATCGACAAATCAGAATGTCGTTCGTAGATTCTGCTATCCGTCATGTCCATCAGTTTTAGAGAGCAGTCATTGTGGAAAGCAAGTCCGGTTACATCTTGAAGCTTGAGCTTACCTAATGGAAGATTGAGGATATCGGAATCGAGCCGAATACGAGTTTCACTATGCTCATCAATCGGCAGTAGGCGGACCAAATTGCCGCCTAGCGGTTGCCACGTTAAGTCAGGCCGTTGCCGGATGACTTCATCGAGTATTTGGCGTGGGCTCGAATCCTGCAGGTCGATCACGAGATCAGGGGCAGCGGTGTAATCAGAAGGCAAACCAACACAGACTCCAATCCCTGTGGTGTCTTCGAACCGCCTAATAAAGGTATATAAACTTTTCTCATGGAATGTGAAGTGTGTGTATCTAACGTCGAGTGCTTCTGCCAAGTGGTCTGAAACATCGGGTCT
>JBIKMR010000140.1:0-10958 GCA_044359155.1 Candidatus Hydrogenedentales bacterium | reverse complement strand
GCTCCAGCATACGATAAATAGGAGTACGGAGATTGGCATCCCGAAACGTGCGTCTATACTCCATACTGTGGCTTGCAGCAGAACAAGAGAGAAGGACACGATAGCAGCGCAAACCAGTAACTTCTTATGTTGACGGACCTGGTTACCAATCGTGTTCAAAAATGTTTGAGTCTCCGGCTCAATCTTCTCCGATACATCGGGTGACATCTTTGGTAGCGCCCTTCCGCATTAATTAGCGTTCCCAAACACCACATCCGCGTAGTTCAATATCCCCTCCCAGAAATCCTTGTTCAGCGTGTGCTTGTGGTCGAGGCGGAGTTGATGTAGTGGGCCGACCTTACCCGGTTGCACATCCGCGTTGGACTCGATGAGCAGGGGGCCTTCGCCCATGCGTGCGCCGAGGACTTCCCATACGGGGCGGGCAGCCTCGATGGCGCGGAGGGCGGCGGGCGGGTTGGCCCATTTGTCTTGCGCTCCCTCGGTGTCGAGCAGGGCGCGCGGGGCAACGAGCGCAATCAGCAGGTGCTGGTCGAAGGGGATGCGGGACTCGTTGTCGTTGAAGTTGGGGAAGGCATCGTTGAACCAGTGGGGGAAGTTGGTGTTGATGCGCTTCACGGTTTCCTGATCGTTGTCGCGCGACAGGGCGCAGCCGCCCGTGCCAGATTGGTGGGGCACGCAGAGGGCGATACGCTCATCCAGCGCGGCGGCCAACAGCGCCGTTTTCCCCCGGCGGCTGTGGCCGATGACTGCTATCTTCGCGGGGTCCACCGTGGGCAGCGTCACCAGCACATCCACGCAACGGTGGAATCCCCACGCCCACGAGCGGATGGTGCCCCAACGGTGCGCTGCTGTCCACGGCAGGTTGGGGTATTGCGCGTGGATGCCGTCCGTGAAGTCGTTCATGTCGGGGTCCAGATCGGTCTCGCGGAAGGTGGCAAAGGCATAGCCCCGGTCTATCAGGTATTCCACGCACCAGAATTCCGCACGTGCACCACGCGCCACGGGGTCGTCTTTGTAAAACACCCCCGGCGACACTACCACCGCCTCGTCTGGAACCACGGCATGATTCCCCTCGTCGTTGATACCAAGGAACACGGGGGCTTTGCCCGTGGACGACGCAGGCACAAACAGCGCCATGTGAATACGCGGGGCCGTTTCCGGCAGGCCCACTATCGCCAGCTCGTATTGATACAGCTTCGCCTTCCCCCCCATCACCGTGGCCACCGGCGCTTCCTCGCGCACGTCAATCGAGTCCGGCTCGGGAGCAAAGCCATATTGGTAATGCTGAATCAGCCTCACCAACTCCGGGCGACGCTTCTCGCGCCAATCCTGCGCGGTGACCACGGGCGAGCCGTTCAGCATGGTGAAGGGGTCCGGCAGGGACTTCACCTCGGGCAGGGCGTCAAAGGGGGGGAAGTCAGATGCAGCATGTGCATGAATGGTATGCATGATGGTAAGTCCAAAGGTGGCGACAGCCACGAGGCGGGTGAAGGTTCCAAGCGTACGAATCATCTGGACATTTCCTTTGCGTTCATGACATCCATTGCGCCCCCTTGTGGCTCTTCTCGTTTTCGATGTGCTAGACTTGCGCGAAATCCCCCTATAAATCAAGGGGACGGGACTGTATTCATGAGCCAGATTACCAAAGCCGATGTGGAATATGTGGCGGGGCTTGCCCAGTTGCAGCTAGATGATGCCGCGAAAGAGCGCCTGGTGCGAGAGTTGGGCGATATTTTGGGGTATATCGAGAAGCTGAACGAGCTGGACACGGCGAACGTTGAGCCTATGATGCACGCCATGCAGTTGACGAACGTTTTCCGGGACGACGTTGTCGAGCCGGGGCTGTCGCGCGAGGATGCGCTGAAGAATGCCCCGAATACCGATGGCGAGTATTTCCTTGTGCCGCAGATTTTGGGCGGGTCGGAGTAGCCATGAGCCACGATTGGACACAAGCCACCGCCTTTGCGATACGCGAGGCCGTGCTGAAGAAAGATGTTTCCGCTGCCGAGGTGACGCGCCAGCACCTGGACCGCATTGCTGCGGTCGAGGGCAAGGTGATGGCGTTCAACGAAGTCTGGGCCGACGCGGCAACGCGAAGCGCGGATGCCGTGGACCAGAGCATCGCACGGGGCGAGAACCCCGGCCCCCTGGCGGGCGTGCCCGTGGGGCTGAAGGATGTGCTGTGTACCCGCGAGGGCACGACGACGTGCAGCTCGAAGATATTGCGGGGCTACCAAAGCCCCTTTGACGCGACCTGCGTGGAGAAGTTGCAAGCGCAGGGCGCGGTGTTCATGGGCAAGCTGAACATGGACGAATACGCCATGGGCTCGTCCACCGAGAACAGCAGCACCCATGTGACGCACAACCCGTGGAACCTGGAGTGCGTGCCGGGGGGATCGAGCGGTGGTTCGGCGGCGGCGGTTGCCGCGCGCGAATGCGCCATCACCCTGGGCAGCGACACTGGCGGTTCGATTCGCCAGCCTGCCGCGCTTTGCGGCGTGGTGGGTATGAAGCCGACCTATGGCCGCGTGTCGCGTTGGGGCTTAGTGGCCTTTGCCTCGTCGCTCGACCAGGTGGGGCCCTTCAGCAAAGACGTGCGCGACATGGCGCTGACGTTGAACGCCATCTGCGGCCACGACCGACGCGACTCGACCAGCGCCCCGCTGGCGGTGCCGGACTTTACGCAGTGCCTGACCACTGACGTGAAGGGCCTGCGCGTGGGGCTACCGAAGGAATACTTCAGCGATGCGCTGGGCGAAGAAGTCCGCGCATCGGTGACGACGGCTATCGAGGTATTGAAAGACGCCGGGGCCACGGTGGTCGAGGTCTCCCTCCCCCACACCGAGTATGCAGTTGCGGTGTATTACATCATCTGCACGGCGGAGGCGAGCGCGAACCTGGCCCGCTTTGACGGCGTGCGCTATGGCTTCCGCCACCCCGATGCGCGGGACACGAAGTCCATGTATGTGCTCTCGAAAACGGAGGGCTTCGGCGAAGAAGTGAAGCGCCGCATCATGCTGGGCACGTATGCGCTTTCCAGCGGGTATTACGATGCCTATTACCTGAAGGCACAGAAAGTGCGGGCGTTGATCAAGCAGGACTTCGACCGCGCCTATGAGCAATGCGACTTGATCGCCACGCCCACGGTGCCGTCGCCCGCGTTCAAGTTTGGCGAGAAGACGGACAATCCGCTGGAGATGTACCTGAGCGACATCTACACCATATCGCTGAACCTGTATGGCGGGCCGGGCATTTCGGTGCCGTGCGGCCTGAGCAAGGACGGCCTGCCGATTGGGTTCCAATTGATGGGAAAAGTGTTTGACGAAGCCACGCTGCTGCGGGCGGCGTATACCTACGAGCAACGGTCGGGCGTGAGCCTTGGCCTTGCTTCCGCCGTATAAGGGCGCGACACCATGAGCACTGAATTTGAAACGATTGTGGGCATGGAAGTGCATGTGCAGCTGAAGACCGCGTCTAAGGTCTTCTGCCCCACGAGCACGAACTTTCATGCGGAGCCCAACACCAACGTGTGCCCGCTGAGCCTTGGGCTGCCCGGCACGCTGCCGGTGTTGAACAAGAAAGCGGTGGAGTATTCTGTGATGGTGGGGCTGGCACTGGATTGCCAGATATCGCGCTGGAGCAAGATGGACCGGAAGAACTATTTCTACCCGGACCTTGCCAAGAATTACCAGATCAGCCAATACGATTTACCGCTCTGCGCGAATGGCTCGATTGAGATTGAAGTGGACGGCGTGAAGAAGCGCATTGGCATTACGCGGGCGCACCTGGAAGAAGACACCGCGAGCAACACGCACGAAATCGGCGGCGGATTCAGCGGGGTAGACTTCAACCGCTGCGGCATTCCGCTGCTGGAGATCGTGACCGAGCCAGACATCCGCAGTGCGGAGGAGGCCTATGCCTACCTCACCGCGCTGAAGCAGATGCTGCTGTATCTCGGCGTGAGCGATTGCAACATGGAAGAGGGTTCGCTGCGGGCCGAGGCCAACATCAGCGTGCGCCCCAAGGGCACGGAAGCCTTCGGAATTAAGACCGAAGTGAAGAATGTGGCCTCGTTCTCCGGCGTGCAGAAAGCCATCGACTATGAAGTTAAGCGGCAGATTAAGGTGATCAACGAGGGCGGCACGCTGGTGCAGGAAACGCGCGGGTGGGATGCCGACAAGGGCATCACCTTCATGCAGCGCACCAAGGAATCGGCTCACGATTACCGTTACTTCCCCGACCCGGACCTGGTGCCGATTGTGGTGGATGAGGCGTGGGAGAACGAACTGCGCGAGCGCCTGCCCGAACTGCCCATGGCACGCAAGGCGCGGTTTGAATCGCAGTATGGCCTGTCTGCGTATGACGCCAACGTGCTCACTCAGACGCGCGCGATTGCGGATTATGCCGAGGCGGTGGTGACCCACGGGGCGGACGCGAAGAAGACCGCCAACTGGATTATGGGCGACTTGCAGGCGCTGTTGACGGAGGGCAAGCTGGAGATTGAGGACTGCAAGGTGAGCGCCGAGCATCTTGCAGCAATGATTGCGCTCATCGAAGATGGTACAATCAGTGGAAAGATTGGCAAGGAAATCCTTGTGGACATGTTTGCCACGGGCAAGGCGCCCAAGATAATCGTCGAGGAGAAGGGGCTGGTCCAGATATCCGACACCTCGGAACTGGAGAAGATTGTGGCGGATGTGCTGGCGCAGAACGGGTCGCAGGTGGAGCAATACCGTGCGGGCAAGCAGCAGGTGATGGGCTTTTTGGTGGGGCAGGTGATGAAGGCGAGCCGGGGCAAGGCCAACCCCCAGATTGTGAATGACATTCTAGTGCGGCAATTGAACGCCGGATAAAAAAGCGAACGGAACCTATCGTGGCTATCGTGCTGAAACATAAAGCGGACACCGACGGCAAGCCTTATTTGGCGAATGCCCGGCGTATCGCGTCGTTGGCGGATGAGAAGAAGGCGGAGAACATTCGCGGGTATGATGTGCAGGGCCTTACCGCCGTGGCCGATTGCTTCATCATTCTCACGGTGAACAGCGACCCGCAGATGAAGGCGGTGATGAACAGCATCCGCGAGGGAATGCGCGAAGTGGGCGTGGGCATATTGCGCACGGAAGGCGACTTCCACGGCGGGTGGGTGCTGCTGGACTACAACGACATCATCGTTCACCTGTTCCGGAAAGACCCGCGCGAGTTCTACGATCTCGACGGCGTCTGGGCAGACGCGCCCGCCATTGAACTCGACCTGGAAATGCCCTTACCGTAAGGGCTAGGTGAGCAGCCATGGAACCTGAATTCCGCAGTGCAGACCGCCCCACGCTGTATAACTTCAAGGTGGACCGCATCCTGGGGCAGGGCGGCACCGGCGTGGTGTATCGCGGCGTGGACCCTGCGAAGGGCGAGGTCTACGCCATCAAGCGGTTCCACGAGAACTTCTTCCGCAACCCCATGCACTTGCGCGATTTGAAGGGAAGCGTGAAGAAATTCAAGAAACTGAACCATGTGAACGTGGTGCGAATCTTCGACTTTCTGGACAGCGACCCCAAGAACGATGGCATCTGCATGGTGATGGAATATGTGGATGGGCCGAACCTGAACTGGTATTTGAAGAACCGCCCCTTCAAATTGCAGGAACGCAACAGCATTGCGCAGCAGGTGTGCAGCGGCCTGCAATACCTGCACGATCAGGGCTGCATCCACCACGATTTCAAGCCCGCGAACGTGCTCTTCAACCGGCGCGGCGTGGCCAAGGTGGCGGACTTCTCGCTCTACGGCAGCAACTTCCTGCTGGAATTGCTGGGCGGAAAAATCGCTGAGCAAGTCACCCCCATGTTCGTGGCGCCCGAAGTGCTGCGGCGCGAGAAGCCGACCAACAAAGTGGACCAGTACGCCCTCGGCGTGGCGCTCTACATGCTGTTTGCCGAGCGTTTCCCCTTCGTGGCGGACAACCTGCCCAAGCTCTACCAGATGCATCTGGCCCTGATGCCGCAGAACCCCAACGAACTCAACCCCGCCTGCCCCCGAGACATCGGCGAGATCGTCCTCAAGCTCATGGCCAAGCGCCCCGAGCAACGCTTCCACGACTGCGACCAGGTCCGCATCGCGCTCTCGCGCGCGGGACAGAGCAGGATATAAGCCAACATCCCATGCTTTGTCTTCGTTTGCGAAGTAAGTTAAACTCTTACCGGTAGGAATTTAACCTAGGAGTCTTGCCATGCGTGTTTCCACGAAGGGTCAAGTTACCATTCCCCAAGAACTAAGGGAAGAGTTTGGAATCATTCCCGGCTGTGAAGTAGCCATACGCGCTAAGGATGGGCGCTTGGTCATTGAGAAGACGGGCAATTCTGGCCGGGGGAAAGCCATTGTTGAGCGCATGGCCGGTCAAGGAAAGCTGGGGATGAGCACCGACGAACTCCTCGCGCTTACCCGGAGTGATGCCTAATGCGCGTCATGGTGGACAGCTGTATCTACTTTGATGTGTTGTCGAACGACCCTACTTGGGGTGCTTGGTCCACCCGCGCTCTTGAGCACGCTGCCGAGTCTGGCTTTATTCTTCTCAACGCGGTCATCTATGCTGAAGTCTCGGCGCAGGTGGAGACGCTCGAATCGCTTCAAGACATCTTCCCAGAAGAAGTTTTTCAATACGAGCCCATCCCTCGTGAGGCTGCGTTTCTGGCAGGGAAGTGTCACATAGCCTACCGTAGGCGCGGCGGGCAGAAGACCACTCCCCTTGCGGATTTCTTTATTGGTGCCCATGCGGCGGTGCTTGATGTTCCGCTGCTGACTCGGGATGTAGCACGATTCCAGACCTACTTCCCGAAGCTTCGGTTAATCTCGCCATGACGACTGAGGCTGTGCTACGCATCCTACGCTGGCTCTGGCCTCTCCTTCTAATACCACTCGCCCTTTTGCCCATTCTCCTTTTCCCGCTTTGGTGGCAGATACCCACCACTGCCGACCCGGATGGCACGCTGCGCGCCCTGCATGGGTGGCATATTCGCCTGCTTACCGTTTTGCAGATGCTCGGCTTTGGTACGGTGGTTTTGCTCATACCGGCATTCGCGCACCTTGTGGCTGCGATCATCTACAAACTGATTGGCAAGCCGATGAAGACCGTTTACGTCAGGGCCTGCATTGTGCTCTTGGTGCTATGCCCAGCCTATGCAAGCATACCCGCCACGATGCGCGATATCGACTATTCAGGATTCGAGCGAAATGCCGCGCAGATTTCGTCAGACTTGGCCGTGGTAGAAAAGGCCGTGAGGGAATGGAAACTCCAACATGGAACCTTCCCGGAAGATATTGATGAACTGCGAACCCAGTACCCAACATTGCCGCGCCGTCCATTGATTGCGAAATTGCCGGACTACGAAATACAGCCGGGTGGTAATGAGCCGGATTCCTTTGTGGTTTTCATGCGTGGCTATCTCTGGTGGGACTCGGGAGCGCTTCTGGTGTACTGCCCGGACAACTCGTGTGCGGAATTCGGCTACGGTCGCGGAACATATGAGGACCGTTTTGGCGACCTCATTTACTCCGCCTACTACCGATATTCCAACATGCGCTCTAGATGATCCCTACACCACCAACTCCCCATACACCGCGATATTCCCCTCGACCATGCGGTCTACGCCGAATTGATCTTCGACCAGGCGCTTGCTGTTGGAGGCCATGCGTTGGGATTCTTCGGGTTGGCAGAGGGCGTCGAGCATGGCTTCGGCTAGGGCGGCGGGGTTGGCGGTAGGGACCAAGCGACCGGTCTGGTTGTTGATGACCATCTCCCCCACGCCGCCTGCGCTGGTGGCGACTACCGGGGTGCCGCTACCCAGGGCTTCGAGTACGGAGGTGCCAAGTCCTTCGGAGAGGCTGGAGGAAACGTAGAGGTCGGCGGCGCGGGTGATGGCGGGGACGTCGCTTCGCTGGCCGAGAAATACGACGTGGTCCGCGATTCCCAACGTGGCGACCTTGGCTTCCAGCGTTGCCCGCAAGCTGCCTTCGCCCGCGAGGATCAATCGACACGCGGGCTGTTCCTTCAAGACCATCTTGAACGCATCCAGCAGGGTGGCGTGGTCTTTTTGATCCACCAGCGCGCCTGCGCTGAAGAGCATTCGTTCGCCCGGTTGCACGCCCAGCGAGGCGCGGTCCGCTGGGGGAACTTGCAGCCGCGCGGCATCCACCGCGCTGTATACCAGCGTCAGTTGTTGCGGAGGCAGGCCGTATTCGAGCAGCACTTCGCGCACGCGACCTGACACGCACACGATGCGGTCGGGCCCGCGGTACTTCATCCGGTTGAGCGGATCGCGCTTGGGAGGAAAGCTGACGCGGCGGTGCGCCACCACCTTTACCCCCGGCGCCAGCATACGGACGAGGCAGGCCAAGCTGTGCATGTGGCTGGTGTGCGCGTGGACTATGTCGATGCGCTCTTCGCGGACGAGGCGCGCGAGCCGCCATGCGCTGCCGATATCCAGTTCCGAGCGCAGCGGAAGGGCAATGCGGGTTATCTCCGCGCCACCGTGGGGGTCTTCCAGAAAGCGACTGCCGGGTCGCCCGGCTAGCCACACCTGATGGCCGCGCCGCACCAGACCCTGCATCAGCCAACTGGCCTGGAGCTCTCCCCCACGCCAGCCGGTCTGTTCGTCAAGATGCAGTACGCGCATGGCGGGCCTCGATGACTTGCTGGTATATCGCCAGCGTGCGCGACGCGAAGGCGTCCAGCGAGAATTCCTGCATCACGCGCTCGCGCCCGGCGGCACCATACTGCGCGCAGAGGTCGGGCTGTTCCATCAGCGCCCGCATGGCGGCGGCCAAAGGTTCGTGCGTGCCCGCAGGCACCACGCGCCCCTCGACGCCATCGGTGACGATCTCCTTCAGTCCGCCATAGTCGCTGCATACGATGGGCTTGCCCGCTGCCATTTCTTCTTTCAGGCTGAAGGAGGAGGTGTCGCAATCTATGGAAGTCAATGCGCCTACATCGAAGGCCTGCGTGCATCGGGGGACGTCTTCACGGAATCCCGCGAAATGCACAACCTGCTCAATGCCCAGCTCGGCGGCCAAGGCGCGCAGCGGCGTTTCGCGTTCGCCCTCGCCCAGCAGCAACAGGCGCATCTGGGGGAAGTCGCGGTGCAAGAGGGCGGCAGCGCGAAACAGAAACTCATGCCCTTTGGCCTTGTTCAGGCGGGCGGCAATGCCGAAGACGAAGTCGGCATCGGCATAGCCAAACTCTGCGCGTGCCGATGCGCGCGCCTCTGCATCCGGCTGGTACAACACCGGGGCCACCCCGTTGTGTATCGCCGCCATGCGGCTGGCGTCAAACACGGGCAGGGCGGCCAGGGCGCGGCGGACTTCTTCGCAGACGCAAATCTGGAAATCGGTGAGGGTTCGATTCAACAGGCGATTGGCAACGTGGACCGGCACCTTGTAGGTGTTGTGTCGCGTGCGCAAAAGGGGAACAGGCAGCCCGCCCAGCGCCCGCGCAAAGGCAGCGACCCAGTGGTCTTGCGAGCCATTCACATGGACGATATCGAAACCGCCCTCGCGCACCAGCTTGCACAACAGGGCTATGTCCCGCATCCAACCGCCCAGACGCACGCCGCGAGCGAACGCGAATTCGTCCACCACCTCGGCCCCGGCTTCTGCCGCGCGCCGCGCCAACACGCTGCCCGGTTTGCACCCCACCACCACGCGGTGCCCCCATGCGAGAAAGCGCTCGGCGAGGGATACCACATAGCGCACCTGTCCCCCGCCGCCCAGGTGGGGGTCCAGAATCAGAATCTTTAGGGAGGAGTTTTGCAAGTGGTAGATCGCTAGGCGCTGCGGGGAAAGCGGGTGGTGTTGCCGGTAGGCGGCGTGGGTGGCGGCTGGTTGAGCTTAGTTTCCAGGGCATCGTTAAGCTCGGCAATGGCCTTTACCACGTCGGCGGATTGCTGGTCGTGTGACTCTGCCAGTTGCTGCATCTTCAAGGCATACTCGAATGCCAGCTGTATGGCATGGCCTTGGGTATCCACACGGTTGGACTGGGTCTCGATTTCCTTCAGGCGGCTGGCCACGCGCGCGGCGATTTCTTCCGCCAAGGCAGGGCGCACCCCGGTGGGTATCGCGACGGGGGTGGTTCCTATGCGGAGCGCATCGCCCGGCTTCATTGTTCCAGACTTTCTGCCAGGGCTGCAGCTAGGCTGGCCATCTTGGTGGCGTGCTCACGCAGGGCTACCTGGGTTTCCTCCAACTCGGCCACGCGCTGTTGCAGTTCGCCGAAGCCTTCCTCGTTCTGCTCCAGCGTGGCGCGGTCGCGGCGTTGCTGAACGATGGTGCGCTGGCGTTGGCTGCTCAACTCCTTCTCGTCCGCCAGCGCCGCGAGGGTTTCCTCGTGGCGCTTTTGCAGGGTGTGAATGTTTCCCCGCAACCGGTTGAGCTGGGCCTGCACTAGTGGGTTCATCGCAGGCTGGCGCTGAAGTTGTGCTCGAGGGTCTTGATGATTTTCGAGCAGACCTTTTCAATCTTCTCGTCGGTCAGGGTGGCGTCGAAGGATTGCAGCGTAAGACGCAGGGCCACGCTCTTCTTGTCCTCGGCCACGTTCTTGCCGGTATACACGTCGAGCACCTGCACCTGTTGCAGCAGGTTGCCGCCCGCCTTCTGCGCGCTGTTCACCAGATCGCCCGCCTTGAGGTCGCGGTCTACCACTACGGCAAGATCGCGCACGCTGGCGGGGAAGGGGGAAATGTCCTGCGCTTCCGCCGTGTGGCGCGCGGTATGGAGAAGCGAGTCGAGCGTGAGGGTGAGCACGTACACGGGCTTGTCAATATCGAAACCCTTGGCCACGCTCGGCGCGACTTTGCCCAACAGTCCGATGCGCTTGCCGGATATCGCAATCTCCAATGCTTGCCCAGCTTGCAGCGCGTGCGCTTCCACCGGGGCGAATACCGCCTGAACACCCAGGTCTTCCAGCACCAGTTCAG
>JBIKMR010000139.1:0-10973 GCA_044359155.1 Candidatus Hydrogenedentales bacterium | reverse complement strand
AACCAAGCACGAGTATATCGAACTTATTCAAGCAATCGAGCATATTGGAGATCAAAATGGAATTTCTCTTGAACGCCGTGAAACATGGTAGAAAATGTAGATAACGAACCATAAACTGAATTCGTTGAATTTCGCCGCAACTACGTTTCCACTCATTCTGCCTGCCACTAAAAAAACGCCCGGCCTCACCGAGGCCGGGCGTCCCACTAATTAACGCTATTCACCAAACAACTGCTTCTAATCCACGAGTCCCACCTCTGGTCCCCTCGCCCACTAGCAGGGGGAGAGGGTTACCCGCAAACCCCGAAATTCCTATCCTTACACCGCCGCCTTTGGCGCTTCCACGGCGAGCGCCTTCTCGATAGCCGCTATCACTTCCGGGTCGTTCGGGGTGGTCTTCGGGCTGAAGCGTGCTGCCACCTTGCCGTCGCGGCCAATCAGGAACTTCTCGAAGTTCCAGCCGATGTCGCCGGCAAGATCGCCGTTGGTGGCTTCTTCCGTGAGGAACTTATAGAGCGGGGCCTGGTCGTCGCCCTTCACGGAAATCTTCGAGAACATGTCGAAGGAAACGTCATACGTGCTCGTGCAGAAGAACTTGATCTCCTCGTTCGTGCCCGGCTCCTGCTTCATGAAGTTGTTCGCCGGGAAGCCCAGGATAGAAAGCCCTGCTTCCTTATACTTGTCGTTCAACGCCTCAAGCGCCTCATACTGCTTGGTCAGCCCGCACTTCGAGGCCACGTTCACAATCATCACCACCTTGCCCGCGTACTTCGACAGGGCAACGTCGTTGCCGTCAATGTCTTTCACGGTGTACGACAACGGACCTTCCACTTTCGCATCCTCCGCACTGAGCCCCGCCACGGGTGCCAGGCAAAGCACCGCCGCCGCAACGCCCCAAACCATCTTCTTTACTGCAATCATCGTCGCTCTCCTTGTTTGGCCCTAGGCCTTGTTTTCTTTCGCCAAATCTTCCAGCGCCTTGCGCTTGTCGTGGGTGTCCCACGGAATCTCGACAATCTCCTCCGTGCGCCAGCCCGCCTCGGGCCGCCACACCGCCCCATCCGGGAAGTGCGTCTCCGTCTCCACCGCCCCGCTGGCCGCGTCAATCATATAAAGCTTCGCGCCCTTGGGCAGCTTGTCCCCGCCATAGCCGCTGGCCCCGGTGGACTGCCCATAGAACAACGTAATCCCGTCAATCGTTCCCGAATAATTGTTGCAGTGATCGTGCCCGGCAATACAGCTCTTCAGGCCGCACGCCGCCTTCCACGCGGGTAGCGTCTCACCGTCTTCCCGCTGGTGGCTCACGCCCTCGAGCCGAATGCCGGTCGGGTCTCCTTCGCGCCACGCCTCAAAGTATTGCTTCACCGGAATGTGCATAACCCCCATCGCGGGTACCCGCGCCTGCCCGCCCCGCTCCGCCGCCAGCGCTTCGAGATACGCCGCCGTGTGGGCGTCCGCCCCATCGAGCGACGTGTTCACGCATACAAACTCAAAGCAGGTGCTGCCATCCGGCCGCGTAATCTCCACCCGATAGTTCCCGCCCGTGCTGCCGCCCGCATAGAGCGAATGCTTCGCCCCCGAAAGGAAGTCATGCCCGGCGGCGTAATCGTCCAACTGGTCGTGGTTGCCCCACTCGAATAGCCACGGCACCCCGAGCGACGTGATCTTGTCGATGGCAAACTCCATGTATTCCCGCCCGGTGCCATCATTGTTGTCGTGCCACAGGTCCCCCGTCACCAACAGAATGTCCGGCTTCGCCCGCTCAATCAGACCGGGCAGGTATTCAGTCGTCAGCTTGTCCCGCTCCAGCGTGGTCGGCGGGCAGAAGAAATGCAGGTCCGTCAATTGCAGCGCACGAATGGCCGCAGGATTCCCCACCCCCAGCTTGCTAACCGGCGCGCCCGCCTTGGCCGACACCGCACGCGCAACGGCGAACTTCGGCTCCTTCGCCGCATAGCCGCTGAACGCCAGCCCCGCCAAACCTGCCGTCCCCGCCAGAAACCCCCGCCGGGAAATCTCCGGTGCTTTCATGCCATGCTCCTTTTCCGCTAAGGTGAAGACGAAGTTTGCCCTGCACCCATTCAATCCGCGTGAGCGCGCACAGGCCGCTGGCGCACCGGAGCATTTTGCCGCATGGAATCCTTGGATTACTACCGCATCGAGTACGACCTCTCCCCCGCAGACCTTGCCCTGCGCAACCGCGTGCGAGACTTCCTCCAGACCGAAGTGGCCCCACAGGTGAAGCAGGCCCACCGAAACGGCGACTACCTGTTTGAAGGCATGGCCGAAGCGCTGGGGGCGCACGGTTGCTTCGCCCCCCACCTCTCCGGCTACGGCTGCCCCGGCCACAGCCTCTACGCCTACGGCCTGATCATGCAGGAACTCGAACGCGTGGATTCCGGCCTGCGCTCACTGGCCTCCGTACAAGGCGCGCTCGCCATGTACGCCATCCATGCCTTCGGCTCGGAAGAACAGAAGCAGCGCTGGCTGCCCCCGCTGGCCGCGGGCAAGGCCATCGCAAGCTTCGCCCTCACCGAACGCCTCCACGGCTCCGACCCTGCAGGCATGGAAACCAACGCACGGCTGGTGGGGGACGAGTACATCCTCAACGGCAACAAGTGCTGGATTGGCAACGGCAGCATCGCCGATGTCCGCGTGGTGTGGGCCAAGAACACCGAGGGCAAAGTGGACGGCTACCTTGTCGAGCGCAACGCCCCCGGCCTGCGCACGCAGGACATCGAGGGAAAGTTCTCGCTCAAGCTGTCCCGCACCTCCGAGCTCTGGTTTGAAGACTGCCGCATCCCCGCAGCCAATCGCCTACCCGGGGCCAAGGGCCTGCGCGCCGCACTCGACTGCTTGAACCAGGCCCGCTTCGGAATCGCGTGGGGCGTCATCGGCGCAGCACAAGATTGCTACCAGTCCGCCCTCGACTACACCCGCGACCGCACCCAGTTCGACCGCCCCCTCGCGGGCTTCCAGTTGGTGCAGGAAAAGCTCGCCGAGATGGTCACCCAGATCACCGCCGCCCAACTCATCGCCCTGCAACTCGCCCGCCTCAAGGAACGCGGCGACATACGCCCCCAGCACATCAGCCTGGCCAAACGAAACAACGTTAACATGGCGCTAGAATGCGCCCGCACCGCACGCGGCATGATGGGCGGCGTCGGCATCACCGACGAATTCCCCATCTTCCGCCACATGATCAACCTCGAGTCCGTCGCCACCTACGAAGGCACCCACGACATCCACACCCTCGTCCTAGGCAACGATGTCACCGGCCTCTCCGCCTTCTCCTGAATCCAATGGACAACTGATAATGGAGAATTGTCAATTGTCCATTATCAATTCTAAATTCAGTCTGCTAATCTCTTTCCATGCCCCGTATCGCCTTCATAGACCTCCTCTTCTCCTGGCCCCCCCACGGCGGGGCAGACGTGGACCTCTTCCACGTCGCATCCGGACTGCAACAACGCGGCCACGAAGTCCACCTCTTCGGCACATACAGCGGCACCACTTGGGAACGCGGCGCCTTCGACCCCGCCGCCCTCCCCTTCCCAGCCACGCGCCTTGAATTCCCCACGGGATTCCGAAGCCATGCACAAGTCATCGATCCCATTAGCGCCGCCGTGCGCCAGTGGAAACCAGACATCGTCTACATCGGAGACAGTTTCTTCCTCAAGTCGCACCTCATCCACGCGCTCAAGGACTACCCGCAGCTCGCCCGCTTCTACGCGCACGAGACCCTCTGCCACAAGGACATCCTGCGCTACCGAGACGGCGCTCCCTGCGCCCTCAGCTACCTCGATACCCCCGACGCCTGCCGCAAATGCGCGCTGGAACACCAAGCCCCCGCCATGCGCTCGGGCAACAACCTTGCGTGGAACGAGGAGTACCTCGCGGCGGAGGCCTACCGCCCCGAATACTGGCAACTAACCCGCGACGCCCTGAAGATTCCCCACGCCCTCCTCACCTACAACGAAGCCACCGCCGCCGCCCTGCGCCCCCACGCGCAACAGGCCGTCGTCATCCCCGGCGGGGTGGACACCGACCGCTTCCCCGCCGCCCCGCCCCGGCTCCATGCCGAAGGCGACCGCAAAGTAATCCTCATGGCCGGACGCGGTGAAGACCCCGTAAAGGGCGCACAGGTATTGCTCGATGCGGGCAGCATCCTCGCCGCCAAGCGCGACGACTTCCTTATCCACATCACCATGCCCGAAACCACCCCCAGCCAACCGTGGTTCTCCCCCCTCCCTTGGTGCGACCACGACGCGATGGTGGCGCGCTACCACCACGCCGACATGTGCGTGGTCCCCAGCATCTGGGAAGAACCCTTTGGCATGGTCGCCCTCGAAGCCATGTCCTGCGCCCGCCCCGTCATCGTCAGCGACGTCGGCGGCCTGCGCAACACCATCGAACCCGAGGTCTCCGGCCTCCACTTTCCCCGAGCCGACGCCCCCGCCCTCGCCGCACAGCTCGAACGCCTGCTAAACAACCCCACCCTACGCACCAACATGGGCATAGCCGCCCGGCAAAGCGCCGAAACCCACTTCACCTGGGACACCATCCTCGACCAACACTACACACCCCTCCTCAACGCCATGCAATAACACCCGCAGGCGAGTTCTCCCTTCTTCGTGGTCAGTGGTCAATGATTCGTAAATCGTAATTCTCCCTCCCCTCTTTCCATTCCAGCTTTCCAGCCTTCCAGATTAAATCCCTCCCCTCACTCTGCTAATCTCCTTCCATGCCGCGTATAGCCTTCACCGATCTCCTCTACTCTTGGCCGCCCAATGGCGGTGCCGACATCGATCTGCACCACGTCCTCACACACCTGCAATCTTCAGGCGTGGAAGTAAAACTCTTTTTCGCAAGCATCGAAGGAGCCGATGATCGCGGCATAGCCGATCCCGCCGCACTCCCCTTCCCGGCAGAGCGCATCCACTTCGAGCGCAACACCTACCGCCCAGACCACCTCGCGGCCCGGTTCCGCGAAGCCGTTGACGCCTTTGCACCACAAGCCGCATTCGTCACCCACGGCTTTGCCATGAAGCCCTTCCTGCTCGAAGCTCTCGCACACCTGCCGCTGGCTTCGCGCTACTTCGCACACGAACTGACCTGTGCTCGCGACCCGCGCCGCTTCAAAAACGGCGCGCCCTGCCATAACGATTACCTGAACACTCCCGACATATGCCGCGCCTGCGCGCTCGAGTCGCAACAGCCCTTCATCGCCACCGGCAACCACCGCGCATGGACGGCGGACTACCTGGCCGCCAAGGCCTACGAACCCCAATACCACACGCTAGCCCTCAGCAGCCTGCGCCAAGCCCGAACGCTAATCGTCTACAACTCGACTCTGCGTGAAGAACTGCTCTCCTTTCATCCAGACGTGCGGGTGTTTCCCGGAGGCGCAGACGTGGGCAGCGTTGAGCCACAGCGCCAAGACAACACCCGCACAATCATTCTGATGGCAGGCCGCGCCGACGATCCCCTCAAGGGTATGGAGGTGCTCAACGAGGCGGGACGGCTGCTCTGGCAGCAACGGCAAGATTTCCAGATCGTGGTCACCCACTACGACCACGCCCTGCAAACTCCATGGCTGACCTGCGCCGGATGGCGCAACCACGCGGAGACGCTCGCGCTGTACAACGATGCCGACATAGTCTCCGTGCCAAGCGTGTGGCAGGAACCGTTCGGCTTGGTCGCCGTGGAAGCCATGGCCGCCGCGCGGCCCGTAGTGGCCAGCGATGTCGGCGGCCTGCACGATATCGTCCGCCACGAATCCACCGGTCTGCGTGTACCCCCGGCAAACGCGCCAGCCCTTGCCCAAGCCTTGGCCCGCCTGCTGGATGACCCGGCCCTGCGCCAACGCATGGGCAAAGAGGGGCGGCGCGTGGCAGAGGCAGAGTATGATTGGCAGCGCGTGATTGCCACGCACTACCTGCCCCTGATTCAGGAGATGATCGCGTGAGCAGCGCCGTATGCGCCTTTTACAGCAAGGGCCCGCACTACTTGCGGATGCTGCACCATTTGCGCCAGGCCTACCCCAATGCCCGGCTCGTGGCACTCGTGCCGCCGGGTTACCCGGTAGACGTGTTGCAAGACCGCTGCGACGAAGTCCGCACCACGCCCCAAGCCCACTACGGACTAGCCTCGCCCGGCGCGCTGCTGAACCTGATTGCCAGCATACGCAATGAGCATTACGCCGTATTCGTGGTGATGTTCCACAGCCCCAAGCTGCGCATTGTGTCCGCCCTGTCTGGCGCGCCCCAACGCATGTGCTACACCGCAGACAACCGCACCTTCCCCGTCTCCCTCAATTTCGCCACCGGCATCGCTGCATGGCTCGCCCGTAACATTCAGGGCCGAATCACCTACGCCCGCATCTGGTGGATAGTCAACCGGCAGCGCGTGGGAAAGTAATCTGCCTACATGCTTTCGCGGGTGATTACGCAGCATAAAGCTTTAATACCGCCTGATCACTTCCTCGGTGGGAAGGCGGTATTGCTCGTGGTGAATGCCTGCCGCTAGGCGCGGCCCTGCGGCGATGATCATTACGATGTATTCCGAACGCGGCAGCTTGAGCAGGGCGCGCACACGGTTGCGGTCGTAGCCTTCCATGGGGCAGGTGTCGTAGCCATAAGCGCGGAATCCCAGCATGATGTTCTCGCATGCAAGCGCGGCGGTCTTCACCGCCCAGAGTCGACGACCTATCGGCGTAAGCGGTTCTCGGATGATGGGCGTGCGCAGGCCAATGGTGGTGAGCAGCAGCCATTTGAAGGGGGCCAGCACCCCGAACGGCCCCGTGCCATAGAGCAGATAAACTAGCTTGCCGTAGTATGCCGACACGATTTTTGGCATGGGCTTCAGGGGATGGTTCTCGCGGTTCCACTTGGCGTGCTTGCGCCATACTCCTGGACGTACTGTAACCACAATCATGTCGCTCGCAGTCTTGGCCGCATTCTGCCCCATGCAGGCATGGGCCAGCTTGGCTTTCAGTTCCGGTGCGCGCACCCAGTGAAACATCCACGGCTGAAGGTTGCTCGAATTGGGGGCCAGCGTCCCCCACTCGATGCAGGTTTGCACCACCTCTTCCGGTATGGATTCCCCCGTGAACTTGCGCACCGAGCGGCGCGTGCGGACTATGTAATCAAAGGCCGGGGCATGGTCATGTAGAGCGTCATCAGTAACAGGGTCGGTAGTCATGGGAGTCTCCATGGAACAATCCAAACAACACTGGCGGAAGTATGCCCAATGTGCCTGCAAATGTGGGAAGTGAGGGATTGACAAAAAGTGGTGGCAAATCTTGCTCACGTTGAAGCGTATCCGGCGTGTCGCTACAATTCAGCGAACGGTGTTCGTTTAATTGTGCATGGAGTTTCCCCGGTATGGCGCAGGTGCTTAAGGCTGGCGTTCGCGACCGCATTCTGGATGCGGGGCGGGAGGCCTTTCTTGAGCACGGCTTCCAAGGGGCGAACATGCGGGCAATTGCGCGCGACTCGGGTTGCTCGCTCAGCAACTTGTACAACTATTACGAGAACAAAGACGCGCTCTTTGTGGCGATAGCGTCGCCTTGCCTGGAGTCGTTCTTTGAAACGATTGACCAGGCGCGCCAGCGGCTGCCCACGCGGGGCGAGTTGCTTTATACGTTTGAAGAACGCCGCGAGCATTTCATGGCGGCCATCGAATTTTTGGAAGAACACCGTGAGGACCTGGTGTTGTTGGTGTTGAAGTCCGAGGGTTCATCGGCGCAGCAATGGCAAGAGGCGGCCATCGTGGCGTATGAATCGGTGTGGTTCAACTACATCGAACACTTGCGGCGGGCACGCCCGTCGGAATATGGCGAGCCGATCAGCGAGTTCTTTGTGCATAACATTGCGCGTTTCTACTTCAACACACTGGTCGAGTTTCTCAAGCAGGACCTGTCGCGCGAGCAGATGCGCGCGCATGTGGATGAATTGATGCGCTATGCCCACGGGGGTATCAGCGCGTTGCTGCTTACGCCCAAGGGCGGGCAAGAGAATGGAAAACGCTAGTGGGCTTGGTGAGACGAGCGGACACATAAGGAAGTTGATAGTGACACGGAAACAATTTCTTGTTGGGTTGGTGTTGGCGGCACTTGTGTTGCCGGGTTTGGCGCAGGCAGCCACGCCCCGCATGTTGCTGGTGGGCGACAGCTGGGCGTATTTGCTGTATGCGAACAAGAGTTTTCAGAAGGCGCTGGCGGACGAGGGGATTAAGGACTGCGAGGTGCTTGGGCTGTATACAGCGATAGTGGGCAGCACGAGCAAGCAGTGGACCAACCCGCTGTGGCTGGATAAGATTAGTGATGAACTGGAGCGCCACCCCACGGTGGACATTGTGCACGTGAGCCTGGGGGGCAATGGCTTCTTGCGGCAATGGAACGGCGGCATGTCGGACGCGGATCGGGACAAGCTGTTCCAGGGCATTACCGACGAGATTGAGGTGGTGGTGAAGCACATCCTCGCGGTGCGTGACAACATCCGCGTGACCATCAACAACTACGACTACGTGAACGACACGAATAACTCGACCATCCCAGAGCTGAACCGCGCGGGCATGGTGCTTTCGGTAATGAAGCGGAACCTGGCGCAGCGGCTGGACCGGGTCGAGTACATCCACAACTACGGGCTGATGCAATATCACTTTGGAATTCCCGGAGTGGCCAAGCCTGGCGAGGTGCCGTATCCCGGCAACGCGCCGGACTTCAAGCCGTGGCCGGGCGGGAACGACGAGTACGGCAACCCACCGGAGGCAATGATGGACAAGATACACCTGAGCCCCGAGGGCTACGACGTGCTGGCGAAGCACTGCGTGAAGGTGCTCTACAAAAAGTGGTTAACGGAGCCCGTGCAGACAGCGGCTGCGGGGCGGTAGGTGCTGCCTTATTCTGGCTGCTAATCCGAACCGAGTAGCCAATTCCCAGGTGGGGGCTTTAGCCCAACCGCGCCAGCGCCTTACGGCCAATGTCTGTGCGGTATTGCAAGCCTTCGAAGCTGACCTTAGGGACGGCAGTGTAGGCGCGGTCAATGGCAGTGGGCAGTGATTCGGCGCGGGCGGTGACGTTGAGCACGCGCCCGCCGTTAGTAAGCAGGGCGCCGTCTTTCAGCATGGTGCCTGCGTGGAACACGGCCACGTCGGGGTCGGTCTCGGCATTGGCTATGCCGGTAATCGCGAGTCCCTTGGAAAAATCACCGGGGTATCCCCCACTCGCCAGCACCACGGTGACGCACGCGCCGGAATCGAAGGAGACGGTGGCGTCGTCGAGCTTGCCGTCGATACAGGCCTCGAATACGGGGACAATGTCGCAGGTCATGCGGGGTAGAACGCATTGGGTTTCGGGGTCGCCCAGGCGACAATTGAACTCGATCACCTGCGGGCCGTTCGCCGTCATCATCAGCCCGGCGTAGATGATTCCCTTGTAGGGGGTGCCTATGGCGCGCATACCATCCATGAAGGGTTGCAGCACCTCGGCCTCGATGCGGGCCATGAGTTCGGGGGTGACCACGGGCGCAGGCGAGTAGGCACCCATGCCGCCGGTGTTGGGGCCGGTATCTCCGTCGAATGCTGCCTTGTGGTCTTGGCTGGTGGCGAGGGTGCGGAAGGTACGGCCATCGCAGAAGGCGAGTATCGAGGCTTCTTCTCCTTCGAGGCAGGACTCTATGACCACGCTGCCGCCGGCATCCCCGAATTGCTTGGAAAGCATGGAGGCGCGGAGGGCTTCGACGGCGGTATTCATGTCGCGCGCGACGGTTACGCCCTTGCCTGCGGCGAGGCCGTCGGCCTTAATCACCAAGGGTGCGCCCACTTCGTGCACGTACGATTCTGCGCTCTCGAACTTTTCAAAGCAGGCATAATCCGCCGTGGGGATATGGAAACGCCGCATGAAATCCTTGGCGAAACCCTTGCTGCCCTCGATGCGGGCGCAGGCTTCGCTGGGCCCGAAGACGCGGTGCTTGCGCTCGGCGAGGTAATCCACGATGCCCGCGCAAAGGGGAACCTCTGGGCCGACCACGGTGAGGGTGATGTCGTTTTCGGAAATAAAATCAGCGACCGCCGCGAAGTCTGTGACATCAATTGGAGCATTGGCACCCTTGGCCACGCTGGCCACGCCGGGGTTGCCGGGGGCGCAATACACCTGCGACACCAAGGGGCTCTGCGCAATCTTCCATACGAGGGCGTGCTCGCGCCCTCCGCTGCCAATAACAAGGACGTTCATGGATTCTCTTTAACTTTCGGCTGGTTCGTGGGTACGCAGGAAATCGGCAAGGGCAAGGTCGTACTGGGCCACGGCGACGAGCGCTTCCTGCGCCAACTTGTAGCGGGTTGTAAAGCTGACCTGCCCCTCGTGTGCGCGGAGTTCGTGCATGACGGTGGCATAGCGGGCGGGGTTGACCGCGCAGGTGACGTAGCGGAAATTCTTGGCGGCGGAACGAATCATGGCGATGCCGCCGATGTCGGCCTGCTCCATGACTTCATCCACGTTGACGCCGGGGCGGTTCACCAAATCTTCGATGGGGCGGGGATTGCCGATGAACATGTCCACCCATTCGAGCCCTTGGGCCTGCATCTGCTCGCAATGGACCTTGTCCTCGCGGATGCCCAACAGCCCGGCATGAATCTTCGAGTCCAGCGTTTTGACGCGGCCATTGAGCATCTCGGGCACGCCGGTAAACTCGGCAATACTCAAGGCCTCAATGCCTTCGCGGCGCAGCACCTCGAGCGTGCCCGAGGTGCTGATGACCTCGATACCCAGCTCTACCAGTAACTGGGCCAGCTCGACGATTCCGGTCTTGTCGTAACAACTTAATACGGCGCGCTCAACCTTCATGCGGCGGTCTCCCGGTAGTCCCGGCGCTTTGCCGGGCCGCACAGTGAAAATGGCCCCGTATCCTACGTGAAGCCAGCCGGGATGTCCAAGGGAAAATTGGTGTCTGCGCAAAGTGCGGTTGGGG
>JBIKMR010000389.1:0-3039 GCA_044359155.1 Candidatus Hydrogenedentales bacterium | reverse complement strand
GACGTGGTCTTCGACAAGGAGTACCACTGGTGCCCCTACCTCCAGATACTCTGCGTCATCGGCGCAGACCAGCGCGTGTACGCCTGCCAGGACAAGGCCTACAACCTCGACTCCGGCCTGCTCGGCAGCATCCAGGAAACGCGCTTCAAAGATTTCTGGATGAACAACAAGGACAAGTTCTTCGGCATCAACCCCGCCCGCCACTGCAACCACCATTGCGTGGCCGATTCCAAAAATAAACTGGTGCTCGAATACCTCGGGGCAGGCGCGGAACATGGCGAGTTCGTTTAGCCCCTTCGCCCCCGGCATGGTCGTGTTCGGCGCGGGCGGCTTCATCGGCGCCGCCACCGCGCGCGCGCTCGAAGAAGCCGGACAGGAAGTGACTTCCATCACTTCGCGGCAAGCTGACCTCTCCGATCCCCAACAGGTAGACCGCCTGCGCCTCGCCTTTCCGCCCGGCGGCGTGTGGGTGCTCGCCGCCGCGCGCAACCCCGGCTATCCCGGCGACGTGCTCGCCGCCAACAGTCGCATAGCCGAATGCGCGGCGCGCTTGATTGGCCTTGCCCCGCCTGCGGGTGTCGTCTTCCTTAGCAGCATCGACGTGTATGGCCGCTCCGGCCTTGAGCTGCCCCTGCACGAGCATAGCCCCCGCAACCCGCAATCTCCCTACGCGGAATCCAAATGCATCGCCGAAGATTGCATCCAGCAAGCCTGCAAAGATACCGACGTGCCCCTGCTCACCCTGCGCCTGCCCGGCGTATACGGCCCCGAAGATCCCCACGCAGGCCCTGTCCGCAGCTTTATCAACGCTGCCCTCCGGGGAGAACCCCTCCGCGTACAGGGCGATGGCGAACAGCAACGCGACCTGCTCTACGTCGAGGACATCCCCCGCATCGTCGAGGCATGGATGCGCTCCTTTGAGCCCGGCGTCTACAACGCCGTTACCGGGCGCAGCGTCACCCTCAACCACCTCATCGCCACAATCAACGATTGCGCCGGGCGCGTCCTGCCCGTGGAATACGACCCCGCCGCCCCGCAGTTCGACATCGCGTTCGCGCGCCCGCGCCTGCTGCGCGCCCTGCCCGGCCTTCAGCTCACCCCCATCGAGGAAGGTCTCCGCAGAACCTACGCCCGCGTGCAGCGCCTCCACCAAGTAGGCTTTGCCCATGTGGAGTGAACCCCTCCCCGTCGAGTTCGGCGCCATTGCCGTTGCCCTCTTCCTTGCGCCCCTCTTCGTTGCGGCCCATGTCATCCTCAGCCGCCTGCACGACGAAGACGCCCCCGGCCAAAACGACCTCCTCCTAGCCGCCGCGCTCTATGCTGCCGCATGGGTGGGCGCAGCCCTCGCCCTCTGGGGCTCCATCCTTCAGCTCTCCCAAACCATCGCAGGCCTCGCCACCGCAGGCTTCGTCGTGCTCGCCTACATGCAGGTCTACTCCCAAATCGGGCGCGGCTTCTCCCTGCGCATCCTCGTGGACATATACCGCTGCGGCAGCCTCGACATCCCCGGCATCCTCCGCGAATACAGCGATGGACGCAGCGCGCAATGGCTCATCGACAAACGCCTCACCGGCCTCGAACACGCAGGCCTCGCCACCCGTCGCGACAACAGCCTCGCCCTGCTTCCCCCACGCGGCGCATGGGCAGGCCGCGCGGGCCTCCTCTTCAAGCGCATCGTAAAACCCGGGCAGGACGGCTGATGCAGAACATCGCCCACGCCATCGCACTTGCCGCGCCTGCCCTGCTTGCGCTGCCGCTCTATCTCGTCATCCATCTGCTCCTCTGGCAGGTCCTCCCCCAGCCCCGCAAGGGCGTACTCTTCCTTGTGCTCACCGCCGCCATTGCCTACTTCGTCGTCGTCCTCCTCTGGCCCGTATCCCCCTGGCGGCACGGCTTCACCTCTGTCCCGCTGTATGCCTTTGAAGTCGTTCTTTACATGCACCTATACTTCGGCTTCGACCGTTCCCTCTCCGTGCGAATGCTGGGGGAACTGGTGCAGTCTGGGGAAGGCTGCCTGACGCTGGCGGAACTCAACCGCCGCTATTCCGCGCAAGACATGGTCGAGCGCCGCGTGGCGGTGCTTGCGCAAAAGGGCATGTTGGAGAAGCGGGGTGACACCTATGCGTGTACGGCCAAAGGCCGCTTTCTGGTTGCGCTCGCCCTCGCGGGCAAGCGCCTCTATGGCTTGCGCGCCACTGGCTAGCACGCGCCTGCTGGGCCGCCCCCGTGCCTAGCCCCGCCCGCCACTGCATCACCGAGGCTGCCGCCCCCGAGATCACCTTCTTCGTGCCCTGCCTCAACGAGGAACCCAACATCGCGGGTGCCCTCGACAACATACGCAGCGCCATCGCCGATGTGCCCACCCCCTACGAAATACTTGTGGTGGACGACTGCTCGACCGACCGCACCGTACCCGTGGTAAGGCAATACATGGCCGACCACCCCGAGGCGCCCATCGTGTTGCTGCAACACGCCCAGCACCAGGGGCTAGGCCACAACTTCAAGGCCGCCGCCAGCATGGCCAAGGGCCGCTACTACATGCTCGTCAACGGCGACAACGTGGAGCGCCACGAGCTTATCGCCGCACTGCTCGCCCGCCTGGGCAAGGCGGACATCATCATTCCCTATTTCGGCAAGCTCGACGCGCGCCCCCTGGAGCGCCGCATCGTTTCCCGCGCCTTCACCCGCTTGGTAAACCTGCTTAGTGGAACGCGCATCCAGTATTACAACGGCGCGGTCATCCACCTGCGTGAAAACGTGGTGGCCCACCATTCCGGTACGCGCGGCTTTGGCTACCAGGCCGAGCTGGTAACCCGCCTAATATCGCGTGGCGCGAACTACGTCGAGCTCGAGGTGCCCATGCAGGAGCGCCAGCACGGGCGCTCGAGCGCATTCAACCTGCGCAACTTCTTCTCCGTGGCGGGCAGCCTGGGGCGCATCCTCCGCAACCGCCTTCAACACGGCGCGGGCCCCCACGCATGAAGCGCCTATTCAATACCCTCGTCAACCTCGCGCTCGTCTGTGTCTCTTTCTATTCCG
>JBIKMR010000138.1:0-11042 GCA_044359155.1 Candidatus Hydrogenedentales bacterium | reverse complement strand
AGGACGGCGACAAGGTGATTACGCTCAGCGAACTGCTGCGCGGCATCCAGCTCTACAACCTCGGCGGCTACACCTGGTGCCCGGGCGGCGGCACGGAGGATGGTTTCTGCGGGTAGCAAGAAGCAGTATCAGGCGCAGATACGTTTGGATTTAAAGCCTGAATCCACTTATGATGCAGCGGAAATCGGCAGGAGCAATTGGAGGAGGTTTCCCAATGTTTGTGACATCCTTGACTTACCGGGCGCAGGTGCGTGTGGCGATGGTGCTGAGTGTCGTGTTCGTGGCTCTTGCGCCTTGTGCGGTGGCGGTTGATGTCGCAATTCCGGATCCCTTGCTGGAAGCGGCGCTGCGCGCGGCGCTGGGCGATCCCCCGGGGCCGCTGCAGGATACGGACCTGGCCACGCTCACCAGCTTGAACGCGGACGGTGCGGGCATCTACGACCTGACCGGTCTCGAAGCGTGTACCTCCCTCGCCACGCTGTCGCTGAACAGCAATCGCATTGCGAGTGTTGGACCTCTTGGGTCCTTGCCCGCCTTGGCCACGGTGAGCTTGAACAACAACCGCTTCTGCGACGTTTCGCCGCTGTCCGACAACCTTGGCCTCGCAAGCGGGGATATCGTTTCGGTTGCAGGAAATCCACTGTCCACTCGTTCGTGCTTCACCTTCATCTCGGACCTTCAATCCCGGGGGGTGACGGTAAACACCGGCACTGCCTGTGCGGGCCCTTTCCCGATAACGGGCTGCCCCTTGCCGGCGAACATCCCCGACCCCGGGCTGGATGCCGCGTTGCGCAGCGCGCTAGGCATCCCCAATGGTCCACTCTACCCCGACGAACTTGCATCGCTGACAGGGCAATTCAATGCCGCTGGCTATGGCATCGCGGATTTAACTGGTATCGAACACTGCACGGGGCTAACGATTCTTGACGTGTCAGATAACACGCTCGGCAGCCTGGCGCCCCTGGCCAGCCTCACGGGCCTGAAGGAGTTGAACCTCAGCGACAACAACACCCTGTCGAACCTGTCGCCCTTGGCCAGCCTCACCCAGTTGGAAACGCTCGATGCCTCCGGCAACCTAATCTCAGACCTGTCGCCGCTGGCAGGGTTGACCTCGCTCACCAGGCTTGAATTGGGATCCAATCAGATTGCAGACCTAAGCCCCCTGGACGGGTTGACCAACCTCGAGACGCTCAACTTGCCTTCCAATGAAATCGTCAACCTCGCGCCGCTCGCCGGGCTGACGAATCTTACGCGGCTTGATCTGGAGAACAATCAGATAGTCGATCTTTCCAGACTTTCCAACTTGTCCGCTCTCGAAACATTGTCTCTTCCCAACAACCTATTGACTGGACTCAGCACCTTGCCAACGCTGCCTGCGCTAAGAAGTTTGCGGCTAAGCAACAACCCGATCACGTCGCTCGCGGGCTTGGACCCGCAGCCGGCGCTGGATTTCCTCAGCGCTAGGGGGTGCGAATTCTCGGACCTGTCCCCGCTGGCCGAAATCCCGTCGCTCAGGGATATCTCAATCAGCGACAACCCCATCTCCGATCTGTCGCCCCTGGCAGAAATCGTCGATCTGGCCGACCTGACCGTGGCCGATGCGCAGGTGTCGGACCTCGGCCCCTTGGCTACCCTGTCCGCGCTTCTTTACCTGGAAATCGGAGGCAACCAGGTGGAAGACCTGAGTCCCCTGGCTGGGCTGTTGGCGCTGGAGGAAATCTATTTCGATGACAACCAGGTGGTTGATCTCAGTCCCCTGGCCAACCTCCCGGCGCTGAATACCGCGTATTTCAATCGGAACAGTATCTGCGATCTAAGCCCGCTGCTGCTCAACACGGGGCTGGGTGCGGGCGACGATATCGAAGCGGCGGGCAACCCGCTTACCGTTGCAGGGTGTGATTCCGTGGCCGACCTCGAAGCGCTCGGCGTAAGCGTCGACGTGGGCACAGCCTGCGACGGCGGCGGGCTGCTTTCTTGCCCCAGCGCCGAAGGCGAGGGCGAAGGCGCGATCGAGGGAGAAGGGGTAGTTGAAGGCGTGGTAGAGGGAGAAGGAGAGGGTGTGGTTGAAGGGGGTGGGGAAGGCGTTGTTGAAGGCGAGGGCGAGATCGACTACGCCGTGTGCCCGGGTGATTCCTTGCAGTCGCAACCCCCGGATAGGGTCAGCGAATTCATAGAGTTTCGATTCAGCGATGCAAACCGGAATCGGATCGTCTATGAGAATTTCACCGACCTGGCTGGCGCGATCAGTGGGATCACCTGGTGGGGATTTGGACTGGATACCAGCAACCCCGAGGTCGGGTGCGTGCGTGATCCAAATACGTTCCAGATCGCTTTCTATACTGATGGGGGCGGTGCGCCGCTTACTCTCGTAGATAACAGAGAGGTCACCCCCGTGGGCGAGCCTGCATTCGTGATTGATGGCGGCCCAACGGTGTTGCGCTATACCGTCGCCTTTGATACACCCATCTCCTTGAGCACCGGCTGGGTGAAGATTCAGGGAATCAACAATCCGCCCTGTGACTGGGCGTGGTATCCATCGCTTGAAGGCGATGAACTTTCCGTGGAGGAAATCGTTGGTGTATCGCAAACCATCGTGACCTTTAATCCGGCTATATGTGTGACCGGTGATGTTGCCGAAGGCGAGGGCGAGGGCGAGGGAGTTGTTGAGGGTGAAGGCGAAGGGGTACTCGAGGGAGAGGGTGAGGGTGAGGGTGCGGATGAGATCGTCGTCATTCCCGATCCCAATCTGGAAGCCGTCATTCGCACGAAGCTTGGCATCCCATCGGACCCGCTACGGGCTTCAGACCTGGCAACCATTAGGGACTTGAACGGATTCAACACGGGCATCATCGATCTTACCGGGATAGAGTATTGCACCGATCTGCGCACCCTGAATCTGAACAATAACAGCATTGTAAACTTTGCACCGCTTTCCGGTCTCCTCACTCTAACCAGCCTGGAAATAGTCAGCAACCCGATATCCGACTTGGCTCCCATCTCCGGGTTGGTCAACCTGACGAGACTTCAATTCGCGGCCGCACCGCTGGATGACCTGTCTCCCCTTTCGAGTCTCACAAAGCTGCAAAACCTCTTTGCAACCAATTGCCAGTTCGCCGATCTGAGCCCCCTTTCTTCCCTGCTTCAGCTCAAGTTCCTCAACCTTTACGACAACGTTATCGTGGATGTCGGACCGCTTTCCACGTTGACCAACCTGGAGTCTCTCGACCTTAGCCAGAATGATATCTGCGACCTCGCAGCGCTGGTCAACAATGCGGGCCTCGGTGCGGGCGATTATCTTGATGTATCACGTAACCCACTGGGAACAGAGGCCTGCACCACGCAGGTGCCGGAGCTTTCGAGTCGGGTAACCACGTTCTTCGCCAACAACACCTGCTCGGGCGGCGGCACGGGGGAATGCGTGACTGAAGGCGAAGGCGCGGTTGAGGGAGAGGGCAGTGCAGACGGAGAAGGTGCAGTGGACGGGGAAGGACTCACCGAAGGTGCACCCGAGGGCGAAGGTGCCGTGGATGGCGAGGGCGGTGATGACGCCACTTATGAACAGCTCCTTCAATCCTTTGTCGCAGCGGAGAGCAGCGGCAACAACACCCTGACGCTGGCGGAAATTCAATCGGTGTTGCCCGGCTTCACCCAGCAGGAATTGGACGACACCGACTACAACGGCGATGGCGAGTTGAGCGTTGCGGAGTTGCTGCAGAGCGTGGGCGGAGGCATCCTTAGCCACGCCGACACCAACGGCGATTCCATCGTGCAACTCACGGAACTGCTGCGCCTCATCCAGCTGTACAACGCCGGGCTATACGCCTGCGCCGAGAACGCGGGCGCGACCGAAGACGGCTTCGCACTCACCGCGCCACCGAGCGAACCGGCCTGCGTGCTGCACTCGGTAGACCAGAACGGCGACAAGGAGATCAGCCTCAGCGAACTCCTGCGCGGCATCCAGCTCTACAACCTCGGCGGCTACACCTGGTGCCCGGGTCAAGGTACGGAGGATGGCTTCTGCGGATAGGGCGGTGGGGTGATTTCCGACTTTACGGAATGTAAGCGGTGTGTTACGATAGGTTCAGTAATCGGCACGGGCAGTGCCGGGGCGTTTGATGGGCATTCGTGTTTTTCTAAGTTTGGGCAGCAATCTGGGCGACCGGGGCGAAATGCTTCGGTTGGGTCTGGACCGGCTGGGCAAACTGCCGGGAACGCGAATAGTCGGGCGCTCCGGGTTGTATGAGACGGAGCCGGTTGGAGAGTTGAATCAACCCGCTTTCCTGAACCTTGCGGCAGAAATCGAGACGGGCCTTGGCCCGCTTGAACTCCTGAATGCCGTGCAGGAAATAGAGCGGGAGCTTGGTCGGGAAGCCGGGCCGCGCTGGGGACCGCGCCTTATCGACATCGACATCATCCTTTGGGGTGACACGGTGATTGAGGAGGGGCAACTCCAGACGCCGCACCCACGCTTTCGCCAGCGCGCCTTTGTGTTGGTGCCGCTGTGCGACATTGCGCCGGATGTGCGCGACCCCGTTACTGGTCAGACGATGCGGCAATTGTTGAATGCGCCCGGAATCGAAGGCCGGGTGACGCCGCTGTTAGAGAACTTCTGAACCTCCGCTTGGAGCCCACAAGGGACCGGGACGGTCACGTTTCGGTTCAGGAGATACGAGACCATGTCTCAGCACCCTGTGCGCACGTTTCGTGTGACGACGCTGGCGCTGCAAAAGCGCAAGCGCGATGGCGAGAAGATCGCCATGATCACCGCGTATGACTATCCCTCTGCGAAACTCATCGACGAATCCGGCATGGACATCATCCTCGTGGGGGATTCCGTTGGCATGGCCGTCATGGGCATGGACGATACCCTCAGCGTAAGTATGGAAGTGATGCTGCACCACACCAAGATGGTGAGCCGTGCGGCGAAGCGGGTGATGGTGGTGGCGGACATGCCGTTCCTTTCCTATCAGGTGAACGCCGAGGAAGCCCTGCGCAATGCGGGGCGGCTGGTGGCGGAAGGGGGCGCGCAGGCGGTGAAGGTGGAAGGGCCAGTGGCCAAGTTTGGCGCGGCCATTGAAATGATTCTCCGCGCGGGCATCCCCGTGATGGGTCACATCGGCCTTACGCCGCAGTCGGTCTACCAACTGGGCGGATACCGCGTGCAGGGTCGCAGCGATGAAGACCGCACCCGCCTGAAGGAAGAAGCGCTGGGCCTGCAAGAGGCGGGCTGCTTCGCGGTTGTGCTGGAATGTATGCCGCCGGATTTGGCCGCCGAGATTACGGCCTCGCTGCACATACCCACCATCGGTATTGGTGCCGGCGTGCAATGCGATGGCCAAGTGCTGGTGCTGCACGACATGTTGGGCTGGGGCCAGACGCGCTTCGCCAAGACCTTTGGCAACGTGCGCGGCGAGATGGAGCAGGCGATGGCGGCTTACATCGAAGAAGTAAAAGGCGCCAGCTTCCCCGCGCAAGAGCACACCTTCGCATGAAGGTTATCCGCACACCCGGAGAAATGCGAGCGTGGGCTTTCGAGCAACGCGCCGCCGGGGAAACCATTGGCTTTGCCCCCACCATGGGCGCGCTGCACGAGGGCCACGCCAGCCTGATGCGCGCCGCGCGCGAGGGCAACAGCCGCGCGGTGTTGAGCATCTTTGTGAACCCGACGCAGTTTGCGCCGCATGAAGACTTGGACCAGTACCCCCGCACGTGGGACACGGATTCCGCGATGGCGGAGACTACCGGCATGGACGTGATTTATGCTCCCACCGCCAGCGCCATGTATGCGGGCGGATACTCGACCTACGTGACCGTCGAGGGCGTGAGTGATGGGCTGTGTAGCGGCACGCGCCCGCATTTCTTTCGCGGCGTGGCCACTGTCGTTGCGAAGCTGTTTAACGCCGTGCTGCCGCACCGCGCCTACTTCGGGCAGAAAGACGCGCAGCAGTGTGCAGTGATTCGACGCATGGCAGCGGACCTGGACATGGGCGTTGAGATAGTAGAGATGCCGATAGTGCGCGAGCCGGACGGCTTAGCCATGAGCAGCCGCAACGTGTACCTGTCGTCGGAGAATCGCCAGCGGGCGCTGTGCATCATCCGGGCCTTGCGCGCTGCGGAAGAGCAAATGAAGCACGGCGCGCGCGCTGCGGCAACGCTGCGGGAACTGGTGCGCACTGGCATGGACGAAGTGGACCGGGTGGACTATGTGGAGCTGGTGGACTCGAACACAATGAAGCCGGTGGTAGAAATATCGGGACCGGTGACCCTGGCCGTGGCCGCCTTCGTGGGCGACACGCGGCTGATAGACAACCTCAAGTTTGTACCGTAACGGCGGAGACCCGCAAGGGCAACGACCACAGGAGACAGGCCATGATGCTGAGAATGTTCAAGAGCAAGATACACCGGGCCACCATCACCCAGGCAGACCTGCATTACAAGGGAAGCTGCACGCTTGATCCCCTGTTGATCGAGGCGGCAGGCATGTTGCCCTATGAGGAAATCCACATCCTCAACATCAACACCGGCGCGCGCTTCAGCACCTACATCATCGAGGGCGAACGCGGCAAGGGCGAGTGTTGTCTCAACGGCGCCGCAGCCCGCCTCGGCCAGCCCGGAGACCTCGTCATCCTCCTCACCTACGCTCAAATGACCGCCGAAGAAGCCCGCCTCCACGAACCCACCGTGGTCCACGTAGACGCAAAGAACCGCATCACCGAAGTAGTCCACGGCGACCACGCTGGCATCGACGAATACGCCGTCAGCAATCACCCGGATATTCTAGGGATGATTGGGTAAGTAGCCTTAATTGTTAGAGATTCTAATAAAACCTACTTTGGGGTAGTGGCGCCGGGCGTCTCGCCCGGCACTTGTGGCACTCCGGCGGGCGAGACCCCCACCGCCACGGGGGTTTTGTTAGAGGCTCTTAGAGCAATTCCTTTAGCTCATCGACGGATAAGTCCATGTCGTTGAGGATGGATTGCAGTACCTTTGGGTGAATAATCTTCCCGGCATGAACGGCCACGGTAACACGACGGCCCGCTGCGTCCTTGAAGATATGGTGACTGCCGGTGGAACGGGACAGGGCAAAGCCCCGCTTGTTCAGTATCCGTATCATCTCTCGCGCAGTCACACGCGGGAGCCGCTCACTCATACGGCGACTTCGACCGTCGTAAGGCTGATGCTTTCAGCCGCATGGATTGCCTCGCCACTTGCAAGCCTGTCTTCAACGTGCAGCTTGATTGCGTCCGTCAGGTTCGTGCGGGCTTCCTCATACGTCTCACCGCTGGTGTAGCACCCCTGCAAATCCGGGCAGAAGGCGTAATAGCCATCCGCATCTTTTTCGATGACGGCGGTAAAGTTGTACGTTTTCATTGGCGCGGATCCTTCTCAAGTCTCGCCACATGATGCGCCAATTTCGTTTTCGAGCGCAACTGGGATATGGGGGGCGTACCTGATATCCTTCCCGATATCCTTATTTCATTCATGAACTCGGCTAAACCCCGCGCGTGGAAGTCATCGCGGACTGAGGACTTCAGGTTCGGCGAAAACAAATTGAATCTGTCTCTGATTCAGGTTCTATTTATGAGTATGTTTAAACATATAAGGAATTAAACATGACATCGAGTACAGAACGACTCATTGCGTGGTTTTGGGAAGTTGCTCCGAACTACGCGCAAGAAGATCCACGGTATGGTATTTGTCAATGCGGAACCGAGAGAATCATTTCTGAGTCGGGGAACCCGCCTCGAACAAGGGCGTTCTTTCTTGCTAGTGTTGCAATCGACCAAGCAATGAAGGCGGTCCTCGATGCTCCTGATTACGAAATTTTCGCCCAACAGTTTAGATTCCCGCGAATTAGGAATCATGGAGGGGACGGTTGTGCTAGAGCGGATTGGGTCGTCTATTCACACTACGGATGGGACAAGGAGATGGATTGGCAACTGGGAGCCAGTATATTCTGTCAGTTGACTGATGACCTACGAATATGGTCCTTGAAGCGTACTGGAGGGGAGTACGAATTTCTACAATTCTTATTAAGGTTAGAATGGCTTATATTATTGTTTGAGAAGTATGACAAGGAAGCATCGGAGTCAATTCGGAGATATTTAGCCATTGAATAAACAGAACTTCAGTTTCCTCCGTTGTGGCGGGGCTTGTGCGCCTTTGGGGCGTTTCTGACCCCGCCACAACAACGACTGGGGACTTCATGCCGGTCGAAAGCTATTCGAGTCCGCCTCTTCAGCGTCTCCCTTCGCCTCCTTCAGCTCACCCCTTTGGCTCATGGCATGACTTCGCCCTTACCATTGTGATATGACATGGGCAAACAGGGAGACGGAGCATGGAAAACAAGATCCAGCGGCGTGAGTTCCTCCAGACTGCAGCAGCCACTGGCGCGGGGTTGCTCATCCTGCCGAGTCGGCGCATGTATGGGGCGGATGCGGCGAACAACAAGCTGAACATTGCGTTGATTGGCGCGTATGGCCGGGCCACCGCGCACTACGACGGGCTTGCCGCAGAGAACGTGGTCGCCCTCTGCGATGTGGATGAGGAGCATTTGGCCCTTGCCGCAGAGAAGTTTCCCAAGGCGAAACAGTATGTGGACTGGCGCAAGTGCCTGGAGCAGCGGAATCTTGATGCCGTGGTCTGTTGCACCACGGACCACACCCATGCGTTCGTGGCCAACTGGGCAATGAACCGTGGGCTGCATGTGTATTGCGAGAAGCCGCTGGCCAACACTGTCGAGGAGGCGCGCGTCGTCCGCGCGACCTATCTCAAGCACAAGGATAAGCTGGCCACCCAGGTAGGCACGCAGCGCCATGCGCATGAGAACTTCAGCCGCGTGCGAGAATTGATTATGGACGGCGCCATTGGCGAGATACAGGCAGCCTGCGCGTGGGGCAACCGGCAGCTTCCCAAGCCCGGCTATCTGCCCGCCGCTGGTTCGCCGCCGAAGAACCTGCACTTTGACCTGTGGTTGGGACCGTCGCCGAAGCACGCCTACAATCCCGAATACTTTTCCGGTAGCGTCGGCGCGAACTGCCTGCAATGGAACATGTACTGGGATTTCGGCACTGGGCAGGTGGGTGACATGGGCAGCCACACGATGGACATCGCGTGGAACGCGCTGGACGGCGACTCGCCCACGGCAGCAGAAGCCACGGGCGACCCCTTCAATCCCGAGGTGTCTCCCGTGCAGCTCAAGGCCACCTTTCAGATTCCGGCCAACGCCTGGCGTCCCGCCATTCCCGTCACCTGGTACCAGGGTGGCGCCATGCCGGAAACGCCTGTCGACTTCATCGATCTCAACAAGATCGGACACGGTGCCATGTTCACGGGCTCGAAGGGATCCCTCGTCGCCAGTTTTGAAGACCGGGTGCTCATCCCCACCAGCGTGGACGCGGACCTCACCTATTACAACCGCCGCCCCGCCGAGCAGGTGCTACCCACCATGCGCAACTTCCAGCAGGAATGGATCAGCGCCTGCAAGGGCAACCTCAAAACCTCCTGCGATTTCGATTACGGCGGCAAGATGATCGAGGGTATGCTCCTCGGCCTTGTGGCCTATCGCGTCGGCCAGCCCATCGAATACGACGCCGTCAACGGCAAAGTAACCAACTCCCCCGAAGCCGACGCCCTCCTCCGAAAGACCTACCGCAAAGGCTGGTCGCTGGACGGTTAGGGGAGTGTCAGGCTTCGCGGTGAAGAGGTTCTTGGGGACAGGGACCTTACCGGGGGAGGTGCTTGGCGAGTTGTGTGTGTGGCAAGCTCACCCACCCAGATTGCCGAACATGATGAGGGTGGCACCTTCGTAGAGTCCGGCGGCGTAGAGCACCACGCCTGCCAGCAGGGCGATGGCGATAGCGAGGCCCAGCCATTGTCGGGTGCGGGACCAGAGGTTTCCGTCGCGCAATCCCTTGATGAACCATACCGGCCAGAGTGCGGAAACATAAGCAGCGATGATGTAGGGTTCGAGTTCTAGCACCATGGTGCCGGAGTGGAAGATGAGCGTGGCGGACATGCCCATCCAAGCCGGGGCCATGGCGAATCCCACGACTGCTAGACTTGCAAGGGTCTTGAACATGCCGAGCGCCAGCGGAATGATCGAAGGCAACAGCGTCATTCCGAGGGTTTGCACCACGTAGTTGTTCATCCAGGTGGCGTTGGCGGCGGCGATGATGTCTCCAGATAAATACGCCTCGCCGATGTAGGCCAAGTCGCCATCGCTAAACATGCCCCGCACAAAATCCATCATGCGAAGGTTGCTCACAGGGTCGGTCAGCCCTGCCAGCATGGTGACCACAAAGGCCCCGTAGCCAATCATGTGCATGGCATACCAGCCGCGCGGGTTGCGGGCGGGTTCTTCGCAGAGGCCGCGCAAGAACTGCGGCGCGCGGGTGCGCCACAATAGCAGTGCTTCCGTGGTGGCGATGCACGTTCCCAACAGCATCAACCCCAACACGATAACGATGCCCAGCGCGAGCATCGGCTTGGTGCGGTTCATCATGTGCAGGTGAGTGCCTTCATACACCATCATCGCGTCCTGCGCCTTGCTGCGCGCGTCGGAGTCTTCTGCCTCTTCCGCCTTCAACATGCCTGTGCTGACCAGCGCATCCACGGTATCCAGCTTGCCATCCGGCAACACCCACGCATTCAACTTGTCGTCGGCATTTTCAAATAACATCTGCCACGCGGGGTGCTCTGGCAGCAGGTAGGAAAAGGTGAGTACGCCCACGCCGGGCCGCAGCCGCCCCGTTACCGTAAAGGTGAATTGGTCGAGCTTAAAGCTGTTTATACGGCACAAGTCGCCCGCCAACACCTCGGGCTTGCCGGGCTCGGGCAGCCGCCCCTCCAGCAACATCCCTTCCAGATCCTCCTCCGGCACAGCCATCAGCATCACCGACTCGGTGCGGTTCATGCCCAGAGATTGTGATGTCGCCGCGCCATCCGCCCGAAGCATCGTCTCCAGCGCTTCTATCGCGGCCTGCTGATCAGGAAAGTTTTCCAACGGCACCGGGCGCACCAGCGCGGGTATCGCCTCGGGT
>JBIKMR010000388.1:0-3082 GCA_044359155.1 Candidatus Hydrogenedentales bacterium | reverse complement strand
GTGGAGCAGGTAGCCTGCGGTGGTATGCACCACGCCTTTGGGCTTGCCGGTGGAGCCGGAGGTGTAGAGGATGTAGAGCGGGTCTTCAGCGTCCATCACTTCGGGCGGGCAATCGGCGGAAGCGTTGGCCATCAGCTCGTGGAACCACAGGTCGCGCGTGGCATCGAAGGGGCAGGGGGTGTCATTGCGCTTCACCACCACGACGTTGGTGATGGTGGGGCAATTGGGCACGGCCTTGTCGGCAATCTCCTTGAGAGGGATGGTCTTGCCTGCGCGCAGGGATACGTTAGACGTGATGAGCAGCTTGCAGTCGGAATCGTTGACGCGGTCCTTGATGGCGTCTGCGCTGAAGCCGCCGAAGACCACCGAATGGATTGCGCCAATGCGGGCGCAGCCGAGCATGACGATGGGCAGCTCGAGGATCATCGGCATGTAGATGCAGACACGGTCTCCCTTGCGCACGCCCAAACCCTTGAGCACGTTGGCAAACTTGCAGACCTCGCGGTGCAGTTCGCCGTAGGTCAGGCTCGCGGTCTCGTCCTCCGCCTCGCCCTGCCAGAGCAGGGCGGTCTTGTGTTCGGTGGGCGTGCCGAGGAAGCGGTCGAGGCAATTCACGGTTACGTTCAGTTGGCCGTCCTTGAACCACGTGTGTTCGATGATCCGCTCCTGCGTTTTCCACGTGAACTCCAGCGCCACGGTAGGCTTGCGGAACCAGGACAGCTCATCGGCCTGCTCGAGCCAGAAGGCTTCCGAATCATTGATGGACCGATCCCACAGGGCTTGGTAATGCTCTTCGGACTGGATGCGGGCGCGCTGCTGAAACGCCGCAGGCGGGGGGAATTCCCGCGATTCATGAAGCAAGGTGTCGAGACTGCGTGATGGTTCGTGCGACATGGGGTGGCGTCTCCGTGAAACAAAAAAAGCCCTGCGTGCCCGTGAAGAAATTGTCGTGGGAGTGTATCCTTGCCACCCGGCAACGTCAAGGAATGGCGCGCCACACTAGGAGTACCCATGACCAACCCCTGGAAAACCCTGTCCACGAAAGTGGTGTATGAGAATGCGTGGATTCGCGTGCGCGAGGACGCAGTGATTCGGCCCGACGGGCAGCCCGGCATTTATGGCGTGGTGGAAACGCGGCTGGCCACGGGCGTGGTGGCGCTGACGCCGGAGGACGAGGTGTACCTGGTGGGGCAGTATCGCTATGCGCTGGATCGGTACTCGTGGGAGATCATCGAGGGCGGCAGCGACGGGGACGAGTCTGCGCTGGACGCGGCGGTACGCGAGCTGCGCGAGGAAGCCGGCATCGAGGCGGACCACTGGGTGCCGCTGGGGCCAGAGATTCACCTGACCAACTGCCACTCGAACGAGCGCGGCTACCTCTTCCTCGCCAGCGGGCTGCGCCACGTGGGGGCCGAGCCAGACGGCACGGAGCAACTGGCGCTGCGCAAGGTGCCCGTGGCCGAGGCCCTCGCCATGGTGGACTCGGGCGAGATATCCGACGCGATGACCATTATGGCGCTGCTGCGCTTGGACCGGATGCGGCGGGCGGAGTGAGCATGGCTCAGTAGTTCCGCACCAACAATTCCGCCACCTTGCCGCGTTTGGCGGCGTTGCTGTTTACGTTGCGCGTGGCAAATACCTGCTCGATGGTTAAGCCCTTGTATAACTCATGAATCAACGGCGTATCTGAATTGGAGAGCAGCAGCTTCGCGCCGCGCTGATCAAGTTCGCGAAACACGGTCGCGAGCTGGGCTTGCTGCTCTGCACCAAAGTTGTCCTGGTGGTAGCTGGTGAAATTGGCCGTTGCCGAGGTGGGGTGGTAGGGCGGATCGAAGTAGACGAAGTCGCCTGCGGCCACGTCTTTTGCGGAGGCGGCGAAACCCTTGCTGCTAATTCTGGCCTTGGCCAGCGCGTGGGCCACGGCACGCAGGTTGGTCTCGTCGCAGATGGTGGGGTTCTTGTAGCGCCCCATGGGCACGTTGAACCCGCCGCTGCTGTTCTCACGGTAAAGCCCGTTGAAGCAGGTGCGGTTGAGGTAGATGATGCGGGCGGCACGCGCGGCGGGGGTGTCGGGCAGGGCAGCGCGCACGGCGTAGAAATGTTCTTCGTTGTGCTGGTCTGCGTGTTCAAGCAGCAGGGCTATCACGGTTTCCACATCGTCGCGCACGGCGGCATAGGTTTCGACCAGGCGGGTGTTCGCGTCGGACAGCCGGGCGTGTCGTGCCTTGAGCCCGCCTGTGCGGGAGAGTTCAAAGTACAACGCGCCACCGCCGAAGAAGGGTTCGTGGTAGCGGGCGCAATTTCCCGCAAGCTCGATGCGCTCCAGCAATTGCGGCAGCAACTGTCCCTTGCCGCCCGCCCATTTGAGGAAGGGGCGCGGGGTTGCGTCGGGGGAACGGGGAATCAAGTCTCGCTGGACGAAAGAGGCGTTCGACATTACCCGACAGAGGCGGCCTTGGGGGTGGCCATCTTGCCGTCGCGCTGGGCTTTGTGCTCCAAGAAGCAGCAGCCGGGGCAGGGGGCGAAGAGCTTCTTCTGGCAGGTCTGGCGGAAGTCGCGGATGATGGCGTTGTTCCAGAGTTCCTTGATGGAGTGCTCCTTCACGTTGCCAATCTTGCGAATCCAGCAGGGGTATACGTTGCCTTGCCGCCCGATGAACAGGGTGTTCCAGGCGTTGCGGCATTCGTAATCCTTGAGGTTCATCTGCTTGCCGTCGTAGTAATCGATGAGTTCGTTGCGTGGCATACGCGGCAGGCGCAGTTCCACGCCCCAGCGCTTGGCCTCGAGTTCGGTCTTGTCGAGCGCCTCGGCCAGTTCCTTGGGATTGATGGAGGGCCAGGTGAGGTCTTCGATGTTGTAGGTGGCGGGGTCCACTTCGCCCAGATTGGGCAGGTCGTGCATCCGGGTTTCGGTAACGAGGTTGAGCACGTCCACCCCGGCCTCGGCCACCATCTTGGGCATCAGGTGGAGCACGTCTACGTTCGCCTGCTGGAGCACGGTGGTCACGTGGATCATGGGGCATTGCTTGCCGCTGATGTCGCGGAAATGGCGCAGCGCCTTGATGCCCGCCATCGAGCGGTCC
>JBIKMR010000137.1:0-11170 GCA_044359155.1 Candidatus Hydrogenedentales bacterium | reverse complement strand
CGCTTTACCGCAAGTACCGCCGCTTCACCTCGCGCATATCCTACCCTCGCTGGGGCACGGCGTGGATGTATTACGCGATTTCGGAATACCTCTACGCGCACTATCGCGGGGACAAGGGCTAAGGCTCAGGGGGTTTTGTTCTCCGCCGCTTCGGCATCAGGCTTCGGTTCTTCCAATGCTGGGGCGGCCACTGGTGTAACGCCGGATTCCGAAACCTCAAACAATGCCAACGCACCGGCGGCATGGGCCGCCAGACTGAACACCCGCGTGGGGCCGAGGGGCGCGCGTGCGCCTTCTGTGGCGAGGGTGGATTCCTTAACGATCATCACGTCGAGCGGGTCGTCGCGCTCGAGTACGAGATCAAGGCGGGGGTCTGCAAAGGGTGTGAACTTGTGGGCAATGCCTATGCTCCAACGGCTGGCGCGGTGCGCGCGGCGCGCGGTTTGCGCTGCCCCCGCGAATGCGCCGGTGGGGTCGGGGCGCAGCAGCAAGAAGGTGTCTTCGCGCTGTTCGATGGCCAAGTCTTTCGTATCTGGCGCAAGCACCACCACACGCTTGGATGCGGCGGCGGTGTCCACGGGGGAATCGGCCAGCAGGAAGAGCAGCTCCGCAGGGGAGGCAGAGTAGGCCGTGAGGGCCTGCGCGGTTTCTTCCTGCGTGGACACGGCTGCCACTGCAAACTGGTAGGACGGCAGCGCTGCCGGAGGTGCTTCTACTGCCGGAGCTTCGTCGGCTACTTGTGCGAAGGCCATCGTGGTGAACAGGCAAGCGAGGCCCAGCGCGAGGCGAATGCTCATGGCTCGGGCCTCCATGCGGGAGCCCAGCAGGGTTGCCCGTTGCGAAGGGGAAGCGTGCGCCAGCCTTCGTCGTAGATTCCGAGTGCGATCTGTTCGCCTTGCTGGGTAACACAAACGAGGCGCTCACTATCCGGCGCCCAGGATGCCCCCCAGGTCTCCCCTTCCCACACCGGCTCCAGCGCCTGCACACGCCGTGTTTCCGCCAACATGCGGTACACCTGCCGCCGGCCCTCGCGGAAGGATTCGAAGGCCAGCCAGCGCCCGTCGTCTGCCCACGCGGGCGCCCAGTCGGGCGCGTGGTGGTTGGTCAGGTTGAGCAGGCCGTTCTGGTCGAGGTGATAGATCTCGCGGTCGCCGCCGAAGTCCGACTCGAAGGCGACGCGCGTGCCGCCGGGGCTGATGCGGGGCTGCCATTCCGAATAGCGCACGCTGTCTGGCCCCTCGGGCACCAGCGCCATCACCGGTAGCGTCTGTGTTTGCGTCGCTAGCAGCAGCTCTGTGGTCACGCCGCCGGAATGGGCGTCGAGCCCCACGCAGAAGAGCGCCAGCGTGGGTCCACCCTTGAGCACGGAGCCATCGGCCAGCCCGGTCTCTCGGCGGATGGTGTCGAGGTCCACGCCGGGCAGTTCAATCTTGCGGCTGGGGTCCAGTGATAGGAGCAGCTTGGGGTTCGGCAGCCACTGCGGGCCGAACAGGGCGCGGCGCGAGCCGCCCCATACACTCTCGATGCCGGTGTCGCGGTCGAAGACCACGAGGGCACTCTCGTGGGGGAATTCGTTGTAACCTTCGTAAGCAAGGAAGCGGCCATCGGGGGAGGTGGCGGGATTGCGGTTGAAGGCGAACTGCGTACCGCATCGGCCGGTGGCCACTACGGCGTCTTCTCCCCAAACGTGCCACACCACCTGGCTTCCCGGTGCGTCTTCGCGGGGAGTTTCGTAAACCAGCAGCCCGCCCTTGAGCGCCCACGTCGGAGCCGCGCTCGGCACGCACGGGCCAAGCTCCTGCTCGACGGGCGGATCGCTCTTCACCTCGGCTACGCAGACTACGGCTGCGGTCGCATCACCGGATACGTAGGCGATGCGGTCGTCATCGGCGGGCGCGGCAACACACGGCAACAGCAGCAGCGCTGCCAGCAAAAGGAACCGCCGGGCACACGCTTGATGGCGTGGCCCGGCGAGGTACTTCGAACAATATTCCGGCACGGTGCTTAGCGCAGCAAGGCCCGGTTGACCACGAGCTGAACGTCGGCGGCGTTGACCACGCCATCGCCATTCACGTCGGGAGAACTGGTGGCCTTGATCGCGTCTTTCGAACCCAGCACGGCACCCGCCACAATCTGGATGTCGATGGCGTCCACCTTGCCGTCCACGTTCACGTCTTCCTTGGGCAGGTCGTCGAGCGAATTTACATAGCGGAAGGCAGCGGGCAGCGAGCCCGTGCCCTGCACGGTGCGCACGGCAACGGTGACCAAGCCCACGTTGCGCAGCGGGCTGGTGACTTCCAACTCGCGGTCGCTGATTACCCGAACTCCCACTGCGGCGGTGCCGCCAAAGGTGACGCTAAGCGGCGAGCTGAGGCGGCTGCCAAAGATGCGCACCTTCTCGCCACCCGTCGTCAGGCCAACCGAAGGCGTAACGGCCTCGATTACCGGCAGGTCCACAATGGTGACGAAGGGCGAAATGGCTTCTTCGCCCGCAATGAATTCCTTCGTGAGCGGGATGATGCGGAAGTGCCACACGTCGCCTGCGCGGGTGGCGCTGGCGGGCACGGTCAAGACACCCCACAGGCTGGGAATGGTTTCGCCGTTGCGGAACCAGCGGATGAACGAGGGGCCTTCGGCATAGCTGGCCGGATCAGTATCAAACTTCGGGTGGAAATAATTGTAACTTGCCGTGAGCGGACGGTCGGAACTTACGATACGGCTTTCCGCCGGGTCCTCGTTGGGAGCGCCCGTGGATATCAGAAGGTCAGTTGCCTCCGGCGGAATCACCACCTGGTTCACAATGATGCGCACGTCCTGGTAGGCGCGCGCGCTGCCCTGCCGCGCACTGATGCGCAGGGTGGTCACGCCGATGTCGGCATCGGTGGTGCTCCATTGGAACACGCCCGTGCCGTTGCCGTTGTCACCAAAGGGCGGGCTTCCTTCGCCGGTCCATTCAGCGTCAAGCTGGGGCACGCCAAACGCGGGATTGAACACCGCCTCCACGGTAAGCTGCACCCTTTCTCCCTCGTTCACCACCACCGGCGGAATGGACTGGATGTGCAGGCGCGTGGGCGCGGGGCCAAGCTCAGAGAAGTCCACCAGACTAAGCGTCGAGGTTACGCCGGGGAAGAGTTCTTCCGGGCGCTGCGGCACGCCGCGCCCATCAGATATACCTACAAAGGACTCGGTCACACCGATGTTCTTGTAAGTGATGCGAATCTGGCCGCTGAAGAACAGCTCCATCTGGAACGAGTTGCCGGGGGGCGGCGTGAAGATGGTGCCGCCGGTGGTGCCCGGCACATTCTCAAAGGTCACTGCCACGCGATCATTCAACTGGCGCACCCACACCTGGCCGCCGTTGTTGGGAACCAGATCGCTGAACAGGCCCGAGATGCGCGGTATGGCGAAATGTTCGACAACACCCGGCACACCCAGCGCGTCGCCCGAGTTCACGCGGTTAAAGCTGATGAAGCCGTTCGCGTGGATGAATACTTGCGCGTAATCGCGCCCGAAGAAGGGGAAGCGATCGGAACCGAAGGTATAGCCAAAGGTGCCGTCGTTTGACAGGGGCAGGTCAAACGAGCCGCCATTACTGTCTTCACGCAACACGGGGAAATCACGAATATCCGTGGTTACGCTGGCCTCGTAGGCATCATATCCGGCATAGCCTATCTCACGGTCAAGCGAATCCACCGCAGCGCCAACTGGCGTGAAGGTAATCTGGCTAAAATTCAGATCGAAGGGGTCACCCACACCGCCACTGCCCGCAGGGGCAAAGGGTTCGCTCAACACGACAGGCGCGTCGGACCCCGCAACGACGGTGGCAAACGAGGCCTGGGTCACGCCCGTGGTGAACTGGATGAAGAGGGTGTAGTAATAGCGCGTACCGTCGAGCACATTCGTGTCGAGGAAGGAGGAGTCACGGGCGTTGAATATCACCGCGCCTTCCGTTGGCGAGCGGGGATAATCGGTGACACTGCGCACGAGCAGGGCCTTGTTGTAGTTGAGAAGGTCTGGATCAATCCAGCTGAGGGAGACGACGGGATCACCCTCGTCAGACTCGGCGGGCAGCGCCCGGAAGAAGAAGTTGCGCTCGACAATCGGCGGTGCTGCCGTGCCGCTTTCCAGCGGCCAGAGCATGTCGGTAAATGCCGCCACTTCGAGGCCGAGGTCCGTAAAGGGGTCGGTGGCGAAGGGCTCCATCAACTCGTTCGGCGTCAGGCTGGTGTCCCAGTGCGAAGTGCTGCTGCCCGGCTGCACGGGGCTGGGCGCATACATCGCTACGGAGCCGCCGCGTTCTGACTCCACAGCAGGCCCGGCCCACGTGAGGTTGCCCCCCGTGATGGCAAGCTGGCGCTGGGCCTGGGTCATCAGCACGAACTCTTTCGGCGTAATGTCAGTGTCTTGCAGCAGCGCGGAATAGATGTCGGGGATGCCCGCCAGTAAACCGCCGGAATCGCTTACAAGCGAGAGGAAACCCAGCCCATGGCCAAGCTCGTGCATGGCTACCCCGAAAAAGTCGATGTCATCACCGGCGTTTCCGTCCACGCCGTAATACCACGACACCGAGCCAAGCACACTTGGCAGGTCCACGTCGGCGTTGAAGTCCGCCTGAATATCGCCCACCTCATCGTCCAGGTCGTCGCCGCGAAACTGGTTTGCCTGGGCGGAAGTGAACCACATGCTGCCCACGGGCGCATTCGCAAAGTCGCTAAACACGGCAAGCGGCCCGGCAAAGGCAAGAGGCGCGCCAAACTGGCTGCCGCCCTGGTTGCTGAACACTGCTTCTACTTCAACCGGAACGGTGATTTTCAGGTACTTGGACCACACGTCGGCGGCGGCCTCAAAGCATACGCGCCGCTCTTCGCCCAGCGTGGTGGGCGCACCCGTAATATCGCTGACCACCGACGTGGGATCGTCAAATCCCAAGTCCGTGTTGTCGTCGATCTCGGGATAGACAAAGATAAACTCTTGCGCGGAGACCGCAGCAGAGCACAGAAGGAAAGCAAGCGTGAGGAGGGGGGTGATGTACCTGTTCATTGATTAGGGCTTCACCGCGTCTTGACGCGTCTGGCAGTTCTTGTTGACCTTGCCCGATGCATCCACCGTGGCGTAGTTATAGGCGCGGATGTGGGAAACATCCATCTTCCAGCCGCCGCCTTTCAGCGCGGTCTTTTCCTGGGGCGCAGCCTTGGTGGCAACCCACGGCGCGGTTGGAGCCTTCGCGCCGGGTGGGGGAGCAATGCGGTTGCCCTGCTCGTCTATATATACGGAAAGCCCGCCCGTTGCCGGGGCGGAAACCGGGGCTGGCTGTGACGCCGCCACGGACTGTGCTTCGCTATCAGCTTTTGCCGAAACTGCCACCACCCCCAACGCCGCCACCGCTGAAACAGCAGCACCCGTCAGGACGAGACTTTTCAACGCCCAAGGTCGAGTCATCGGTACGCCTCCCGAGATTCGTGACTGCCTGAAGGAGCACGAATACAGACCATATTCCACGGCTAGTGCCGCGTCCCACACATAGTACGCCTTCTCTCCACCCTTCTACACCATGCCCCAGAAACAAGTCAAGGGAAATCATCGACGCGCATTGTACAAAGTGCGTAAGGTATGAATGTTAATAAGGCTTGTCTTGCGTGAATGTTGAATGTGCTTAATTGCCGCCTTGCTTGATCAGGGCATAGGCCTCCAGTGCGCGGTCGCGCGCCTCGGCGTGGTCCACCATGGGTTCGGGGTAGGTGCAGCCTGTGGCGGCGCGTTCCACGGGCGCGGCCTTCCAGGGTTCGTGCCGCAGGTTGGCGGGCAGCCCGGCAAGTTCCGGTACGTTCGCCGCCAGATATTCGCCTGCCGGATCAAACTTGATGCTTTGCAACACGGGGTTGAACACACGGAAATAGGGTGCGGCGTCTGCGCCGCACCCAGCCGTCCATTGCCAGCCCAGCGTGTTGTTGGCTAGGTCTGCGTCCACCAGCGTATCCCAGAACCACCGCGCCCCGGCCTGCCAGGGAAGGCGCAGGTCTTTCACCAGAAAGCTGGCCACCACCATGCGCACGCGGTTGTGCATCCAGCCGGTGCGCCACAACTCGCGCATTCCCGCGTCTACCAGCGGGTAGCCCGTTTCACCGCGCTGCCACTTCCGCAGGGCCGGTGCGTTGTCCTCCCACGGAAAGCCCTCGAACTCGGGGCGCAGGGGGCGGTCGGTGGTGTGGGGATAATGAAACAGCAGATAGTGCGCGAACTCGCGCCAATACACTTCGCGCACGTAGCTCTCCACACCACGCCCTGCTTGCTCGACGGTCCACACAATCTGCCGTGGGGACACCTCGCCAAAGTGCAATGCGGGAGAAAGGCGCGAGGTGCCGGGCGTTGCGGGCAGGTTGCGCGCATCGCTGTATTGCACCACCGCCTGCTCTGCAAAGCGATGCAACAGTTCGTGCGCGCCACTTTCACCGGGAGTCCACGTATCGTAGAAGCCGCCGTCCCACGCGATAGTGGGCAGCAGCACCAACTTCGCAAGCGGCGTGCTATTGGGCCAAGCCTTGGGCGCGGCAAGGGAAGCGGGTTCGGGCAGCGGCTCGTCCATCGTGGGCAGTTCGAGCGCGGCCTTGTAGAACGGGGTGAAGACCTTGAAGGGCGTGCCCTGCTTGTTGAAGAAACGCGGCGGCTCGACCAGCAGGCTGGCGTTGAAGGTCTCGACCGTCAGCCCGTCGTTCTTCAGCGACTCCTTGATCAGCGTGTCGCGCGCGATGGCGGCGGGTTCGTAGAGCCGGTTCCAATACAACGCCGTCGCCCCGGTCTCCTCGGCGAGCCCGCGCAGGGTTTCCAGGCTGGGGCCGCTGCGGAGGATCAACCTCGAACCCAGCGCGCGGAGCGATGCGTCCAGCGCGGCGAGGCTGTGGTGCAGCCACCACTTGGTGGCGCCGCCGGGCGCCCACGCGCCGTCTTCTTCCGGCGCCCAGATATACACGGGAACGACCGCCCCCTGCTGCACCGCCGCGTGCAACGCGGGGTTGTCTGCCAGCCGCAGGTCGCGCCGAAACCAGAGCAAAGATACGTTGGGATTCATGCTGCCTCGATTGCCTATTGATCGCTTCCACGCCTGCCGCGTATAAACGATGTGGATTGTACGCCACTCAACACCCCGCCCGGAGAATCCATTTCCTTGCCTGCCGCCCTTGTCCCCACTTTTGTGGACGCCTTCCACGCCGTGCGTGGCCATGCCCATGCCGTGGCTAACGAGGCCGCCGCCGTGGCCGCGATCGCGGGTATCGTGCGCGATGCCGGGGCAACCTGCGTGGCGCTGGCGGCGTTGCCGGACGGCCTGTGCGATGCGCTTGTTGGCGCGCTGCAATCCGCTGGCGTCGAGGTGCTGGGGCCGGAGTACGCCACCGATACTTTGCCGCTTGCGCTGGACCGCCCCACCATCGGCATTACCGGCATGGCCTTTGGCATTGCGCAAACGGGCACTCTGGCCGAAGTTTGCACCGACGACGCGGTGCGGCTGGTGAGCGGGCTGCCGCGCACGCACATTGGCGTGGTGTATGCGCGCGACCTGGTGGATACGCTGCACGATGCCGCCCCACGCCTGCGCGCACTGTTCTTGCAACACGACAGCAACGTGACGGTCAGCTTCGTCAGCGGCCCCAGCCGCACGGGCGACATTGAGCTGGTGCTTACCCTCGGCGTGCATGGTCCCGAGACGGCGCACGCCGTGATCATTGGGGACGCGCCATGAGCTTCGTACGTGAACAACTCGAACGCGCGGTGAGCGAGGCCATCGAGAAGCCGAAGAACCGCAATGCCCTTTGGAAGGCCATGCGGCGCGGACGCGACACGCGCAACGAGCGATTGAAAACCCTGCCCGGCGGCACGGCTTTCCGCGATGAAGTGAAGCTAATTAAGGACCGTTGCATCGACGACCTGGATGCGCTGCTCGAAGAGTTCATCGCCAACGCGGAGAAGCGGGGCTGCAAGGTCTACCTTGCGAAGGACGGCCCCGAGGCCATCGCCATCAGCGTGCGCATTGCACAGGACCGGGGCAGCCGCAACGTGTCCAAGTCGAAGTCTCTCACCACCGAGGAGATTGAGATTAACCAAGGGCTGGAGGAGGCGGGCCTTAGCGTGGTGGAAACGGACCTGGGCGAGTTGATCATCCAGTTGGTGAACGAGAAGCCGTACCACCTTGTGTTCCCCTCGGTACACAAGCTGCGTGACGAGGTGGCGGAGATTTTTACCAAGGCCACGGGCAAGCCCGTGAGTAACGATATTGACGAGATCATGAAAGTGGTGCGCGCCTACCTGCGGCCCATCTTCCTCGACACCGACATTGGCATGACGGGCGCGAATATCGGCATTGCCGAAACGGGCGGCATCGTCATCGAGACGAACGAGGGCAATGGCCGCCTGGTGTCGAGCATTGGCAAGTGCCACATCTGCGTGATGGGCATCGAGAAAGTGGTGGCCACGGTGGAGGATGCGCTGACGATGGTGATGGCGCACCCGGTGAGCGCGTCGGGCCAGCTGCCCACCACCTACGTGACGTGGATGCACGGGCGTTCGCCGCTGGGCGCAGACGGCGCACCGCGCGAATCACACCTTATCCTGCTGGACAATGGCCGCTCGCGAATGCGTCAAGACCCGCTGATGCGCGAGGGGCTGAACTGCATCCGTTGCGGCGCGTGCATGAACATCTGCCCCACCTATGGCGTGGTGGGTGGGCATACCTTTGGCCACATCTACCCCGGCCCCATTGGCATTCCATGGACCGCCGAGGCGCACGGGCTCGAGACGGCGGGCGGCTTTGCCGAGCTGTGCATAAGCTGCGGCCTGTGCAAGGAAATCTGCCCCGCGAAGATAGACATGCCGCTGATGATTGCGCAGGTAAAACAGGACTACCACAAGGACAACAGCCACCCCTTGGTGAACCGGCTGATGATGCAGGCAGAACGACAGGCCAAGCTGGGCAGCGCCTTTGCGCCGCTCTCCAACTGGCTGTTGGCCAACGGACTGTTTCGCGCGTTGCTGGAAAACGTGGCAGGCATCGACCGCCGCCGGGTGCTGCCGCCCTTTGCACGCCGCACGCTGGCGAAAGAGTTTGCGCCCAAGCCCATGGGACGGATGGGACAGATGGGAAGAAATGTGGTGGCCAAGCTGACCGGCTTGGGTGCTCGCAAGAATTCCTCTGCACCTATCGGCCCCATCTCTACTCGCCGGGTGGTGCTCTTCCACGATCTCTTCCTCAACCACAACCGTCCCGACCTTGGGCGAAAAGCCATCGAAAAACTTCGGGCGCTGGGGGTGGAAGTGGTGGTGCCACCGCAGCGGCCATGCGGCTATCCGTTTATTGCCTACGGCAATCTCGACGCCGCGCGCGATGTGGCCTTGGAGAACATGCGCCTGCTTGGGCCGTGGGTGGCGAAGGGCTACGAGATAATCGCCACGGAACCCACGGCGGCCTACGCGCTGCGCGTGTCCTACCCCAAGCTGTTGCCGCTGCATCCGCATTCAAAAGCCGTGGGCGCAGCCACGCATGAGTTCTTCGAGTACCTCTACACGTTGGATACCGCGCCCTCGGACCGCCTGAAGGGCAAGCGCTATGGCTTCCACTGCGCCTGCCACCAGCGCCCGCTCGGCTCGGGCGATGGCGCGATGGCATGGCTTCAGCGGCAGGGCGCGAACATCGAGCGCATCGAAAACGGCACTTGCTGCGGCATGGCGGGAACCTTCGGCCTGAAGCATGGCCCGCTCGGTTACGACCTGGCCAACGCCGTGGGCGAGCCGCTCTTCGAGGAATTCAAGGCCAGCGCCGTGGATGCCATCGTCACCGAGAGCAGCGTCTGCGCTATCCATTTGGGCGAGGGTACGGGGATACCGGTGGTGCATCCGCTCGAGTTGTTGTAGCCGCTACTTCTTCGGGTCCTGATGGTCGCGGAATTCCATTTCGCGCAAGCGCCAGCGGATGTCCTCGAGCAGCATACGGTTCACACCGATCAGGTCAGACACCAACCCCACCACGACGAGCACCACGCCCATGCCGAGGAACAACACAGAGAACAACAATGACTGCACGTTGCCCTGGCCTTCGCCTTCCAGATAGAAGTAGACGAAGCGCAACGAGGGTATAAGCCCGATGACGATGCTGCCCAACCCGAGCGCAGCGAAGAAGCGGAAGGGGCGGTAGGTCATGAAGATGCGGATGATGGTAAACACGGACTGCTGCACGTAGGACGGGATGCTGCGCACAAGGCGCGAGGGGCGCAGGTCTTCGTTTACCGACACCGGCACGGATTTGATCACCATGCCCTTGCGGCCCGCCTGGATGATCGTCTCGAGCGTATAGGTGTAATTGTTGAAGCAGTTCAAGCGCATGGCGGCGTCGCGCGTCATGGCGCGAAATCCGCTGGGGGCGTCGGGCACGTTGGTGCCGCTGGCCAAACGCACCACCCACGAGCCGAACTTTTGCAGCAGCTTCTTGCCCGGCGAGAAATGATCGATGTTCGATATGGGGCGCTCGCCGATGACGATGTCTGCCTCGCCTGCCAATATTGGGGCGACTAGTTTAGAAATATCGCTTGCCGCGTATTGGTTGTCCGCGTCGGTGTTCACAATGATATCCGCGCCCGCCTTGATGGCGCAGTCCAACCCCACCATAAAGGCCTGCGCCAGCCCCCGGTTGATGCCCAGCTGCGCAACGTGGTCCACGCCGTTCTCGCGCGCCACCTCGACCGTGCGGTCCTGCGAGCCGTCATCCACAATCAGCCACTCGACACTGTCAAAGCCGGGCATTTCGCGCGGCAGTTGCGACAGGGTCAGACCGAGTGTGCGCTCTTCGTTGAAGCAGGGAATCTGTATGATGAGTTTGCGCATGGCGCTCCCGTGTTGATCAGGTAATCTTGACCTTGCGGCCGTCCACCTTCACCCGGCCCTTGGCAAACAGCTGAAGCACGCGGGTGTACATCTCGCGCTCGCGCGCCTGCACGCGTGCCGCCAACGATTCGACCCCGTCCGTGTCGAACACGGGCACCGGCTCCTGCAAAATGATGGGGCCGTGGTCGTATTCCTCGTCCACAAAATGCACCGTGCAGCCGGATACCTTTGCGCCATACTCGAGCACCGCCTTGTGTACGTGCTCGCCATACATGCCCTGCCCGCCGAACGCGGGCAGCAGCGC
>JBIKMR010000136.1:0-11184 GCA_044359155.1 Candidatus Hydrogenedentales bacterium | reverse complement strand
CCCTATGAAGTTGCGATGGAAGTAGGCGGCTGGGAAGTGATTAAGAAATACGTCGAGCTCGGGCTGGGCATCAGCGTCACCATGAGCGTCTGCATCACCGGCGACGAGAACCTCGCCGTCATCCCCGTCAGCCAATGGTTTCCCGACCGCACCTACGGCGTGGTGCTGCGCAAGGGGAAAATCCTAACGCCGCAGGCGCTGGGATTCGTCACCATGCTACTGCCGGAGTTCGGGGCGTGACCTTGCCTCTGCTATGCTCGTTGCATGTGCGGAAGATACACACAAGGCAAGGCCATTCCTGAAGTCATTTCGTACTTCGTGCGGCGGGGGCTGTCGCTGATTGCGTCGGAGCAGCTGCCGCTGCCCAGCTACAACATTGCACCAAGCGCGCGGGCACCGGTGGTGTTTCATGAGGACGATACGCTATTTCTCGCGCCGATGCAGTGGGGCTTTGTGCCGCATTGGGCCAAGGCGCTGGATGAACTGAAGTCGCGCCCCATCAATGCGCGCAGCGAGGGCGCAGAGTCTGCCCCTTTTTTTCGTGATGCTTTCAAGCAGGGGCGCTGCCTGATACCTGCAACCGGGTTTTACGAATGGCAGGGCAACCGTTCGCCCAAGCAGCCGTGGTTCATCCATGCCGTGGGGGAGCCCATCGTATCCTTTGCGGGGCTGTGGTCACGTTGGCGCATGAAGGAGGAAGAACTCCGGACCTTCGCCATACTCACCACGGATGCCAATGAAACCATGCAGTCACTGCATCACCGGATGCCTTGCATTCTTCGACCCGAAGACGAGGCCCGATGGCTGGGGATTGAAGCGGCCAATAGCGAAGAGCTCAAGGGATTGCTCCGGCCATGCTCGTCGGAGTACATCGCCCTGCATCCGGTCTCCACGGCAGTCAATCGTCCGGGCATGGAAGGTCCGCAATTGATACTGCCGATTGAATTACCGGAAGAGCGAGGCCAACAAGGGGATTTGTTTGGCGGGGCGTGACGTAGGAGATTAGTCCTTCGCCACCGATGCGCCGAGATCTTCTTCGAGGAAGTGGAACTCCGGATACTCCGGCGCGGTGACTTCCTGCGTGCCTGCCTCAACGCGGCTGTCGTCCACGGTAGCCGGCTTGAGCATGACGGTATAGGTGATCCACCCCAGCAGCACGATGCCGCAAATGGTTCCCCATGCCATGGCATCGGCCATCCAGCCGGGACGATGCGAAGGCAGGGCTGGCAATGTGAAGGGCATGGGGGCGGGCTTTAAGCGGGGCGCATCCTCCGGTAAGGCCTGCGCCACGGGTGCATCGCACAGGGTGCGGTAGCGATCCACATACGGCTGCGGTGCCACGCCTAAGCATTCGCAGTAACTAACGATGAAGCCAACGGTATATGTGGCTACCGGCAGCGCGGCAATGTCGCCGCGCTCAAGCGCCTCCACATGCTGCAGCGGCACGTGTATCTGATCGTATACGTCTTTCAGCGAAAGGCCTTGCGCTTCTCTCCGGTCGCGCAATGCTTCCCCTGGGAACGTTATTGGCTTCATGTAAACTCTTCCCTGGACACCGTGTCCACAAGAATTTCCCGCGCCTTGCTTCCCTCGTGCGGCCCCACAATGCCGCGCAGCTCCATCATGTCTATCAATCGCGCCGCTCTCGTGTAACCTACACGTAACCTGCGCTGCACCATCGATATCGAGGCCTGACCCGTTTCTAACACGACTTGGACCGCTTCGTCAAACAACGGATCGTCATCATCCAAGAGTTCTGATAATTTATCAGTATTCTTACCAAAATTCTCGATTTCATCCCGGTACTGCGGTGGAGCCTGCCTTTTCAAATAGGCGATGAGGGCAAACATTTCCTCATCACTGACAAACGCCCCCTGAATTCTCTGGGGCTTTGACTGGCCAGCGGGCAAATACAACAGGTCACCCTGGCCAATCAGCTTCTCCGCACCTATCTCGTCCAAGATACAACGCGAGTCTACTCTACTTGACACCTGAAACGAAATACGAGCTGGGAAGTTCGCCTTGATTACGCCCGTGAGAACGTCCACCGAGGGGCGTTGCGTGGCAATAATCAGGTGAATCCCCACCGCACGCGCTAATTGTGCCAGCCGGGCTATGGAGTCTTCCACTTCTGATCGGGCGAGCATCATCAGGTCGGCCAGTTCATCGACCACGCAGACGATGTAAGGCAGCCTGCGGATTACGTCCACCGACCCGTGCTGCGCCCCTTCCATCTCTATCTCGCCGTTCTCGACGCTCTTGTTGTAGATGTCAATGTTTCGCACGCGCAGGTCGGCGAAGAGCTTGTAGCGCTCTTCCATTTCCTTGATGAGCCACGTGAGCGCCGTGCTCGCTTTTTTTGGATCGGTAACTACGGGAGTAATCAAATGTGGAATATCGTTAAACACGGAAAGCTCGACCATCTTCGGGTCGATGAGAATCATCTGGAGTTCGTCGGGCGTGTGAATAAACAAGAGGCTGGCGAGGATGGACTTCACGCACACCGTCTTGCCTGCTCCGGTAGCGCCTGCCACGAGCAAGTGCGGCATACCTGTAAGGTCCGCCACCTGCACATCCCCGGCAATGTCCTTGCCCAGGCACAGCGACAACTTCTGCTTAGCCTGCGCAAACACGCGCGACTCGAGCAGTTCGCGCAGCACAACGGCGTCACGTTGCACATTGGGTATCTCGATGCCCACGCGGCCCTTGCCAGGAATGGGCGCCTCGACGCGCACGCGGTGCGCCTTGAGCGCCAGTGCAATATCGTCGGCTAGCGCAAGGAAGCGGCTCACCTTCACGCCGGGCGCGGGCTCCAGCTCGAAGCGCGTAATCGTGGGGCCGCGCGTCACGTCCGTCACGCGCGCCTCAATGCCAAAGGTCAGCAGCGTCTCCTCCAACAGTACACTGGTTTCCTGCAACTGCTCGCGCAGGTTCGGAATCGCGCGCGGCTCGACCTTGTCCAGCAGATCCATCGAAGGCTTGGTGTAGTTCTTAGGGTAGACGTAGCCGGGCGGCAGCTCTTCCATGTCGGAATTCTTCCGGCGCGGTCGCGCCACGGTGCGCAAAGGCTCGCCGTTGCCTGCGTTGTAGGGCAGGTCCAACTGACCCGGCTTCACCGGGGCAGCGGCGCGTGCGGCGACGGGAGGCGCGATCTCAACTGGCTCCTCCTCGAGATCGGCGAACACGGCTTCCGCCTCGTCTTCATGCCAAGGCACTTCCGCTTCTTCCTCTACTTCGGGCGGTCCATCGAAGGGCAGCTCTTGTTCCTGTGGCGCAGTGTGGATGCGCAACACATTCTGCGCAGGCACAGCCTCGGCCACGGTAACCGCACGTTGTGTCTCAGCGCTGGCACGTTTCGCCTCGGTAGCCTCGGGGAAGGGGATCTCTTCTTCCTCGTCGTCGCTGGTGAAACGATCCACGAAGGAACTCACGCGGTGATATACCGCCACGTTGCCGCGCGCGAATGCGCCTACCCCATGATAGAGGCCCAACCCGAGTCGCAGCACGATCAGGTCAGTACACAGCAGCACGCCCATTAGGAACGGGAATAGGCAGAGGATATTTGAAGCGAGAAAGCCGAAGTTTGGATGGAGCAGGTCGGCCACGAAGCCGCCGTAGATGCCGCCCGCCTGCATGTTGCTGGCACCCTTGCCCAGGGTCAGGTGCAAGACCCCGGCCACCGCACCCACTAGAACCACCAATCCAATCGTGCGCGAAATGAGACGGTCCAGCGGGCGGTGCGTGAGAAGCATCAAGGCCCAGACGAAGGTGATTCCGTAGAGCACATGGGCGGCGTCTCCCACCAGGATGGCCAACACCCCCGCCATCACTGCGCCGGGCGCGCCCAGCAGGTTTGGCACCTGCGACATGCCGTCAAATGGGCGGGCGAATTCCCCTTGGCTGGTGTAGCCGTCGGTCACCAGCGATAAAAACAGGACCGTGGTCAGGCAAAGCAGCACTATGCCCAGCAGCTCGTACGCCCGTTCCTCGGCAAATCCTTGGGAATGGCTCAATCCCACAATCCCCGCAGCATGTTAACTTCACCTGACCCGTCCAGAATAGCAGAGATAATCCGGAATTGCAAGGATTTACCGAAGCAAAGCGCAATATAAGACAATGAATGTCTGCATCAATCACAATATGTAGTATGCGGCTTGTCCGATTACTGATAAAAAAACGACTTCCGTGCAAACGGAAATCGCTATGTAAGGTATAGCTAACTTGGGATAGGGCTAGTCGATGCTCACGTTCTCGATTATGCCCCGCCTGCGGAGGTCGGCAATGTAGGCGTTGGCCTTCTCAAGGCGCGCACTTAGCACGTGAACCACATTGAGCAGCAGGCGAACCGCTACCCCCTTCTCAAGCAGCTGGTTTACCTCGCGCTCTTCGAGGGTGAAGCAGCGGCTGTCTTCCAACGCCGTGGCTGTGGCCGTGCGGGGACCGTGATTGAGCACGGCCATCTCGCCGAATGCGTCCCCCACCTGGCACTTGGCAATCAGGTGGTTCTTGTGCTTGATAGCCACCGCGCCACTCAACACAATGAACAAGTTGCTTCCGAGCATACCCTCGTGGAAGATGGTCTGCCCCTCGCGGAACTGGAGTATCTTCCCTTGGTGCAGAATCTCGGAGACTTCTTCTGGTTCCATGTTGTGGAAGATATGAATCTTCTCCGCATACCGGCGATACTTTTCCACCTTGTGGTGGTCCATGTGTTCGTGGTGGCTCATGGCAGGTTCCTCAAGACGCGCTTTGCGCAACTAAACGTAGTTTAACAGAAATCCGCAGAATTGGAAGTTACAAAATTTATCACAGATAGGCGCCTGCTTGTTGGCAGGCAGCGTGCGATCGCAGCTTGTTATACTGTCGGCATGAATATCGCCTCGCATAACGTCACTGCATCCCCCCTTGGGTCCGCTGCATGAGCCCCGCCGCATCGGGAGGAGGCCGCCCACGCAAGCGGCCTGATGGCAGCGGCACGGCGCCCAAGCCCAAGGCTGCCGCGAAGAAACCGGCCAAGCCACGGGTATCCAAACCCAAGGATGCGACCGCCGCACCGGCCAAGCCGCGCACGCGGAAAAAGGCGGATAACACTGACCTGCTTCCCTTGGAGTTGGACCAAGGCCTGCCGCCGAAGGCCGCGGCACGAAAGACCACGAAACGCAAGCCGGAACCTGCAAACACACCGGTACAAGCACCGAATGTTGACACACCCAGGACAAAACCCGTGCGCGCAAAAGCGCCGGCGGGGCCGCCAGTTGTAAGGGTAAAACTGAAGCGCGAGTTCAATTGGCGCGATTTGCTGCCACGCAAGGCCGAACGCCCGAAGGCCGAACCTCGGCCCCCGATGCCCGCCGTGGAGCGCGCGCTCGAATGGATGCGAAACACCGCCACGGTGTTGGTGGTGCTTTTGTCATTGCTGGTCATGTTGGGGGCAGCGTATGCCTTGGTGAATCCACCACGTACTCCGCTAATGTGGGTGCGTTATTGGCAGGGGCTGGACGGCGATCGCTTTGGTTTTACCTGGAAGCCCTTTGAAGATCTGGGCGGGCCTGCGTTGTTGGCCGTTGTTGCTGCGGCGGACCCTGCGTTCCTGGATACCGGCGGGCTGAACCCGCGAGCCGTGAAGAGTGCACTGCAACAAGGTGGGATTGGAGCCGTGCAAGCCACGGGCCTCAGCGCACTGGCTTCGCGCAATGTCTTTTCGTGGCCGGGCGATTCCCTAGTGAGCAACGGCCTCGAGAGTTTCTTCCGCATTGTGATCGACGTGAGCTGGAACAAGCGCCGCATACTCGAGGTCTACGCCAACGTGGCCGAGTTCGGGCCCGGACTTTACGGAATCGAGGCCGCATCGCAAGCAGCTTTTGGAAAACCCGCCGAAGACCTGACCGAACAGGAAGCAGCAACGCTGGCTGCCTGCCTGGCTGACCCGCAGGGTCAATCCCCTGCTGTCGCTTCGCCCGAACTCATCGCCCAGCGCAATGCCCTGCTGCAACGGATGCAAAGTCTGGGCGGCCCGGAGAGACTGCGCCAAGCCTTGCCCGCGCCCAAGTCTGAGAAGCTCTAGCCCACTCGCAAACCCAATGAAAGAAGGCCCTTGACAAACTCGAATCAATATGTGACCATATAGTCACGTATTGATTCGGCCTATGCCGATTACACCAAGGAGCAGTCTGATGAATTATGCGGAACAGATATTGGAAGAATTCGAGCGCACGCTGCCCGCCACTCGGAAGCACATAGAGCGGCTGCCGGAGGACAAGCTGGACTGGCGGCCCGCGCCGAAGTCGCTGACGCTGGGGCAGCTTGCGTTGCACTTGGTGTCAGCGCCGCCGATGGTTAGCAACATCGTGTTGCAGGAAACCTTCGAGATGTCTGGCCCACCGACATTCCCGCAACCAGCAACTGTTGCGGAGATCGTTGCGGCACTGGATAGTTCGCTGGGCGAAGTGCGCGAACGCTTGGCCAAGCTGGCCGAACTGTCACCCGACGCGAGCGTCACCTTCACTGCCGGCGGCAATCCAGTATTCGCACCACCACGCGGACAGTTCGCGCGCGACATCATCCTCGCGCACACCTACCACCATCGCGGGCAATTGGGCGTGTACCTGCGCCTGCTCGACGTGCCCGTACCCAGCACCTTTGGCCCGAGTGCGGACGAAAGCATGGGCGGTTAAACACCACGATAAATTAGGAGAGGCAAAATGGAATTGAGCAAAATGATCCTGGATATTGAGCAGCACATCGACGTGAAGCGTGGAATTACCGATGTGTACGAGGGCGTGCTGCTAGAGCTGACCGACAAGATGTGTTATCCCGATGGTCGTTCGTATGACATGCGCCTGGAGCGCAAACCCGGCGGACGCTGGTTCCGGGACTTTCCCAACGACACCGGCCACCTGTGGGGAATCGTGCAGACCATCAAGCCGCCCACGCTGTTGGAAATCACTGGTCAGATGTTCATGTCCTACCCGGTGGCCAACCACCTTTCCTTCAAGCTGGTGGAAACCGACGGCGTAACCCGCGTAACCCTGCGCCATCGTGCGCTTGGGCTGATTCCTGAAGAGGACGGCAAGGGCGTGGGGCAAGGCTGGGGAGAATTGCTCGAGGGAATCAAGAAGAACCTCGAGTCCTGAGTGTAAGCTTTGCAGGTGCCGGGGCAGCCCGGCGCCTGCAAATTAGAAAGCCGCACACAACGTGACCGATCTCGACCCCGTATGGAAAGCCCTGGCCGACCCCACCCGCAGGGAGATTCTCGACCTGCTGCGGGCAGGCCCGCGCACCACCACGGAGATCGTCGAGCGCTTCCCCCACCTCACCCGCTTCGGCGTGATGAAGCACATGGAGGTGCTGCGCCAGGCCCAGCTCATCAACACCCGCGAAGAAGGCCGCCGCCGAATCCACACCCTCAACGCCGTGCCCATCCGCCAGATCTACGAACGCTGGGTGTCTGGCTTTGAAGGTCTCTGGGCGAGCCAACTGCTTAACCTGAAGCGGACGCTGGAGGAGAAACCTCGTCAAGAGGACAAGGGTTAAACAAAAATCCGGTGCCTCACGAAATCATCGGCAGGCACAAACTGGTCGTAGAGTTTCCGGGCGGTGGTGTTGTCCCGGTCGGTGTGCCAGTAGAGGCGGGCGTAGTTTCGTTGGCGGCAAAGGGCAAGCACGTCTTCGATGAGGGTGCGGCCCAGACCCTTGCCCCGGTGGTCGGGGCGGGTGTAGAGGTCTTCGAGGTAGCAAGTGGGGGCGACCACCCAAGTGGCGGGGTGGACGACGCAGTGTACGAAAGCGACCGGTTCGCCGCCGAGCAGGGCCACCCGGGCGAACATGTCAACGCCGGGGTCCAGCAGGCGGTTCCACGTGTGAATGGTCACTTCTTCCGGTACGCTGGTTTCGTAAAACTGGCAATACCCACTCCACAGGGCGCGCCATGTGGGGTAGTCTTCGGGGGCCAGGTCACGCACGGATACGGCTTCGTTCGGCATGGGTTCTCTCCATAGGGTTACCTGCCACGACAGTATGCAGACAAGCGAGGGGTAAAGACTTCTTGCAGCCTCAATCGGGTATACCCTAGAATTCTCACATCGCTGCATCCCGAAGGAGACACTTAGTTGCAATACCGTAAGCTCGGCTTGCTCGGGCCCGAAGTATCCGTGCTCTCTTTCGGCGCGTGGCAGATTGGCGACCCCAAGTATTGGGGGGAAGACGCTGAAACAGACGCGAAGGAAACCGTGCGCAAGGCGCTGGACGCGGGGATAACCCTGTTCGATACGGCGGAGGGCTATGGCGAGGGCGAGTCGGAGCGCGTGCTGGGTACGGCATTGGGCGCGGACCGCGACAAGGTGCTGGTGGCCACCAAGATTTCCTCCCCGCATTGCACGGCAGCAGGCGTGCGCGCCGCGTGCGAGGGCAGCCTGAAGCGCTTAGGCACGGACCGCATCGACCTGTACCAAATCCACTGGCCCTTCCGCACGGAGCCCTTCCTCACGGGCTATGGCGAGATGAGCGATGGCGTGGGTTCCTTCGAGGAGGTCTACGATGCCTTGGCCGAACTGAAGACCGAGGGCAAGATCGTCCACATCGGTGTATCCAATTTCGGGGCGACCGACATCGAGCGCTGGGCGGCGCAGGGTGAGGCCGTGAGCAACCAGTTGGGGTACAACATGGTGTTCCGCGCCATCGAGTACAGCGTCGCGCCCGCTTGTCGGCGAGAGGGCATGGGCATCCTGGCCTACATGCCGCTGATGCAGGGGCTGTTGACGGGGCGCTATCCCAACCTGGACAGCATCCCCCCGAACCGCCGCCGCACGCGTCACTTCTCCAGCGAACGCGAAGGCACGCGGCATGGCGAGTCTGGCTGCGAGCCCCTGCTGATGCACACCATCCGCGAGGTGAAGTCCTTCTCCGAGGCCATCGGCGTGCCGATGTCAGTGGTGGCGTTGGCGTGGGTGTTGGCGCAGCCGGGGGTAAGCTCGGCGATAGTGGGGGCGCGCAAGGCGGCACAGCTTGCGCAGAATCTTCCCGCCGCTAACATCGACCTTGGACCCGCCGCCATTGCGCAACTCAACGAGATACCGTTCCCGCTGAAGCGCCACATGGGCCGCAACCCGGACTTGTGGCAATCGGGCAAGAATGCCCGGGTGATCTAGCCGCTACCGGTTCCGCCCGTACTTCTCGTGGCTGGACACCCATTCTTCTGCCGCGATGGCACAGGCGAGAGACAAGTCTCCTGCCAGCACTGTGGCCGCGACGATCTCTGCGAACTTGTGTACCTTGCCTGTGCCGTGGCAACCCAATAGCTCCAGACATTCGCGCTGCGTGGGTAGGCCGGTGCCGCCGCCGTGGGTGGCGACTATCAGCGCGGGGATGGTGATGGAGAAGTAGTAGTCGCCGTTGTCCAGCACTTCGGCAAAGCTGATGCCTGCGGAGGATTCCGCCACGTTGCCCAGGTCCTGCCCAGTGGCGATGAACAGCGCAGCGATGGCGTTGGCGGAATGCGGTCCGTTGTTGCTTGCGCCCGCGAGAAACGCGCCGGTCATCGACACGCTGCGCTGGTGGCGCAATTGTTCCGGGGTAACGCGCATTCGTTGCGCCAACAGTTCGCGCGGCACGCTAGCTTCTGCCACCACCCGCTTACCCCGCGTGCGCAGCGTGTTGATGTGCGAATGTTTTTTATCCGTCGAGAAATTGGACTCGAGGTAGTAGTGCTCGACCAGCGGGCAATTGGCGCGAATCCATTCGCACGCGGCGTGCGTGGCCTTGCTCACCATGTTCTGCCCGGCGGCGTCACCCGTGGTGTAGTTGAAGCGGAGAAACAGAAACTTGCTGGCGGTGTAGGGGTCGATATCGCGCAGCCGCCCCACGCTCGACGTGGCATCCGCCACCGCCTTGATCTCCTCGAAGTGCTCGACCAGCCACGCGCGAAAGGCCTTGGCGTCGCGGGCGCTGTCGAAGATGAAGCCGGGCGATCGCTGCATGATGTCTTCGCTGATGGTAACCGTGACCCCGCCCGCCTCGGTAAGCACCTTCATGCCGCGATTGTAGCTGGCGACGAGCGTACCTTCCGTTGTCGCCAGCGGAATATAGAAGTCCCCTTGGGCATGTTCACCCTTCACCCGCAACGGACCCGCCAGCCCAATGGGTACCTGAGCGCAGCCAATGAAATGCTCGATGTTTCCTGAGCAGGCCGCCGGGTCGATGGCATGGCTGCCTACGGTATCGAGCACAGCCCCGGTTTGCGCCGCCGCAAAGTCCCGCCGCACCGCCGCCATGCCGGGGGTATAGTCATTGTCCGGGGATCGTGGTATCTTGGTGTCCATGATTGCAGCCCTGTGACCATCGTTTGGATCGGACCGAACAGTCGGATCTGTCCGATCAATGCCCTGCCATAAACCGGAGTCTACCATGCCCACCTCTCCCATCCGCACTGGCGCGGACTATATCGAAAGCCTGCGCGGGCGAAACCTGAATGTATATTTCTTGGGCGAGCGCATTGCCGAGCCGGTGGACCACCCGGTTATTCGGCCCTCGGTAAACGCGGTGGCAGAAACCTATGACCTGGCCATCGAGCAACCCGATTTGGCGACGGCCATCTCCCCGATAACCGGCGAGCGAGTGAACCGCTTTTTGCATGTGTGCGGCAGCGTGGAGGATGTGGTGGCGCAGAACAAGATGCAGCGCGAACTGGGCCGCCGCACGGGCACCTGCTTCCAGCGGTGCGTGGGCATGGACGCGCTGAACTCGCTGTATTCCGTGACCTATGAAATGGACGAGGCCCACGGCACGGGATACCACGAGCGGCTGAAGGCTTTCATTGCGGAGGTGCAGCGCGCCAACGTGATCATTGGCGGCGCGATGACGGACCCCAAGGGGGACCGCTCGAAAGCGCCGCACGAGCAGGAAGACCCCGATCTGTTTGTGCATGTGGTGAAGCGCGACGACGCGGGCATAACGATACGCGGGGCAAAGGCCCACCAGACTGGCTGCATCAATTCGCACTGGATGATTGTGATGCCTACCATGCGGCTGGGCGAGAAGGACAAGGACTTCGCCGTGGTGGGTGCGGTGCCGGTGGACGCGCCCGGCATCACGTATATCTATGGTCGCCAATCCTGCGATACCCGCGCGATGGAACCGGGCGACATTGACCAAGGGAATGCGGGCTTCTCAGGACAAGAGGCGCTGGTT
>JBIKMR010000135.1:0-11207 GCA_044359155.1 Candidatus Hydrogenedentales bacterium | reverse complement strand
ATGCACGATTACCCCAGCGGCATGGATGGCAAGGGTGCGCCCGGCAGCCGCATTGTGCGGCTGGAAGACGTGGACCGCGACGGCGTCTACGACAAGTCCACCCCCTTCCTCGAAGGGCTGGGCTTCGCCACCGGGGTGATGCCCTGGCGCGATGGCGCGCTGGTCACCTGCGCGCCAGACATCCTCTTCGCCAAGGACACCGACGGCGACGGCATGGCGGACGAGGTGGAGAAACTGTTCACCGGCTTTGGCGAGGGCAATGAGCAGCACCGCATCAACGGGCTGCGCTGGGGGCTGGACAACTGGGTCTATTGCGCCAACGGCGACAGTGGCGGCGTTATCCAAAGCGTGGCGACGGGCGAGAAGCTGAGCATCAACGGACGCGATTTCCGCTTCCGCCCTGACACTGGCGAGATGCAGGCCATCAGCGGGCAGACCCAATTTGGCCGTGTGATGAACGACTGGGGCGACTGGTTTGGCTCGGCCAACTATCACCCCGGCTGGCACTATGTGCTCGACGAAACCCAGTTGTCACGCAATCCCCATTTCTCCGCAGGCAGCACCTACCACGAGCTGACCGAGGAAACGCAGGTCTACCCCATCAGCCGCCTCATCCCCCGCTTTAACGATTTCCACCTCGCCAACCATTTCACCTCCGCCTGCGGCATGGACGTGTACCGCGACGACCTGCTGGGCGAAGGCTGGCGCGGCGACATATTCACCTGCGAGCCGGTACACAATCTGGTAACGCACATGGACATCAGCCCGGACGGTGCAACCTACATCGGTACCCGCGCCCCCGGCGAAGAGCAGCGCGAGTTCCTCGCCTCTACCGACAACTGGTTCCGCCCCGTGGCCGTGCGCACCGGACCCGACGGCGCGCTCTATGTGGCCGACATGTACCGCAAGGAAATTGAACACCCCGAATACATCAACGAAGGCGACCAGGCAAAGAGCGACTTCCGCGCAGGCAGCGACCGGGGCCGCATCTATCGCGTGTACCCCGTGGGGCAGCGGCCCGCCCCTCCCGCGCCATTGAACCCTGACTCGCTGCTAGAAACACTCGACTCCCCCAATGGCGCACTGCGCGACTTGGCGCATCAGATTCTCGTCGAGCGCGATGACAACGTATCCACGCAACTGCGGGCGCTGATGAATGAGAACCAACCCGCATGGGGAACATTACATACCCTCGGCGTGCTCGACGGTCTGCACGCACTGGAAGAGCAAGACCTACTGGCGGGCATGAAGCACGCTGATCCGGCCGGCCGCCGCTTTGTGTTGCAACTGGCACAGCTGCGCTTGGCCGGTGCGCCTGCACTGGCTGGCATGGCCATTGCCCTCAGCACGGATGCAGACGCCTTGGTCCGCGCGCAGGCCGCCTATGCGCTGGGATACTGCCCGAACGCGGATGCAGCCAGTGCCTTGGCCGCCCTGATTGACGCGCATCTGGAAGACCCCATCATTCTGACGGCGGCGTTGAGTTCCGCAAACATCAACAACTTGACCGCCCTGCTCCCGTCCCTGTTGCGCGTGTTGCAGTCTGATGCGGTGTCCGCCGAGTTGCGCGCCAGCGCCACCGTGCTGGTGGCGCGCACGGCGGCGGAACTGCCGGAGCGGCTGGCGGATTTTGTCAGCGGCGTGGCCACCGGCCCGGCGGGCGCATGGCGGTTCCTTGCCATGCGAGAAGTCATCGACATCACCGCCGGCCACCCCCTGCCGCAACAGGCAAACACTGTGATTGCCGATGCGCGCACCACGCTGCAAGACCCCGCCGCCGAGCCGAACCTGCGCGCCGCCGCCGCAGGCTTGCTGGGCTTCGACCAAGCCACGCGCCCCGAGGATACCGCGCTGCTGTGTACCCTGGTCGATGCGCGCGAACCGGTCGAGGTGGTGCAAGCCGCGCTGGATCGGCTCCGCCCGATCATGGATGACACCGCAATTCAGCAACTCTTATCCGCTTGGCCGGAATACTCCCCCGAAATTCGGCGCGACGTGGCAGGCCTCTTGATTGGCAACGACGCTGGACTGGACGCGCTGCTGGGTGCGATGGAAACTGGCGCAGTGTCCAAGCGACAGCTCGACCCCGCACAACGGCAACGCCTCATCCACCACCGCAACGAAGCCATCGCCACGCGCGCCGAGGGCATCTTTGCCGACGTGGGCAATCCCGACCGCGCTGCCGTGATAGCGCAATTCTCTGCGGCGGCCAGCCTCACCGGCAACGCCGCGCACGGGCGCGAACTGTTCATCGAGCGCTGCGCCACCTGCCACGAGCTGGGCGGGGTGGGCCACCGCGTGGGACCCAACCTTGCCACCGTGGCAGACCGCTCCTTCGACAAGCTGCTCACCTCGATACTCGATCCCAATCGCGGTGTGGAAGAGCGCTACCTGAATTACGAAGTGAACACCTACGACCTTGCCACCTACACGGGCATCGTCTCGGCGGAGTCCAGCAACAGCATCACCCTCACCGGCCCAGACGCTGTCGAGACGGTGCTGCTGCGCACCGACATCGAATCCATGAACGCCACGCCCCTCTCCCCCATGCCGGAAAGCCTGGAAGAAGGCCTCTCCCTGCAAGACTTCGCCGACCTTATCGCCTTCGTGTCCGGCAGCGCCGCCCCGCCCAAGGTCGTGGAGGGCAACCAGCCCACAACCATTACGGCAGACGATACTGGCAAGCTGCACTGCGGTGCGAACCAAGCCGAGATATACGGCCCCACCCTCACCTTCTCGACGCAATACCAAAACCTGGCTGAATGGACCAGCCTGGACGACCTCGCCGTGTGGGAACTCGACGTGCCCAAGGCAGGCGAGTATAGCGTCCGCATGGAATACTGCTGCGACAACCGCTCCGCCAACAACCCTTTCCTGCTGCAAGTCGCAGGCGAAACCCTCACCGGCCACGTCGCAGGTACCGGCACTTGGAACCAGTATGACGAAGTGCTGCTCGGCAAACTAAACCTGCCCGCAGGCAAGGCCCGCCTCACCTTTCGCGCACAAGAACCACCCGCCGGGCGATTGATAGAACTACGATCAATTACCCTGAAGACAAGATAAGATTTCCCGCAAAGGCGCAAAGAATGCAAAGCAGCAAAGAAATAGAGAGTTGAGAATTTATTCTTCTTTTCTTATATCTTCTTTGCCTCTTCGCTTTCTTTGCACCTTTGCATGAAATCCAAAAACTCAGGAATAGTAGATGAACAAAACTTGGAAAGTGGTTGGAATCGACTTTGACCACATGCACATGGGCGACAACCTATGGATGGTGCATAATCATCCCAACGCAGAGATCGTCGGTATCTATGACACCCGCCAAGATCGCCTCGACAAGGCAGCGTCAGAGTTTGGTCTTGGCTCGGAAAAAGTCTTTACTGATTTCCGCGCGTGCATGGAGAAGACCAAACCGGACATCGTGATCCTCTGCTCCGCCACGGCGCGGCATGGGGACTGGGTGGAGCAGTTGGCCCCCTATGGTGCGCACCTGCTGGTGGAGAAGCCCTTCGCCGCAACCTTGGCCGAGGCGGACCGTATGGCGGCTGCCGTACAACCGGGGCAACGCTTGGCCATCAACTGGCCCCTGGCGTGGTATCCCTCCCATCGCACCGCCAAGCGCCTGCTCGATGAAGGCTGCATCGGTGACCTGCTCAACGTCCATTATTACAGCGGCAACCGGGGACCCCTCTGGCACCTGGCGCACAAGGAAGAAACCACCCCCGAATGGGTGGCTTCGGAAAAACCAAAGAGCTGGTTCTACAAGCGTGCCGAGGGCGGCGGCTCGATGCTCGATTACCTGGGCTACGGCACCACGCTCGGAACGTGGTACCAAGGCGGGCGCAAGCCCATCGAGGTGACGGCGGTGGTGGATGAACCCGCCGGGCTAGAGGTGGACGAGCACAGCATCACCGTTGCCCGCTACGCCCACGGCCTCTCCAAGTTTGAAACCCGCTGGGGAACCTTCACCGACCCGTGGACCCACCAGCCCCAGCCCAAGTGCGGCTTCATTCTCAACGGCACGCAAGGCACCATCGCCAGCTACGACAAGACCGGCGCGGTGCGTATGCAGACACGGGAACACCCCGAGGGAATAGATGTGCCCGTGGACTCGCTCGACGCGCCCCACCAGAACCCCGTGCAATACCTCATCCACTGCATCGAACACGACCTCCCCATCGAGGGCCCGCTATCGATAGAGACCAGCCGCATCGGTCAGCAGATTGTGGACACCGCCTTCCAAAGTGCGCAGGAGAAGCGGACCCTTCCCCTGCTGTCGTAGAGCTCCCATTGCTCCTCAGCATGGCTTTTGTCCGCAGGGGTCGCATGGCCCTAGAATAGTCCCTTGACCTTAACGCAGGAAGCATCCCATGAAGATAGCGGTTGGCAGTGACCATGCAGGGTTTGAAGCGCCGGAGCCATTTTACAAGCCGGCGCTGGTGGAATATTTGCAGGAGCTGGGGCATGAGGTGGTGGATTGCGGCCCCATGGAACCGGGCTCGGTGGACTACCCCGACTTCGCGCAGGAAGTGTGTCGCGCGATATTGGCAGGCCGTGCCGAGCGTGGGGTGTTGCTCTGTGGCACGGGCATGGGTATCAGCATGGCGGCGAACCGTTTCAAGGGAATCCGCGCGGCGGTCTGCGTGCGCCCCGAGATGGCGTTGCTGGCGCGCGAGCACAACAACGCCAACGTGATCTGCCTGGGCAAGCGCTTGAACACCCTGCGGGAATGCGTGAGTCTGGTGGACATTTTTCTGAATACCCCTTATTCCGGCGGCGAGCGCCACCAGCGCAGGATTGGAAAGATGGACGCTGAAGGGAAAGACGCGTGAGTGTTCTCTCGTGATCGTGTTCGACTCCCTAATCCAGGCCGGGGCGCGGGTGGCAGCCATGTCCGGCGTATCGGAAGGTGACTGCGCCCTGCGGGCGGACACGGCAGAAGCGCGCGCGCGCTATCTGGCCAAGGCGGGCGTGCCCGAACCGGGCCGGGCGGTGTGCGTGGCGCAGGTGCATGGCAACCGCGTGATGTTGGCAGGCGAGGAAAACGCTGGGCGCGGCGCCACCGCGCGCGACAAGGCATTGGGCGAGGCGGACGGCATTGCCACCCATACGCCGGGGCTGCCCATCTGCGTGTCCGTCGCGGACTGCGTGCCGGTGCTGCTCTATTGCCCACGCCCGCTGGCCGGGGCCGTGCTGCATTCCGGCAGGGAAGGCACCTTTCAGAACATCGCCCACGCAGGCGTGCAGGCGCTGGTGGAAAACTTCGGCTGCAAGCCCGCCAACATCTTGGCAAGCATCGGCCCCAGCATCTGCGCGGCGCGCTATGAAGTCTCCGAAGAAATAGCCGACCGCTTCCGCGCTGCGGGATACCCCGTGCAAGGCAGAAACCTCGACCTGCCCGGCATCATTCAGCAACAACTGCTCGATTGCGGCGTGCCCTTGCACGATATCGAGCGCAGCAACACCTGCACCTACAACGATTCGGACTACCACTCCTACCGCCGCAGCGGCAGCATCGAGCGCAACCTCGCGGTGCTGATGTTATAGGCTGCAATCGCCCCTATTTGAGCACATCGCGGGCGTACATAAAGGCGGCATCCCATTGGGCGATAGCTACCGGGCCTTGCTCGTAGTGAAACATTTGTTCCGCCCTGGGCAGATACCGTGGGGGCGAGGTGACAAATCGGCTATCCAAGGTCCACCCCGGTTTGCCATAGCTTTCCAGCAGTTCCAAAGCAGAGCGCTGGTCCCATGCTTCAACCCCTGAGAAGAGATACCAGAATTCCCATAAGGCATTACCTTTGTGCCATTTATTCTTGAACGACCTGGCAATAGATACATCGCCCGTCAGCCATTTCTTTACGACGCCCGGGTGGACATGCTCCGGTATCGCATCACGCAACCGCTCGCGCGCCGGGGGGTCGAGTACCGCAGTTTTCGCAATCAACTGAATGCCGGAAGATAGTGATACCCCCGAACCTTGATAGGCCTTCCACGCTTCCATCGGCAAGGGAATGGCGTTGGTGCTTTCGGTCAAGCGAATCCCGGCCATCAGGCAGCGCTCGGTCAGGGCAGCGTCCCTCTGTTCGGCGGCATGAATGGCCGCTATCCTGATGCCACGGAAGAAGGCAGTGATGTGGACAGCAGGGATGTCGGCCAAGTCTTGCACCGTACCGTTTTCTAAGTCCTGATCGCCATGGGCTGCATAGGCGGTCTCGATGCGTTCAAGATGGGAAGGCAGTGTCTCGCCCAGCAGGTTTATGTAGACCTTCGAGAATCGCTCATAAGCGTCTTGTTCATCCGCTGCTGGCGCTTCTGCTTCCATCTTCATTGCTTGGTTGTTTATCGCTTCCAGTTCCTCCCCAAAGGCTGAGGCTTCCCGCAGTAGGAAATAGTTCGGGGTGCTCGGATCGTCGGGCAGTGCCGCCAAGAAGGCCTCTGCCCTTGCAAATGCTTCCTCCGCTGAACGGGTCATCTGCGCGTGGTAGACCCTATGCACCGGGAACAGCACAAGTGCGACGAGCGCCGCCGCCGCTAGACCCCATGCCCACTGTCGCTTGTAACTGATGTGTGTATCGAGTTGCTGCGGCAGCCATGTGCTGCTACGCCGCAGGTGGTAAGGCAGCGCGCTCGTAGCAATGCAGCCCCCAAGCAGCAACAAGCAAATCATTACGTATTCGCCTGCCTGAGTATCCAGCAGGACAAGGATGCTGGTTAGCGGCGCCAGCGCCAGCAGAGGCAACACGGGCCATGGGCGCAGCAGGCCGCGCGCCACGAGATAGGAAATCGTGGCAATGGAAGTGAAGACCATCAAGAGCATCAAGTGGAATTCAACTGCCGAATTGAAGATGTAGACCCCCAGGTAAAAGGGAATATGCGCGAGGACCATGCACGCAACGACATAGCGGTTCAGCACGAACATGATTCCCCACGCGAATAGGGGAAAGCAAAGCCCATAAAGGAATAGATAGAAGTAATAGAACGAAGCGGTGTCTGGGGAAGTAAAGCGATAAGAAAAGCGCACAAAATCCATTTCTCGGTAGAGGGTGAAATGGGCTGCTGAATAGAGCAAGAGCATCACCATGAGACAAAGGACCGAGAGCAACATGGCCCAAGCGCCAGCGCGGCGGCGGGCTGCGGCAAAGTGCGTCGGGTGTACGGGGCGCACCAGAAGGAATCGTCCCTCGGGGCGACGGTAGAGCAGGTGGTCCTGGGTGGCGATTAACAATCCAGCGCAGGGCCCCAGAAACAGAAATGTCGAAAATGCCAAAGCAAACACATCTGTGATATCGAAAGAGCTGTTGTTGCGTTGCTGCCAACTCACAAACCCCAATCCGCCAAGGGCCATAATGGTGGCGGCAATGGGCACCTTGTTTCCGTAGCGCCGCCACTCGTACCACGACTGCGCCGCGAGGGAGGACCTGAACCGGGGGATATCTGCGGCGTAGGCATATTGGGCCTTGCGCCGTAAGGTTGGCAAGGAAGTAAACCAGAGGTGCGCACGCTGTCGTTGCAGGCGGTGCTGCATCATGCCGCCCGCCAGTGCAACCGAGAACGAGACAAGCGCGGCAGGCAGAGCAGCCGCAGGAAAGTCAGAGATCACCGCGTATAAGTAAATAAGGAATGTGCCCAGCGGGACAGTCAACAGGGCGAGCGACAGGCCGGAGAGGCGTTCCCCCCAATGCCCAAGTGGGGCCACGAAGCCATAGAGCAGCCAAAGGTAACAGAGGAAGATCACCGGGATGGCAATGGGGTCTAATTCCGAGTAGCCATTGAATATAAAGTTATGAAGAGCAACCGTAACCCATATCGCCACCGCCCCTGCCAACGAGCGGACCAGCAGGGTTGATGCAAGCAACTGCCACGAGGGAACCGGCAGGCGGCGATAGCGTTCCGTAAGCGTAAGCCGCAAGTTGAGGCGCTGGTCCGGCTGACTGAGCAAGAACAAGAGGGCCAGAAAGCAGCCTCCGGATAAAAGGAGTTCGGCAACCTGCTCATAAATTCGGTGCCAGCCAGGATCGCGTTCTGTAAACAGTCGCAGCCCGATGTTTACGAGCAGCGCAGCGGGTGCCACCAGGGGCAACAGGAACACGGCACGCACAAGCCGCCATTGTTCCCAAAGCAGCGCCTGCATGGGGCCTGTAAAATTGGCGCGCATCTTCATGGCCATGTGCTCCGCTAATTCCATTGACGTGGCCCGTAGGGGTCGGGCTGGCCGGGCAGGCTCACGGAGAGATTGGCCCCTCCTGACCCGAGGCGGATTCTGATGGGGGTGTCGCGAAAGTAGTCTAGGAGTTTGGCTGGCTGCTTGCCGCTCGGTTCGCCATAGCCGCGCGCGGGGTCGATGGGAAGCTCGGCGAGATAGCCCGGCGTTAGCGCGTTCAGCTTCTCGGGAAATTCACCGTGCGCCAGCGCGTAGCGTTGGAGGGCGATGGCCGTGCGCAACAGCGCAGCTTCCCGCTCGGACTGTTGCAGGTAGGGGTACCCCCAAAGCTCATGGTTCCAAAGGTAGTCGCTCAGTGGGGTAAAGGGAATCTCGAACTCGGAATTCGAACTGTTCCACACCACACCTTTTCCCTGAATGGAACGTGCCTGATCGCGCACCGTGGTGGCGGCGGCAATCTGGTCCCATGCCCGCACTCCCAGCGCCTCATACCAGAACAGCACGCCTGTGGGCGCGTCGGACCAGTCCAACGGATCGGATGTGCCATCCCCCGCACATCCATAATCCTTAATGGCAATAAGATCGCGGTTTAGAAAAGTGGTACCCACCTGGCGCGCGACCTGCCCCGGAACGGCGGCCTGTAGAGCGGCCAACTGTTCATCGCTGAATTTTCCCTCGACGAGGGGGCGCAGCGTTTGGATCGCAATCGCGGGCGAGCCCCAGCCTCGAACAGTATTGCGGTCCACGATCATCATGGCGTTCGCCGTGTCGGATATGGCAAACGCGGCCAGCAGATAGCGCGTGCTCAATAACGTGTCCGTTGGTGCGGCTTCGCGGGCCATGCGAAACAGCGCGCCGGTCAATACGATTACACTGTCCAACCCCATCCTTCTATTGTTAAGTTGCAGGTCATCCGTAAAATAGAATGGGTCGAATGCTTCGGAGAAAATGGGAACTGCCGGTTGCGCCATCAGCGTTTCCAATTCTCCAAGCGCGGCCATGGCAATCGGGTACACCAACTGTTGGGTACATTCGGCCCTGCCTGCTCCAGATTGCCACATGCCGCAGTTGTCGGAAATATCCCTCGTGGCATCGGCAATCTCCCTGCCAATTGACGAGGCGCGAAGCAGGAGCTCGGGCCGGTAGAGGCGCTCCTCTTGCGGCACCTCGTGGATGGCCGTCTCGGCCTCGGCAATCGCCTGTGCGGCGGCGCGGTTTACGGCCACTTGGTAGAGGGAGTAGATAGGTGCCAGCACCAGCAGCAAAGTGGCCGTTACAATGAACACCTTGCGCCATTCCCTGCGGCGGGGGCGCGCATCGTCCAACACCGGGGGGAACCACGAGGCGCTGCGCCGCAAGTGGAATTCCATGGGCGCGCCAGCAAAGCAGGTGAAGAACATGCCTGCCACTGGCAGGAGGAACAATATGTCCGTATTCCCTTCAAATCCTTCTAGAAGCACCAAGCTGGTCAGCAAAGGCGTGAACAAAAGCAGCGGCAACAGGGGCAATGGACGCAGCAACCCGGCACGTATGCCCAGAAACAGGTGCAGCGCCAAAGCCACGTAGACGGTTCCCTCCACGATGCGGTAGCCATAGGTTTCAATCGGCAGCAGCCCCGACTGCGTAAAGCCGAACATCACCATCGCCCCGGTAAAGACGCACAGGATGTTTATCCGGTTGAGCAGGAAGGCTGTGCTCCAAACCGCCAAGGGATAGAGGAGGAAAGCAAAGGCAAACACCGCTACCAATTCGAGGTTGCGCACAAACGCCGCGTTATCCTGATAGAGGTTCTTTTCCAGAAAGGCGATCTCTGGAGTCCGAATAATGAGGGCGGCCAGCAGCAGCAAGCAGGCAACCGGGATGCAAACCAGCGCCACGCCCACGGCCCATGCCTGCGAGCGCATCCGCGCTTGGGAAAACAGGATGCTCGGCACCGGGCGCACGAGAAGGAAACGCCCTTCGGGATTGCGGAACAGGCGCAGGTCCAGGGCAGTCATCATGGCGGCGGCCACAAAGGCGGCCACCGGCAGGACGGCAAAGGCGTACCCAATTTGATATATCGCAGTCACTTCGAGATCGCCTTCACTTGACTGGTTGCCGAAAAGCACGACACCGAAAATACCCAGCGTGGCCAGCACGGCGGCGGCAGGCACCAGCCAGCCGCGTCGGCGGCGTTCGTACCAGGTCTGAGCCTCGATGGGACTGTTGAATCGGGGAATGTCTGCACAACGTGCTGTGCTTCGCTGGCGCGCGGGCAGGGCAAGCGTCAGCCCCGAGAGCCAATTGCGCTGCTGGCGCAGGCCATGCGTAAGCAGGCCACCCGCCACGGCGGCAAGGCCGGCGATGGCAACCAGCAATACGGGGTGTTCCCCGGCTTCCTGATAGTAGGCTACCCCCAACAGCGCGGCGATGCCCGCCCCCACGGCAACGGCCATGCCAGCGGCGCGGTCTCCCCATACGCTGGCGGGCGAGGCCACGGCATAGAGGATGAAGTACAGGCTGATGAAACTGACCGCGCCTGCCTGCACCGTCAGGCTGGTGTCTTCCGAGTAATAGCTGCGGTGAATCCATAGTGCCGCCAGTATCGACACAAACCCAGTCGCCGCGCGTATGAGCAGCGAACTGAACAACAGCAAGCTCCCTTTCACGGGCAACCGCAAGTGGCGGGGCGAGGTTATCAGGCGCAGCTCGAGCCGCCGGTCCGGCTGGCTCAACAGCAGCAGCAAGGCCATCACGCACATGCCGCCGATGTACCAGTCCGACAGGTCCACAAACTTCTCGGGCGGCATTTCCAGCGCCACCCCACACCAGAACCACAGGCCCAAGTCAGCCAGCAGCACGGCCACTGGCAGCAAAAACACCGGGCGGGTGAGGCGGTATTGTTCCCAGAGCAGGGCCTGCAACGGCCCCCGCATCCTGGGGGTGGTGGCTGCGGTCATGGTTACTCCTCCCGACCGCGCAGGCCGCGCCCGCCGCCCACGCGGGCGACGAATATCTCTTCGAGGGACACTCCGGTGGATTCGAGAATCTGTGCGCCGGTGGCAGT
>JBIKMR010000134.1:0-11218 GCA_044359155.1 Candidatus Hydrogenedentales bacterium | reverse complement strand
ACCTTCGCCACAGAAGAAATTACTTTCACGCTGCCCGCCATGTTCAGCTTCAAGAACGCGCTGGAAATCCAGTTGGTGGGCGATGACCTGGACGTGTTGCGCGACATTGGCACCAAGGCCCTCGAGCTGGTGCGGACGGTGCCGGGCGTGGAAGACGCGGAGTTGAGCATCAAGCAGGGCTACCCGGAGGTAATCATCGAGCTCGACCGCGAGTTGCTTGCGGCAAAGGGAATCACGCCGGGACAGGTGGCGCAACGCCTGCGGACCGAAGTGCAGGGCGAGGTGGCCACCAAGTTCAGTACGCTGGGCGAGAAGATAGACATGCGCGTGCGCACCAACCAGCGCATGTTGCAGAGCGTGGACGACCTGCGCCGCGTGTCTGTGTCTACCGGTACCAGCCCCATTCCGCTGGAAGCTGTGGCGACAATCACCGTGCAGGATGGCCCCAGCGAAATCCGGCGCGTGGACCAGCGACAAGTAGCGCTGATCAGCGCCAACGCTTCCGGGCGCGACCTGGCGTCGATGTCTAAAGATATCCTTGCCATCGTTGAACAAGTTCCGCGTCCGCGCGATTACTATTTCCTCACGGGCGGACAGTTGAGCGAGCTTCAGACCTCGAACTCGAGCCTCATCTTTGCGATGATCCTCGCCGTGTTCCTGGTCTACGTGGTGATGGCCTGCGAATTTGAATCCTTCCTCGACCCGCTCCTCGTCATGTTCAGCATACCGCTGGCCTTCATTGGCGTGGTGTACGCCTTGCTCTACACACAGACCGACCTGAGTATCATGGTGTTCCTGGGCGGCATCATCCTGGTGGGTATCGTCACGAACAACGCCATCGTGCTGGTCGATTACATCAACATCCTTCGCCGTCGCGGCTACAAAAAGCGGCAGGCGGTCATCGAGGCGGGCAACGTTCGCCTGCGCCCCATCCTGATGACGATGATCACCACGGTGTTGGGGCTTGTGCCCATGGTGGCAAGCACGGGCGATGGCGCCGAGCTGCGCCGGCCACTCGCCGTCACGCTGATGGCGGGCCTATTCTGCGCCACCATGCTTACGCTGGTGATTATCCCTGCGGTGTATGAACTATTCGGAGAGCGCGACAAGCCGGAAACGGCGTCATGAAATTCTCGCTGCCGGAGTTCTCCATCCGCCGCCCCGTAACCACCATCATGATCTCCCTGAGTCTTATGATTCTGGGGGTGATTGCGTGGTACGAGATGCCGCTAAAGTTCTTGCCTGACATCGACGATCCCTTTGTGGGCATCTCGGTGCCATACCCCAACTCGTCCCCGCAGCAAGTCGAGCAGCAGATCGCCGTGCCGCTCGAGGGCGAGATGCGCACCATACCGGGGCTGCGCCGCATACGCACTATCTCTGATGCGGAAGGCTGCTTTGCCAGCCTTCAATTTTCGCTGGACACCAACATTACGCAGGTGACGCCGGAGGTGCGCGACCGCATAGAGCGGCTGAAGCTCAAGCTGCCCCCCGAGGCGGACAAGATTCTGCTTCAGCGTTTCAGTTCGCGCTCGATTCCGGTGATCGCCTTCGGCGTGTTTCGAGAAGGCGACGAGCAGGAATTCATCCACGAGGTGCGCACGCTGATCGAGCCGCGCATCCGCCGCATCGAGGGCGTGGCCAACATCCAGATCATTACGCCGATCGAGGAGAACGAGATCCTCGTCGAGTTCAACCAGGAAACCCTGGAGAGCATGAACCTTGGCATTGCCCAGGTGGTCGGGGCGCTGGCGCAAAGCAGCCTGAACGTGTCGCTGGGCGAGCTGGTGGACGGCACGCAGAAATACTTCGTGCGCGCCGAGGGCGAGTATCGCCGCATCGAGGACATCAGCGAGCTGGTGGTCACGCCGAACGGTGTGCGGCTCAAAGATCTTGCCCGCGTGCGCTATTCCAACCGCGACCCCGTTGCACACGTGGCGTTGGATGGCAAGTCTGGCGCGGTGATGCTGGTGGTGAAGGAGTCCGAGGCCAACACGGTCGAGGTGTGCGAGAAGGTGAACGCAGAGATCGCCAATATCCTTGCCATGCCCATGTTCAAAGACGTGCAATTGCGCATGTTCTTCAACCAGGCGGTGCTCATTCGCTCGGCTTTGGACAACCTGTTTGCCCAGGGCATGTATGGCGGTCTGCTATCCATCGCGGTGCTGCTGTTCTTCCTGCACCGCGTGCGCCCCACGCTTGTGGTGGCACTGTGCATACCCACGGCCACGCTGCTCACCTTCGTGTTCATGTACTTCATGGGCATGAGCCTGAACCTGGTGACGATGGTGTCCATGATTATCTCGGTGGGAATGCTGGTGGACAACGCCATCGTGGTGGTGGAAAACATCATCCGCCATCGGCAAGAGGGCGAGGGCCCCGTCGAGAGCGCGATCAAGGGCACGCAGGAAGTGGCGGCCTCCGTCACCGGATCGACCTGTACCAACATCGTGGTGTTCCTGCCCATGTTCTACATCAAGGCTGGGCGCATGTCGGTGTTCATGGAACAGTTCGGCTACCCGCTGGTCATCGGCAACATTGCCGCGCTGCTGGTGGCGCTCACCCTTGTTCCCTTGGCCATGAGCCGCCTGAAGGACAGTGGCCATGCCAACATCTTCGAGCGCCTCGGCATTGGCCACACCAAGGAGACCGCGGGCGGCAGCCGCTTCATGGCGAAGCTGTCCTGGCTCTACCAATACGAACCCATCGGCCTGGTTGAGCGGCTCTTCAAGAACCTCGTCACCTTGTCGCTGCGCCACCGCCTTGCCGCCTTGTTGGTAATGATGGCCTTTGGGGCGGTCACATATTACATCCCCTATGCGAACACGCAGATGCGCGACCTGCCCGACATGGACACGCGAGAGATCAAGATTGACGTGTCGCTTGAGCAGAACTACGACATGAACATGGCCAAGCAATTGTTTGCCCAGCTAGAAGATGAAGTAAACAAGATGCGCGACGAGCTCGGCATCAGGAACATGCTCACATTCTATGAGCGCTCCGGTGGCGTGCTCGATGTCTACCTGTACAACCCCGACGATGACCACCCCTACGCGCTCAACCCGCCGTTTGTGACCATCGACGTGATGCGCATTCTGTCGAAGCGTTTGCCGGAAAAAGTGCCCGGGGCCAAGCTGGCCTTTACCATCACCGATACCAGCGCATCGGGCGGACAGTCCGTCGTGGGGCTCCGCATGGAAGGCGACGACACGACCCTTCTTGAAGAGTACTCCAACACCCTCATGTCCATCGTGAAGAATGTGCCCAACGTGACCGACGTGAAGCTGGACACCTTGGATGAGCAGGTCGAGATGCAGTTGCACGTGGACGATGCACTGGCGGCGCAGCGCGGGGTTTCCACCGAGGCCGTGGCCACCACTGTGCAGACAGCGCTGCGCGGTTCGCGCCTGCCCTTCCTCAAGGAGGGGTCGCGCGAAGTTCCCGTGTGGGCGCAGTATCGCGAAGAAGACCGCCAATCCATGGCGAACCTAGACAACGTGAAAGTGATGAACGCCAAGGGCGAGCTGGTGTCGGTGCGCGAATTGATTGACTACGACAAGGCCCCAAGCCAAGCCCAGATTCAGCGCGTGGACGGCAAGAACGTTATTAACCTTTCGGCTAATGCGAACACCGAGGACCTCGGGCAGATAAAGCGCGACTTGCAGAACATCACGCAGCAGCTCGACTTGCCCATGGGTTACGAAGTGGAACTGGGCGACAACCTGGCCGAGCTGGACGCGAATGTGTTCAGCTTCACCACCACCCTACTCATGGCCCTAATTCTGATCTACATCGTGATGGGCAGCCTCTTCGAGTCTTACCTCTATCCGCTCTCTATTCTCACTTCCGTACCGCTTTCGTTGATGGGCGCCGTGTGGGCGCTGTGGGCAACCAACTCGCCCATGGACAGCATCACCCTGATTGGCTGTATTTTCATGGCGGGCATTATCGTGAGTAACGGCATCGTGATCGTGGACTTCATGATTACACTGCGAAACCAGGGCATGGAGCGCAACGAGGCCATCATCACCGCCAGCGAGCACCGCTTCCGCCCCGTGATGATGACGGCCCTCACGGCAGTGCTCGGGCTGATACCCTTGGCCATGGCCACCACCGGCGGCGCGGCCACATTCGCCGGGTTGGGGCGCGCGCTGATTGGCGGCCTTACCATCGGCACTCTCCTCACCCTGCTGGTGGTGCCGCTCTTCTTCACCTTCTTCGACGACATCCAGATCTGGTGCAAGAACTACGTGGGCAACCTGATTACGCGGGGCAAGCTGGAAGGCTCGGAGTAGCTCGTGAATCTCAACGACATCGAACAGGAAGTGCTCGACGGGTTGACCGCCCGCCGCCCCGACTTGGCACCGTGCGTGCCCGGTTTGCTGGCGCTGCACGAGAAGTTGGTGGCCTGTTACGACGCGGGCGGCACGCTTTACACCTGCGGCAATGGCGGCTCGCACGCGGACGCGGTCCACATCGTGGGCGAATTGAACAAGAGCTTCGAACGCAAGCGCCCCCTGCCAGCCGGCTTGTGCGAGAAACTGAGGGGCCTGCCCTTCGGCGAAGAACTGACGGCCCACCTTGAAGCGGGCTTGCGCGCGCATACGCTTGGGCTCAATAGCGCGCTCAAGACCGCTATCGAGAACGATGTGCCCGTGCGCGACATCGCCTTTGCGCAGGAACTCAACGCGCTTGTGCGACCCGGCGACGTGCTGCTGGCGTTATCAACATCGGGCAATGCCCCTAATTGCCTGATGGCGCTTTCCGTGGCCAAAGCGCATGGCGCTGTGGCAGCTGTGTTGGCCGGGCGCGATGGCGGCGCGATGGCGCGCAATGCGGACCTTGTACTCCTTGCCCCCGGCGATTCCACCAAGGTGATCCAGGAAGCGCACATCGCGCTATGGCACACCACCTGCTGCCTCATCGAGGCGCACTACTTCCCCGAGATGCGGTGAACCCCGCTTGATCGCAGGCCTGTGGTATAGTTCGGTCCGCTTGCATTGCGCTCACAGGAGATGATCGGCTTGGGCCTCCCCCCCTTCATCCGGCAATCCAGCCCCCGACATAGTCTTGGCTGGCGCGCCCTTCAATCCCTTTTGACCGTGGCCCTGGTTGCTGCCGCTCTTGCGCCATGCCCCGCGCAAGCCCAGCCAGATCGCGTCTCCCTGCTTCTCAAGTGGGACCACCAGTTCCAGTTTGCAGGATACTACGCCGCCATCTGGCAGGGGTATTACAAGGAGGCGGGCATTGAGGTAGAGTTGAAGACGCGCCTGCAACCAGACGGCACGGTGCTCGATATCACCAAGGAAGTAAACGAGGGCCGCGCCGATTTCGCCATAGGCGCCACCGATATCCTCGTGGCCCGCGACAAGGGAGTTCCCCTCGTCATCCTTGCCAGCATCTTCCAGCGCAGCGCTCACACGCTGGTGTCGCTCGCCAACTTGCCCTTGTCTAAGCCTTCCGACCTGCGCGGCCTGCGGATTTCCTACGATCCCAGCGCTCCCGACGGCATTGAGACCGACGCCCTGCTGGTGTCAGCAGGCATCACCGATACCGAGGTGTACAAGGTGCCCTTCGCGCCGGGGATTGAGCCTTTGATTGAAGGCCTATTCGACGTGAACGCCGAGTATCCCAGCGCGGCACTTTGGCGCGCCAAGGAACTGGGCGTCGAGGTGAACCTGCTCTACCCCTCGGACTACGAAACCCCCTTCTACGGCGATACCCTGTTCACGCACGAGCGCATGGTGCAGTCCGATCCTGACTTGTGCCGCCGCTTTCGAGACGCCAGCCTGCGTGGATGGCGCTACGCCATGGATCATCCCGAGGAAATTGCCACGCGCATCGCCAACGAGATGCCCCGCGTGCTGCCCATGAACGACTTTCTGGGCTACCTGCGTTTCGAGTCCGGGCTGGTGCGCACGTGGATGCGCTTCCCCGAGGTCGAGGTGGGCAGCACCAACACCTGGCGCTGGGCCAGCATCTATCGCCAATTGAACGACGCACAGCTTGTGTCCGGCAAGGCCGAACTAGGCAGCCTGGTCCTGGACCAATACAGCACGCCCGGCAACCGGCGCCCGGCCGTGTGGTTCCTCGGTGCATTCGCGGTGGGCGTGGTCATCGCGCTTGGCCTGCTTGCGGTTTTCCTATTCACTTCATGGCGGCACTGGGGTATGCCCGTGCTCGCTGCTGCATTGATACTAGGCGCCATCGTACTGGTTGATCGTTCACAGCACGATGCCCGCGCCCAGCACAGCCGCTTCGACCTGGCGAACCGCCTCGGCTCCGTGAGCGCGGAACTTGAGGGCACCATCCGCGTGAACGCCCAATCTTTGCGGGTGCTCAACGGCCTGGTGGGAATGCTCCCGGGATTTACCGACGAAGAGTTCCAGGCGATTTGCGCCCGTGTTATCGGGGCCGATACCAACGTGCGCTCGATGATTGCCGCGCCAGGGCTGGTTGTTAAACACGTATACCCCATCGCGGGAAACGAGCCCGTGCTCGGGTTGGACTACAACACCAACCCCACACAGGCAGCGGCGGCGAAGAGCGCCATTGAACGGCGCACCACCGTGGTGGCCGGGCCAGTTGATCTGGTACAGGGCGGGCGCGGAGTTGTGCTACGTTCTCCCGTCTTCCTGCCTTCTGGCAACCTTGTCGAACCAGAAACCCTCTGGGGACTCCTGGGCGTGGCCCTGGATTTCGACGCCCTGCTGGCCTCCAGCGGCCTGCTGGGCCTGAGCCTGGAATACGACGTTGCCATGCGCGGGCTAGACGGCACCGGCGAGCAGGGCACTGTGTTCTTCGGTAACGAGAAGGTCTTCGCAAACGACCCCGTCATCCAGGAAGTTGCCTTGCCCTCGGGCGCATGGCAGATTGCCGCCACGCCGCGCGACGGTTGGGCCGCCTACTTGCAGCCCGACTGGACACTGTGGGCCGTGGGATCGGCCATGCTCAGCCTTGTGCTGATGGTCCTGGTATTTCGCGCTCGGCAACTGCGCGAGAAGGAAGAGAGCGCCCAGCGCCTGCAAGCAGTGGAAGCCACGCGCGCGCGCGCCCAAGCCCTTGCCCGCGTCAGCACCCTGCGCCACGATTTCCGAACCGGCATCGTGGAGCTGTCCCCCGAGTTTTGTACCTTGCTCGGCCTGGAACCAGAAGAGTGTGCAATCGGGGATGATGAGTTCCTACAACATGTCGAGCCCGGCGACCGCGACCGCATCCTTCAATTGTCGCGCCTTGCGCGCACCACCAGTACCAAGTACGCCGCCGAGACGGGGCTGCTTACCGCGTTGGGCAAGGTGAGGCGCGTACACCTGCAAACCGAAATGATCACCGACAAGGGCGGCAAGGTGACCGGCATGTTCGTGACCGTGCAGGACATTACCGAGCAGCACCAAGCACAGGCCGCCCTGCGCCAAAGCGAGGAACGCTTCGCGCTCGCCATGCTCGGGTCAAGCGACAGCTTGTGGGATGTGGACCTCACAAACAACAACGTTTACTACTCTCCCCGCTTCAAGGAAATGTTCAGCCTTGGTCCAGACTGGGACGGTAAATCCGGCGAGGACGCAATAGCGCTGATGCACCCAAGTGACCGCAAACGCGTGATGGCGGAAGTTGAGGCGGTACTGACGGGCGGTCATGAAAAGCTCGAGGCCGAATTGCGCGCCATCACCCCGGATGGTCATGTGCTCAATGTGCTCACGCGCGCCCATGTGGCAAGGGACGAGCTAGGCAACCCTGTCCGCATGGTCGGCACAAACGTGGACATCACTCCGCTAAAGAACGCAGAGCGCGAAACGCGGCGGCTACTGGCACAGTTGCAGCAGGCCCAGAAGATGGAAGCCATCGGCCACTTGGCGGGCGGCGTGGCCCACGATTTCAACAACATCCTCGCTTCCATCCTCGGGTTCAACGAGCTCGCCATGAACGGCCTCCAGTCAGGCGCGGCGCCCAACCGGCTCGAAAGCTACCTGCGCGAAGTCGAAAGCGCCGGCTTCCGCGCGCGCGACCTCGTGCAACAGCTGCTCACCTTTAGCCGTCCCGATGGCGCAGCCGTGGGCAATGTATCTGTGGCCAGCGTCGTGCGCGATTCCCTTAAGATGCTGCGCGCAACCGTGCCTTCCTCCATTGCCTTGGAATCTTCCCTGATCGAGAAGGACGCCTATGTGTGCGCAAACGCCGTGCAGTTGCACCAGGTGATCCTTAACCTGGTTATCAACGCGCGCGATGCCGTGGGCGACACCGGCACCATCAGCGTGCGCATGTCTCGTACCGATGTGGGAACCTGCACCTGCGCAAGCTGCCACCAAGTATTTCAGGGAGACTACATCACCGTCACCGTATCTGACACCGGGTGCGGCATACCTGCAGAGGTTCGCAGCCGCATCTTCGAGCCCTTCTATACATCGAAGGAACAAGGCAAAGGCACCGGCATGGGGCTCTCGGTGGTCCACGGAATCTTGCACGGCTTCGGCGGCCACCTGCTGCTCGAATCCGAACCCGGCAAGGGCACCGCCATCACCTTGTTCCTGCCGCCCGCACCCGAACAATCTGCGGAAGCTGCGGGCGCTACCACGCCCATGCGCGCCCTGTCGCTTGGGGGAGCAAGCATACTACTGGCGGAAGACGAAGATGCCGTCGCCGGTTTCATGCAGGAAGCCCTTGAACAGGCGGGCTACAAGGTGCAGCGCGCCCCCAACGGCGCGGAAGCATGGGAGCTTTTCCAAGCCGACCCCGCCCGCTTTGACCTGGTGGTGACCGACCAGGCCATGCCCCTGATGAGCGGCTCGGCCCTGGCCGAGCATATCTTGACGCTGCGCCCCGGAATGCCGATCATTCTTGTTAGCGGGTATAGCGAAACCGTGAGCGAGGTTACTGCCCCTTCTATGGGAATCACGGTTTTTCTAACCAAGCCAACCCCGATTGGCACGCTACTGGATGCGGTGAACAACGTGGTGGAAGAGATGCGAAGCGGAGAGACGGGAGCCTAGGAATGGTATCGAGTTGCGGCATGAAAGGGTTTGCGCTGGTAGCCTGCGTGCTGCTGGGCGCAGCCATGCCCGCCAAGGCGCTCATCGTCGATGGCAAAGAAGTCGAGGACATTTACGAGTACATCCTCAAGCAACTGCAAGAAGACGCCGCCAAGCAGGAAGAGTACCGCAAACAGCTTGAGCGCGATCCCAACTTTCGTGGATACCGTCCCTACACGTACAGCCTGTTAAGCCACCTCTCCACCGAGGACCTGCTTTACGGCGCAACCCAGGGCGGGCTGGCAGCCATCCGCGAAGCCGGGCCCAACGCCCCCGCCGAACAGGTGGCCGCCATGGCCGAGGCCAACATCCAGCGGGTGATGGAACTCTTCCCCATGCTCACCGGCGATCTGGTTGCGGGCGAAACACTACTAAAGAAAATGACCATTGCAGGCCGCAAGGACCACATGCAGCTGTTCATCCTCAAACGCTGCGTGCCGGGATACGCGAACGATTCCCTCTTCGCCGCCTACATGCAAGACGAGGTGCAACGCAACCGCACTGCTTTCGTCAATGCGCTGGACTTGATTTGCCAGGATGTTTTCGCCGACACCCCTGTGCTGCTGCTCGCGCTTGAGCTGTACGCCAAGGCGAACGAGGAAGACTACGTCAAAGATTTCGAGAGGGATGCGGGCTACGCCGCCCTTCGGGCACAAGGCATCGAGGGCCTTACCCCCAAGCTCGCCCTGGAAACGCCCGAGTATCACGCCATGCTCGCCAACCCCGACCGCTTCAAGGACACCCTTGCCGAGGTGCGCAAGCGCATTGCCCAGCAACTGGACCCCGCCCTCCAGCGGGCCGAGCCCGTGGTGGAACTTGCCACCCGCCTGCTGGCGGTATTCGACGCGGCCCACCCCGCCATTGCGGCAGAAGCCGAGGCAACCCCTGGCAGCGCAGCACCGGCCATGCCCGAACAAAGCCCCGACGCCCCCGACGTACCCGGAACAGAACCGCCCGCCAATGTCCCGAAAATCGGCATCCCCACCCTCGGCGGCTTTTAGCAAGATCCACCGCCCGCGCCCCGTTTGCACCGCTGCCGCGCTAACCGTAAGCTAACGCCGCGCCGGAGTAGGGAAGCGCGAGGGGGCGGAAGTTCACCATGTTGCGGAAAAAGACCATAGCCTGGCTCATTCATTGCTACACCGCCAGTGGCGCGGTGCTGGGAATGCTCGCCCTCATCGCAGCCGCCAATGAAAACATTCCGCTTTCCTTCTACCTGCTGCTTGCCGCCGGTTTCGTGGACGGCACCGATGGCCTGATGGCGCGCAAGTACAAGGTCTCTGAAATCCTCCCAAAGTTCAGCGGCGCGTATATGGACAATGCTGTCGACGTGCTCACCTACATCTTCGTCCCCATCTTTATCATGGCGTGGATGGAGCTGCTGCCCAGCATCTACTGGGTCGCCGTGCCCATCTTCGCAGCCATGTATGCCTACGGCCAGGTGGACATGAAGACCGACGACCACTACTTCCTCGGCTTCCCCAGCTATTGGAACGTGGTGGCCCTGTACATGTGGTGGATAAAGCCCGACGCCATCGGCGCGGTGCTCTTCGTCTGCATACCCGCAATCCTCACCTTCATCCCCACGCGATACCTCTACCCCAGCCGCAACACCTACCTCTGGAAAACCACCTGGGCGCTCGGGTTCGTCTGGTTCGGACTCTGCCTCTATCTCTTGTCGCAACCCGAACCCAGCCAAACCCTCGTTCTCATCAGCGCCTTCTATCCCGTGTACTACATCGTGGCCAGCTTCTATGTTGAATGGAAACTCCGCACGGCCAAACGCGCCCACGCCTAAATCAGGTGAAGCCTCTTTGGAGTGCGGAAGCTTGCTTCCGCTTTTTCGTAGGAGGCTTGCCTCCGTCCTTGACGCAGGGCCATGCAACAGGTCGCGGGAGCAAGCTCCCTTGGCGAAAGCGGAGGCAAGCCTCCGCACTCCAAAACTTGCCGCAGCACCAAACCTAAAACAACAGGCTGCCTTCGAGTAGCAGCAGGCGGCGTTTCCAGTCGAGCCCTGCGGCAAAGTTCACCAGCCCGCCGTCTTGCGCGATGAAGCGGTGGCAGGGCACCAGCACATGCAGGGGATTCGCGCCGAGCGCGTGGCCCACCGCGCGGGCGTGGCCTGCGTCTCGCCCCAGCCTTGCGGCCAGTGCGCCATAGGTAGCCGTGCTTCCCCAGGGCACGCCGCGCGC
>JBIKMR010000387.1:0-3111 GCA_044359155.1 Candidatus Hydrogenedentales bacterium | reverse complement strand
CATGCGGACAGTAGCAAGGGAACGGGGTCGCGATTCTATTTCCGAGTGCCGTTGGGTAAGGGGGCAGGGTCGCTGCCGTCAGTTCAAGAAGCCGCACTGGAAGGAAAGCGCCTGCTGATTGTCGATGACAATGCGACAAACCGGTTGATTGTCGAGCGGTATGCAAGAGGCTTTGGGATGATGACGGTTTCTGAGGCGACGGCGGAAGACGCCCTTCATTACCTGCAAAACCACGGGGCAGACGTTCATGCGGCGGTGGTGGATATGCAGATGCCGGAGATGGATGGCGAGGCCTTCGGAGCGGCGGTGACAGCAACACCTTCGCTTGCGCACCTCAAGCTCATCATGCTGACATCAGTGGGTCGACGCGGCGATGCCGCGCGGTTACAGCGCGTGGGATTTTCAGCGTACCTGGTGAAGCCTATTCGACAGCGCCAGTTACACGATTGCCTCTGCCTGTTATTGCAATCCGATGCGGGCAATTCGCAAGTCGAAGAAGGACCGTTCGTGACGCGGCACCTGCTGGAGGAAACTTCGCGGAAAGAGCGGCGCGTGTTGGTGGTGGAAGACAACCCGGTAAACCAAAAAGTGGCGGCGCGCTTCCTGCGCCGACTGGGTCTGGAAAGCGATTGTGTGGACAACGGTGCGCAGGCGGTGGCGCGTTTGCAAGAACAGGCATATGGGATGGTGTTCATGGATTGCCAGATGCCGGTGATGGATGGCTTTGCCGCCACGCGCGCGATACGGGAATTGTCCGCGCCCGTATGCCAAATACCGATAGTTGCCATGACAGCTCATGCCATGGCGGGTGATAGGGAGAAGTGCCTCGACGCGGGGATGAACGACTATGTGCCCAAGCCGGTGGAACTACAAGAATTCGCGCGGGTGGTGCAGCGGTTTATGGGCACGGGCGGAAGCATGTTGCAGCAGGCGAATGCGGGGCGCAATGCACTGGTGAATGAAGCGGAGCTGATGCAGCGCGTGGGCGGAGACGCCGAACTGGCCGAGGAATTGCTGGGGCTTTACACGACGGACCTGCACGAGCGCTCGGCGCGTATGATGGAGCATTTGGCGCAAGGCGACTTTGTGGGGTTGATGCAGGAAGCCCATGCACTGAAGGGGGCATCTGCCAGCATAAGCGCGGCGGAGGCAACGCAGGTGTGCGCAGAGATTGAAGCGTCAGCGCGTGAAGAGAACGCCGAAAAGTGTGCCGCAGGGCTGGCAGCAATTGAAGGGCTGCAGGCGCTTCTGCCCTTGCAGTTGGAGAAACTGGCGTGAAGATATTGATTGCCGAAGACGACCCCGTGTCGCAGCGCCTATTGGAAGTAACCTTGCAAAAGTGGGGACATGAGCCACAGACGGTTCGAGACGGGCGCGAGGCTTGGAAGTTGATCGAGTCCGGCGAGGCACCGCCCTTGTGGATATTGGATTGGATGATGCCGGGGATGGAGGGGATAGAACTGTGCCGACGGGCACGACAATTGCTGCTTCCTGTAACGCCGTACATCATTTTGCTGACTGCGCTGGCAAAAGTGACCGACATGGTGACGGGGCTGGAGTCGGGGGCGAACGATTATGTGACTAAGCCCTTCCAGCAGCCGGAATTACAAGCACGCATCAACGCGGGGATTAGAGTCTTGCTATTGCAGGAGCAGCTGGAAAAGCGCATCAGCGACCTGGAGCAGGCGCTTGCCGAAGTGCGGCGCCTGAGGGGCATTATAAAGATTTGCAGCTACTGCGGCACAGTGCTTCGGAGCGATGCTACCTGGGAACAGATTGAGGCCTATGTCGTGGAAAACCCTAAGGCAGTGTATAGCCATGGTATATGCAATGACTGCCTGCCCAGAGCCCACAGAGACCTTGGGATCGATGAAGTGTAAGGGTGCTTCCCCATCTAGAAGGGTTGCGCGCGGCTAGATAGGGCTAGTACCGCACCGAGCATGCAAAAATGTTCGCAGATATAGCGAATTCGCTCATGGCTTTGATAAATCCACCCCTTAGAACTGCTCCAGAAACCTCAGGTCATTCTCGTACATCAGGTGGATGTTGTTGATGTTATGGCGAACCATGGCGATTCGATCCACGCCCATGCCGAAGGCGAAGCCGGAGTACTTCTCGTAGTCGTATCCGGCGTGCTGAAAGACCTGGGGATGCACCATGCCGCAGCCGAGCATCTCAAGCCAGCGGGTTTTGGTTTCGCCGGTGTGCCGGTCTTTGGCGGTCCAGAGAATGTCCACCTCGGCGCTGGGTTCGGTGAAGGGGAAGAAGTGCGGGCGGAACCGGACCTTGGTGTCGGGCCCGAAGAAGCGCGTGATGAAGTGCATCAGCGTGCCTTTCAGGTCGGCAAAGGTAATTCCCTCGTCCACCAGCAGACCCTCAAGCTGGAAGAACATGGGGCTGTGGGTGGCGTCGTAGTCCACGCGATACACGCGGCCCGGCGCTATGATGGCCACAGGCGGCTGCACCTTTTCCATCACGCGCATTTGCACGGGAGAAGTGTGCGTGCGCAACACGGTGCCGGGGCGCACAAAGAAGGTGTCGTGGCTATCGCGGGCGGGGTGGTCATCGGGCGTGTTGAGAGCGTCGAAGTTGTAGTACTCGGTTTCAATATCTGGCCCTGAGGCCACCTGGAAACCCATCTCGGCGAAGATGCCCTGTATCTCCTCGGCCACTTGGCTGAGAACATGCAGCCCGCCCTGCGTGGGCCTGCGGCCCGGCAGGGTATGGTCCACCTGTTCCTGCTTGGCCTTGCCCGCCATCTCGGTTTCTTCCAGCAGGGCCTTGCGCGCGTCGAGCGCCTGGGTCACCGCTTCCTTTACCACGTTGGCCAACTGCCCGGCTGCGGGGCGCTCTTCGGCGGACAGCGCCCCCAGTCCTCGCAGCACTTCGGTGAGTTCACCCTTGCGGCCTAGAAAGCGCACACGTGCATCCTCGAGCACGGCAAGGCTGGAGGCCATGGCAATTTCCGCAAGGGCGGTGGCTTGGAGTTGTTCGAGCTGTTCTTTCATGGGGACACCTAAGATAAATGACTAAACCTTGCATCGGGAGAATTAACTTGGATGCGCTATTCTACACAAACAACGCCCGACCAATGCGCACCTCGGTTGCCCC
>JBIKMR010000386.1:0-3127 GCA_044359155.1 Candidatus Hydrogenedentales bacterium | reverse complement strand
CAAGAGCCAGATCGCCGCAGGCACCAACCTGCCCCTCTCCGGCACCGTCTTCCTCAGCCTCAACCACCGCGACAAGGACAACATGGGCAGCCTCGGCAAAGACCTTGCCGCCCTTGGCTTCACCTTCATCGCCACGCGCGGCACGGCCCAGGCCCTCCGCGCCCAAGGCCTCGAGGTGGAAGAAGTCTTCAAGGTAGGCGAAGGCCGCCCCCACATCGTGGACAAGATCATCAACGGCCAGGTCGACTGGATCATCAACACCCCCCTTGGCGCCGAATCCAAATATGACGAGCGCGCCATACGCCGCACCTCCCTCGAGCACGGCCTCCCCATGATGACCACCCTCGCCGGGGCACAGGCTGGCGTGCAAGCCGTCCGCGCCCTGAAAGAACAAGCCCCCTCCATCCGCTCCCTCCAAGAATACCACGCGGCCATGAAGGCCTAGGGGAGTCGCGGGCTGTGCATTGTCTCGACTCTGCAAACAGGGGTGGGTTATTCTTGTAGAATCTGTTCGGCAAGCTCTAGAAGTTCTTGCAAGAAAGCGTTGTCCGGATGACGCTCCGCCAGCCCGCGTAGTTCTTCCGCAAAGCGGTCTCGCCGCTCAAAGTCGCCTTCCTCTTTGGCATTTATAAAGGTGCTGCCCAGCCCCTTCGCCAACTGCTCTAGGACGGCGGGTTCCGGGTGGTCTGCCGCCAGCGAACGCAATTCCTCGAGCAGGCTGTCCCGCCGCTCGAGGTCGCCTTCCTCCTTGGTATCAACGAGGGTGTTGAACAGCCCCTTCGCCAGCCTCTCAAGGACGGCGGGTTCCGGATGGTCTGCCGCCAGCGCACGCAATTCCTCGAGCAGGCGGTCCCTGCGCTCAAGGTCGCCTTCCTCCTTGGTATCAACGAGGGTGTTGAGCAAAGCACTCCCAACCAGCATCGCTGATCTCGGCAGCCAACGACTTCCGGCAGGGGTATCGAAATAGGATGATCCAAATCTCCCGGATGCACCGGGCCAGCCAAAGAGCGTATTCACGGCGCGCAGGGCCAAGTGGTGTGCAGAGGAAACGTGTGGATCTGCAAGGCTTTCCAGTTGGGAGAGGGCAAAAGCAAAGTATTCGGCACTGTCGTTCTCCACGTCGCAACGGCAGGCCAGGTCTTCGATCAGGCTTTCCAATGCAGACTTGAGGAAAGGGCGGCCATTGGGGTTTTGCAACCACCAATGCCGCGCCGCCTCGTAGCGTGTGGTGTGTCCGAAGCTTGGATAGCAGTTTTCTGAATGGTCAAGGATTCCCGACTGTCGCAGATAGGGCAGATGCTGCTTAAAGCGATCATCAAACAACAGGTTCAGGACTTGCCAGGATTCTTCTGAGGTGAACTCCGGCAAGAGTACGAGACGAAGCACAGGTTCCAGATCAGGAGACTTGTCTGCGATGAGCGTCTTGAAGAGGTCGTTGAGTTCGTCATAACGACTCTTCTCAGCTTGCTGTTTCAAGGCATTAAGTTCATCGAGGCTTACCGGGGGGCGGTCTCGCCAGCGGCGCAGCGTTCCGGGATAGCTATCGAGCAAAGCCAGCAGGGCATCATCATCCAGACCCGAGGTGACGGGTACATATTCTCGCAAGTAATCGAGTAGCTCCTGCCGATGGTAGGTGTTATCTTCCACATCGAAACGGTCGATGTGATATAGAACGGCGAGTGCGCTTTCATTGCGGACACTTTCCGCTGCACGATAAGCATCATCAATAGGCACGTTATCGCGCACACCCAAGACAATGTGACAGGGCGGCCAATCGTCGGCATGGCGCAGAATTTTTTGCAGCAATGCAGCTTCCTGCGCAGGCTTTGGGCACTGATCGAACGCGTCCATACAGAGGACGACGGGCTTGTCAGTCATCTCGTGGAGGATGGTGAGCAGGTCTAGCGCATCTTCGTAGGTGATGGGCTGCTCCAGTCCAGCCGTGCGCAGGTCCTTGTCCACGGCCCCCATGCCTGCAAAAATGCTTTGCACGGAACGAGTGGTTCCCCCAGTGGGGTCGATCGGCCTTAATAGTTCCGCCAGTGCGTTGATGGTATTACCGCCTACCTTGGCTAAAAGCCCATCCTTGTGCCGCTTGAGGAGGGACTCCCCCTGTTCGCGGAAGCTGGCGGTCTGCACCCATTTCTTATAGAGGTCGGCCAGCGCCGCGCGGAAGAGGCTGTATTCGCCCCTGCTGGCTTCGTGGTATCCGGCGAGGCAGTTGTCGCGCACCCATTCGGAATCGCGGATTTCCTCGATGAGGCGACTCTTGCCCATCTGTGGGCGGCCTGCGACGAAGGTGACGCCGGGAGTCTTGATTCGCTCCAGCAGGTAGGCGATTTCCTTGGTACGCCCGAAGATGGGTTTTGCTGCCAACACGTTTCCTTTATGGCGATTCATTACGCTTGACTACCATAGCAAGTGCATGGGGTTGGATGCACCCCGTTCCGGGAATGAGGAATAGGTCGCGGCGACTACGCTACCATGGGCGCATTCCCGGAGCGCTTACCATGTTGAGAACATTCGCGGCCATCGCCCGCTACATCCTGTTCTTTGCGTGGATGCTGGCCTGTCAGGCCGTGCGGCTCACCTTCTATCCCTTTGCCGCCGCCAATGAAACACGCGACCGGCGCTGGAGGCGGTGGTGGTTTCGCCTGTGGGCGCGCGGGGCGTGCCGCATTGCGGGCATTCGAGTGGTGGCGCATGGCCCGCTGCCCGAGCCGCCCTGCCTGGTGGTGGCCAACCACGTCAGCTACTTCGACGTGTTCATCCTCGCGCAGCAGACCGGCTTCGTATTTGTAGCCATGGCCGAGATCGCCAAGTGGGGCCTGCTGGGCGCGATATCCAAATCGCTCTACGTGGTCTTCGTCCAGCGTAAGGACCGCAGCAAGGCGGGCGAGGCGCTGCCGGAAATACGGCGGGCCTTCGATCATGAGGATGGGCTGATCATCTTTCCCGAGGGCGGCGTAACGCGGGGCATCGCGGTAGACCCCTTCCGCTCGCCCTTGGTGGAACCGGCCTTGGCGCTCAACCGCCCCGTGTGGTGCGCCACCCTGCATTATGAAACCGCGCCCGGCGCGCCCCCCGCCAGCCTCATCATGGGCTGGTGGCGGCCCGAACCCATGCC
>JBIKMR010000133.1:0-11371 GCA_044359155.1 Candidatus Hydrogenedentales bacterium | reverse complement strand
AAATTCCCGCCCGGACGATCTGCCTTGCAAGCCCACCAAGAAGAAGGCGCTGACCAACCACCGCGCTTCCGGCAAGGACCATAGTACGGCGCTCGACGTTCCCCGCCGCCTGACGCTGGAAACCGCGCTCGAATGGATTGCCCCGGATGAACTGGTGGAAGTGACCCCCAAGACCGTGCGCACGCGCAAGGCGCTGCTGAACGCCGAGGATCGTCGCCGGGCAGACAAGCAGTTCGCTGGCTAAGGCGTAGCGAAGCATCAAAGCAAAAGCCCCGGAGAGGTTTCCTCTCCGGGGCTTTTTTGTTGCAGGTTAGTTCCGGCGCTTGCGACGCAGGATCGAGGCGGCGGCGGTGGCTACCGCGCCCGAGAGCATCGCCAAGCCCACGCCGGACAGGGCCGGGATGCGAGTTTCAACGCTGAGCAAGGCGGGGCCGCTTTCGACGCTGATGTAGTCGTCGCTGACTTCGCAGGTATAGCTGCCTGCATCGGAGAGCACCAGCGAGGCAATCGGGAAAGTGGGCGCGTCGGGTGCGCCAAGCACCGGCAGTCCGTTCTTGCGCCATTCATAGTGCAACGTGCCGACACCGCCGGTGGTTGCCACCGTGAAGCTGAAGGGGTCTTCTTCGGTGGCGGTGCCGCCTACGGGGTCAGTCGAGATGGCCAGGCGGTCTATGATGTATTCGCCGCCCGGGGCACCCGTAATAACTGGGTTGCCGTGGTCGTCATTGATGCCGCCCAACGACAGGAAGTCCAGCCTGATATCACCATCGCCCGTGCCGGTATCAATGGTAATCGTGTACGTGTTGCCGCCGTTCGCAAAGATTTCGGCAATCTGCACCCCGGCCAGGCTGCCTCCGGTAATCAGGTCGAAGTCGTTGCTGGCGATGAGCACGCCGGTTTCGAGGTTCTGCACTGGCTCGTCGAAGGTGATGGTATAACGCACTTCATCCAAGTCGGACACAAGCGTGTCAATCTGGGAGAAGTCTGTTACAACGGGACCTGTGGTGTCCAACTCCACGCTGATGCTATACGTGGCGGAAACATTCTGCGCCTCGTCGCGGAACTGTGCGCGCGGGGTGCGGATCCCGTCCGTAGTCACGACAAGGTCCTGGTTCAGGTTCCAGGCTTTGGTTGCTGCCACAAGTTCCCATGGCGACCAGTCCACTCCGTTGTTGCTGAAGCGCATCTCGATCAGGTTGTTCGGCGTGTTGTTGTCGATCGGCGCGGGGTTGATTTCCAGCGTTACGTTGGGCGTGATATAGGTGGACTCTGGAAGGAAGAGGCCGCCATCGGGTGGGGTAATGTCAATTTCGATATTGGTGGTAACGCTGGCGGAGATGTTCTCGGCGTCGTCTTTGAATTGGACTGACACAGTCTTGATGCCACCCGTGGGGGCAACGCCGAAGTGTAGGTCCCAAGCTTTGCTAGGGGCAACCAGTTCCCAAGGCGACCAAGTAACGCCGTCGTTGCTGAAGCGCATGTCGATATTGGCGGCCAGGGTGTTGTTGTCGGTGGGGGCAGGGGTGATCAGCAGTACTGCATTGTTGTCCACCACGATGGGATCCGCCGATTCCAAACCGCCACCCGTGGGCGGGGTGATGTCAATTTCGATATTGGTGGTGTAGATGGTAGATATGTTTTCAGAATCATCCTTGTACTGCGCGCTCACGGTTTTTACGCCGCCACTTGGGGTCACGCCAAAATGCAGGTCCCAAGCCTTGGTAGCTGCCACGGGTTCCCATGCGGACCAAGTAACGCCATCGTTGCTGAAACGCATGTCGATATTGGCGGCAGCCGTGAAATTGTCAGCAGGTGTTGGGGTTATCTGGAGCACGGCGTTGTTATCGTTGACGATGGGGTCTGCCGAGCTCAAGCCGCCAGTGGGGGGCGTGATGTCAATCAGGATGGTGCCGCTGAAGGGGGACGAGTTGCCGGTGCTGTCGGTGAGCGTGGCGGTGAGGTTCTTTCCCTCGTGACCCACCAAACTTACCGGCGCAGAGAATGCGCCACCGGTAACGGCGGTCTGGCCCACGTAGTCCCTGCCTTGTGTGGCAGTATCTGCGTAAAACTGTACGGTGCCGGTGACGGCTACGGTGCTCGAGCCGATGATGGGATTGGGCGTGGTGAGAGTGGGCGCGGCGATACCGGTGTTGCCACTACTAAGCAGGGCAATGCCAAAGACCGAGTTGTTGTAGATGGAATTGCGGTAGACCGCATTGCGTATCGAGCCTGCGTCGCTCACAACAATGCCGTTGGCATTGTTGGCGATGATGTTGCTGTGGGCCGCCGTCGCGCCGCCGATGGTGGTGTTGCGCGCGCTGAGTGATATGGAGACGCCAATGCTTGTATTTGGCTGCGATGTGACGCCATCAGGCGCCACGCCAATATAGTTGCCCACAATCTGGGTGCCAGAGGCCTCGAGGCGACGCAGACGAATGCCCGTGCCGTTGCCGGAGATGACGTTGCCTTGGCCAGCCAGCGCACCACCAATGATGGTATTGGCACCGCGCTGGATGTCGATGCCCACAAGGTTGGCTGAAGTTACCCCAAGGCGGTTGATACCGATGCGGTTGCCATAGAAGATGTTACCGTTAGAGCCGGTGGTGTTGATGAACACGCCCGCCTGCGCGGCATGGTTGTAGATGTAATTGCCATCGCCCGAGCCGGTGCCACCGAAGGTGTTGTTGGTGCTCACCGAGACCGTTGGAGTGGCCGAGCCTACCAGCACGCCATTGGTGTTCGAGTGAATGGTGCAGGCCCGCACGGTATTCGCGGTCGCGCCGTTCCACATGGATATTGGGTAGGTGTTGGAATTCAGCGTGACATTCTCGATGACATGGCCGCTGCCGCCATTGAGCTGCACGCCATAGCCAGCGCCCGCCACGGTAAGGTTTTTGATGGTGCAGCCCGCCACCGATTGCACGACGAAGGCACGGAAGAAGTTTGGCGAACCGCCACCGTTGATGATGGCCGTGGTGCCTGAGCCGTCAATCGTCAGCCCCCCCTCGGTGATGTGCGGCAGATCAAACAGCAAGCTCAGGTTGTATACTGGCGTGACAGCGAACGTGATCGTGTCCGCCTGTGCGTTGGTGTTGGCAGTGATAATCGCCTCTCTCAGGCTTCCCGCTCCGAGAACACTGTTGTTTGTCACAACCAGACTCGCCGCCCAACCCGCCTGTACGGTGAATAGTGAGCAGGTTAGTAAACCTAGTGCCTTCAATAAAAACAAAGAATGACTGCGTATGAACATCGTCGAGCTCCCTTCCCACAAGTAGCTACGATTTGGGCAAATGGCCCACACGTGAGGATAACAGAGTTTCTTGAATTGCTCAATTGGAAAATTGGAATCGATATACTATGAATAATGCGCTTTACAAAATATCCAAGAACTGCGTCTGCCTGCTTGTCTTCTCTTGTCTCTCGGGGTGGGCCGCTGCGGAATCAGAGAAGCTGACTTGGCTGGAGAATGGGCACTTGAAGCTGGGGGCAAACCTGAGCCTGGGCGGGGCGATAACTTGGCTGGGGCCCGCCGGAACGGAAACCAACCTGGTGAACAACCACGACTGGGGGCGCCAGGTGCAGATGTCGTTCTACTCAGGGCCGACCCCCTTTGCCCCCAACGGCAAGCAGCCGAAGCCGCATTGGGCCGGGCTGGGGTGGAACCCGATACAGTCGGGCGACTGCTTTGGCAACCGGGCCGAGGTGCTATCGCACGAGACGGTGAACGGCGAACTGCATATCGTCTGCCGCCCGATGCAGTGGCCGCTGGATAATGAGCCGGGCGAATGCACCTTTGAAAGTTGGATTAGTTTGGACGGCAACCGGGTACGCGTTCGCGGCAGGCTGAATAACGCGCGAAGCGACACCACATGGTACGGCGGGGGCGGACAAGAACTGCCCGCTGTGTACACCAATGGCGAATATTACCGACTGATGACCTATACCGGGGAGCAGCCCTTTGCTGGCGGTGCCTTGGAGCGCATCACCAAGAAGACAGAGCCGGGGTTTCCTTGGAAATTCTGGACGGCGACAGAGCGCTGGGCGGCTTTGGTGAATGATGCGGATTGGGGGCTGGGGGTAATCATGCCAGGGACTACCCATTTCGTGGGGGGCTTTGCGGGCGAGGAAGGGGCGGGCGGCACCAAGGATGCACCCACCGGGTATATCGCCCCGCTGCGCACGGAAGTGCTGGACCACAACATCACCTACGACTTCAGTTATGTGCTGGTGCTGGGAAGCCTCGAGGAGATTCGCACGGCGGCCCTTGCCGAGGCGAAGCCAGCCGCGCCGCCCGCGTGGGACTTCCAACAACATCGGCAGGGCTGGTACTACAAGGATGCGCGGGATAGCGGCTGGCCGATAGCGCAGGGGTTGACCCTAAGCGTGCTGGGAGAACATCCCGCCATGCTAAGTCCGGTAACCTTTTGGAGGGCGGAAGAATCCCCCACGCTGGAGGTGACCCTGCGCAACCCTGGGGAACAAAGGTCGGTTCGCGTGTGTTGGCGACGGCATGGCGATGCGGATTTCAACGACGAACATTCAAGCACCCTTGATGTGACTGCTTCGAAAAAGCCGGAGACCTACCGCGTCTCCCTTGCCGGAGGCGCAGGGTATTCCGGGGGCATGGTGCAGTTGAAGCTGTCGCTGGTGGGCGCTGCTGGAACCATCGGCAGCCCGCTGTTTACGTTGGAGAAGATTCGCTTGCTGGGTCCATAACGCGAACGGGAGATTTTGACCGTGAAAAATCTGGCGCTTCTGATGATAGCCTTGAGTTCCCCACTTGCAGCCTGTGCGCAGGATGCGCCCGTTGCCCCACCCATTGTTACACCTGCCCAACCAGAGAAGGACTACAACGCTATGAACCGGAGTGAGAAGATTCGGTATGTGTACAACGCCCTGAACAAAGAGACGATGGATGTGCTCGACGAGTTCTACGCAGAGGACGTGGTGTTTGAAGATCCGCTAGGCAGAATCGAGGGATTGCCGAGCCTGCGTGCCTACTATGAGGGCATGTACAAGAACGTGCAGGAAATCCGTTTCGACATCAGCGAAGATATCGAACAGGACGAGAAGCATGTGATCATCTGGACACTGCACATGCGGGTAAAGGGATTGAACGGCGGGGAAGAAGTAGTCAGCAAGGGCAACTCCTTCCTCAAGTTCAACGATGCGGGCAAGGTGGTGTACCATCGGGATTACTTCGACATGGGCGAGTTCATCTACCAGCATGTTCCGGTGCTCCGGTTCCTCGTGCGGCAAGTGAACAAGCGTCTGGAACACAAGGCTGAATAAGCAACGATTTGGGAGAGTGCAATGAAGCGACAGGTATTGTTGGGGGCTTTGCTGGTGGCGTGTGGGATGGCGCAGGCGGAGATTGTCACGGAACCCGTGATTGGCAAGGAGTTCCCCGGGCAGTACAAGCACCCGGCCTCGATCACCCAGTTGGACAGTGGCGATCTGTACGTGGCCTATTACGGCGGCGGCGGTGAATACGAGGACGACTCGAAGGTGTGGGGAATGCGGCGCGGCATCGACGCCACGGAGTGGACCGAGCCCGTGGTGATTGCGGACACCCCCTTTCTGGCCGAGGGCAACCCGGTGGTATGGCAAGCGCCGGATGGCACGGTGTGGCTGTGGTATGTGCAGCGCTACGGCGAGACCTGGTCTGAGTCGCGCATCAAGGCAAAGATATCTACCGATGACGCCAAGACCTGGTCGGACTCGTTGGTGGTGGCTCATGAGCTGGGCATGATGGTGCGGTCGCTGCCCATCGTGCTGCACGATGGCAACTACCTGCTGCCCATCTACCTTGAAACCGGGCACGACCGTGAGATCGTCGGGCCGGATACCACGTCGCTATTCCTGCGCTTCGACACGAAGACCCACCAGTTCAGCGAGCTGGGCAGGATAGCGTCCGCGAAGGGCAACCTTCAGGCGTCGGTGGTGGAGCTGGAAGACGACCACCTTATCGCCTACATGCGCCGGGGCGGCGGCTATGAGCCGACGACGGATGGCTATATGGTGCGCGCGGAATCCAAGGATGGTGGCAAGACCTGGAGCGAGGGTAAGGACACGGAGTTCCCGAATCCCAATGCTGCGATTGATTTCATGAAGCTGAAGAACGGTCACCTGTTGTTGGTATACAACGACAGCATGAATGAGCGCACGCCGCTGACCGTTGCGATATCCGAAGACGGCGACAAGACGTGGCCGCACAAGAAGCACATCGGCACGGGCCCGCACGACTTTGCGTACCCGGTCGCCATTCAGACGAAGGATGGGAAGATACGCGTGCTCTACACCCGTGACGAGCGGACGCAGGTGATGCTGGCAACGTTTGACGAGGCGGATATCACGGGCGGCGGCAAGAAGTAGCTGGGCCTAGTGCTTGGCGCAACCTACTTCCTATGGAATTTCAATACATTTCCAATCATTCACTAACCTTATCCTAAGAATTCTATGTCAACCTTTCGAGGTCTACGCGTTCCTTGTTTGGGAACAAGCCTGTGCAGCTGCAAGACAGGCCATGCGTTTGGGGACGATGCGCATTGCGCAACACGCAAAAGCGTTCGCGACAACCTTGGGAGGATGAGGCATGGACCGTTCATTTAAATTGGTCATGGCGTTCGCCGTGGCAGGCGCTGCTTGGTCCGCACAGGCGCAGACCACGTGGATCGAAGAAACCTTTGACAATGGCACCGTCGGTGCCACCGTTGCGCTGGGAGACGACGAGCCATCCAACCTTGTTGCAGACAGCACATGGAACCCGGCTAGTTCCTTCGAATCGATTCCGGGCACTGAAGGCCCCACGGTCGAAATCGTGGATCAAGGTTCTGGTGATAAGGGCTTGCGGCAGAACACTACTGGCGATGGCATAGGCGATCTCTATTCGCCGACGCTCTCCGTAGTAGACGTGCGTGACAACGACCTGACCATCGAGTTCGAGGTGAGCACGGGCGGAGCCCTTACAACGGGAACCCGCAAAATGTATGTATACGCAGGCCGCGGTGCGGGCACCCAATTCGGATGGCGCGCCAAGGTGGAACAGGAAGACGACAAGCTTGAAGTGGAAGCAACCGTGTTTCCGAATGCACCGGCCAGCACGCTCGAGGCCGAAGTGGATTTCTCGCTCGAAGTGGGTGCCGCGATACCTGCGGGTGGTGGCACGCTTGCAGCCGGTTTCCAGGACAACAACACTTTCCGCATCTCGTTGACCTTCAGCAGCGCTGGGGCCAGTTCCACTGACATTACCTGCTCAGTGTTTGACGTGACCAACAACCGCGTGCTGCGCAATGGCGACACCGACAGCATCCCGCGCGGGCTTGCCAACGACCGCAACCTTTTCGACTCCGCCTTAATCAGCTTCTCGGACGACCAGCCCGGCCTGGTGTTCGACAACCTGAACATCACCTTTGAGGATACTGGTGTGGTCGAAGGTGAAGGCGAGCCTGAAGGGGTTGTCGAGGGTGAGGGCGAAGGTGATGTCGGCACCGGTGAGGACCCGGAGGACGTGTTCACTTTCTGGTTTGAAGAGACCTTTACCGATGCCACGCTGGGCACCACCCGTGTGATGGTCGATGGTGAAAATGCGTTGAGCGCGGACAATACGTGGCAGCCAGCGTCTTCCTTCGAGGAAGCCCCCGGCACGAACGGGCCGACGGTTGCGATTACCAACGGTGAAGATGGCTTGGCCATTCAGCAGACGACGCAGGGCGACGGTAAGGGCGATCTGATTTCGCCGGTGCTCCCGGTGTTCGACGCTCAGGAATCGAAGCTCTCGATAACCCTCGACGTAACCACGGGTGCGGCCCCGGTTGACGCGCGCAAGATGTATGTCTACGCGGGCAAGGCGGCAGGTTCGCAGTATGGCTACCGCGCAAAGGTCGAGCAGAAGTCGGACGAGCTCGTAGTGGAAGCCACGCTGCTGCCGGAAGCTCCTTCTGACAACAATGAGGCGGAAGTCAGCTTTAGCCTTGCCGATGGCTCGACGATTGCGGGTGGCGGCACCCTTGAAGCAGGGTTCGCGAACAACGCCACGTTCCGTATTACGCTTGTGTTCGACGCCGACCCGGACGACGACCGCACGGAAGTTGAATGCACCATCGTGGATCTCACGAATGACCGCATCCTGCGCGATGAAGACGAAGATGTCATCCCAATCTTCCTCGACGCGGGCCGCGCCCAGTTTAACTCGGCAGTACTGACGTTTGCCGACGACGAGCCGGGACTTGTCGTGGACAACATTTCGCTCGAGTTTGAGGCCATCTGCGAGGGCTGCTCGGGTAGCTCGAGTTCCTACCTTGAACCCGGTGAGACTGCGTGCTTGCGCGTGCCGGATTCCTTCGGGCAGAACGACGAATACCAGTGGTCCAAGGTAGGCGTGGGTAACCTTACCGAGGGTCGCTTCATCGGCGTGAACTGCCGAAGCTTGCAGATTCCTGCGTTGCAGGTTTCCGACAGCGGCACTTACCAGTGTTCCTTCGGTGGAGCCAAGGCGGTATACAGCACAACCCTTGTGGTTTCCTCCTCGTTGCCCGTAGGCGGGGTTGCCGGTCTTAGCGTGTTGACCGCCTTGATTGCGGGCATTGCAGCCCGCCGGGTGCGGCGCAACTAGACTTCGGCTCCTATTCCAAGACTTTACGGGGCCTTCCGCCAACGCGGGAGGCCCCGATGCTTTTTGGCTGGTGCTTAAAATGCCTAGCCCAGAAGGCAGAAATGGGGTATAGTATGGCCGTGCTTCGCTTTCCGGCAGGTGCTTAGGGGCGCTTTGCCGGGCTTTGTGATGGGGCTATTACTCTGGAGACGCCTGCCATGATTCGGGGACTGCGGGTTTTTTTTGCTTTGGCGCTGACTGTTGTTGGGGGCTCCGCCTGGGCGGACGGGGTGGACGTGGACTATGACGCCATCCTTAACCTGCTGGACGGGGTGGAGCAGGCGATAGCCGACACGAAGCCCGAGGTGTCGGACAGCGACATCATCCTGCTCTATGGGCGGGACCGCGACGCGAACGGCATCAACGACGAAGATCAGCTCGCCATGCTTTCGGCCATCCTCATGGGGCAATACACGGTCGAGAGCAATGTTTACGGCACCGTCCAGCTTGACCCGGCGGTTGTGTCGGCGATTCAGGCGGGCTTTGTTGCGAACAAGAATCGCGTGAACACCGACCTTGTGCTGGAAGACGACGGCTTCGGGTCGCCCTGCTTTCTGCTTGGGCTGGCTGGACAGTCCTGCAATATTGGCGACTTGATTGCCCAAGGCAATGCAGAGACCAAGGATGGCATCCTTAACCTGCTGGCGGGATACATGACGCTGGGCGAGACGGGCATCACCAATTACAACGGCACGGGGCAGGATTTCGTAGAGACCTATTTCGAGAACTTGCTGGAAATAGCGCTTCGCGCCACGGACTTCGCACAATATGCTGACGACATCAACAGCGACTTGGCGTTCAACCCGAACAACTACCAGCGCTTTGGCAGCGCGGCGGCAGTGGCCACCAACAACCGGCTGGGCGCGGCGGGCAATATCGACGCGAACACCGGCAGCATCACGACGAACGGCGAAGAATACACTGCCACAGCAAACCGTGAAGAATGGCTGAACGCGTGCCACATCACGCCGCCCATGCGCGTGGTCACCTCGCCGGAAGACGCCACCAAGAACACGGGCGATAGCCACACTTTGAGCGCGACCTCGGCGGGCGGGTTGTTTGGGCTGGGCCTAGGGGTGACGCAATCGAAGTGGAGCACGGTGGCCACGGTAGATAACGTGACAGTTGTCACCTTGGTGCGCCCGCTGGCCCCCGGCACGGAATATCCGTTCCCGTATCTCACGCTTCCCGTGGGCGTGCCGACACAGGCGACGACTTATGTGGGCTCAATAGAAGACGGCATTTGGAAACGCAGCACGGAATCTGCCGTGCTGACGATAGACCTGGACACGAACTTCCGTATCTCTGCCCAACCCACGGGCGGCGAATACGCTGATGGAGCACCCGTTACCTTGAGCGTAAGCGTTGCAGGTGGCAACCTCGTGCCTGCATACCAATGGCGTTTGGACACGGTCACGATTGAGGGGGCCACCAGTGCAACGTATGAATTCCCGGCGCTGGCAGGTTCCTATGATTGCGTGATAACAGGCAATACGGATGGCGCTGCTAAGGCCGTGTCTGTGCTGACCTCGGACCCTGCCGTGATTACCATCGGTGCTGGCGAAGGTGAGGGTCTTCTCGAAGGTGAAGGCGTTGCTGAAGGCGAAGGCCAGCTTGAGGGCGAAGGCGCAGTTGAAGGCATTGTTGAGGGTGTAGTCGAGGGTGAGGGTGAAGGCATAGTTGAAGGAGTTGTTGAAGGGGAAGGTGAGGGCATAGTGGAAGGTGTACTGGAGGGAGAAGGTATCTCCGAAGGCGAGGGCGCTCTTGAAGGGGAAGGCATAAATGAAGGTGAGGGTGCGCTTGAAGGTGAGGGAACAGCCGAGGGTGAAGGCGACGATGGCTCGCTTTGCACCGTGCTGCTGACCCCCGGCCAAGTCTCGCCCCCCACAAACACCAGTGCATCGGGCACCCTGCGCGTCTTCGATGGTGTGGATGGCGGCTTGCTCTACGTAATTGAGCACAGCGTGGCCGACCCCACCAGCGCGAGCGTCCGCCTTGGCAGCACCTGCGCGAATGGCAACACGGTGCTTCCCATTGCTAATGCCACGTCCCCCATCAACATCAATCTGACGGGCGCGCAAGTGGCACAACTGGAGCAGTTGGGCTCGGCGTTCTACATTGTTGTGCGCAGCGCGACCTATCCCGATGGCGAGATACGCGGCGTGTTCGGTTGCCCCGATGTCTCCGACGATGACGTGCTCTGCCCCGGTGGCGAAGGCGAGCAAGAGGGCACCCTTGAAGGCGAAGGCATTGTAGAGGGTGAAACCGAAGGCGTGGTCGAGGGCGCACTGGAAGGCGAAGGAATCGCCGAAGGTGAAGGCAGCATAGAGGGTGTGGTCGAGGGTGAAGGCGGCGTGGAGGGTGAAGGTCAGCTGGAAGGGGAGGGCGAAGGCCTGGTTGAAGGCGATCCCTGCGCAGATCATGTTGAGGGCGAGATTGACGTGGCCTCGTGGATACTCAGCGAATTCTTTGCGTTGGACGTGGACCAGAGCGGAAAGCTCAGCGTCGAGGAAGTCTATGCCATGGTTCATCCCTGCGTGGAGACGGCCCAATACGACTACAACGAGGACGGCCTGCTTCAGGTGAGCGAGTTGCTTGCGGCTTCCGGTGACGGGGACATCCATTCGTCCGACACGGACGGCACCAGTAACGTGACGCTGGACGAGCTGTTGCGGGTCATCCAGATGTTCAACGCGGGCGGCTATGCCTGTGCTTTGA
>JBIKMR010000007.1:0-36604 GCA_044359155.1 Candidatus Hydrogenedentales bacterium | reverse complement strand
CGTGGTTCCGGCCTCTCCACCCGCCTTATAAACGAAGTAGTCCAGATTTCCCGCGAGCTCAAGCTCGAGCGCTTGGTGGTTCACATTGCCCGCGCGCAGCGCCGCTTCCGCGCACTGCTCGAAGAGATGGGATTTCAGGCCGAGGCCCTGCTCACCGATTGGCTGAAAAGCCGAGACGGCAAGACGCATGACTTGGTCATCATGTCGCAATACCTGGGCGACGACAACTAGAGCCTGCCTGCGCAGATCACCTATCGTGCGGCAAAGCGAATCAGTGAGGTAACCGCCCCCCCTAAAGGCGGCACCGGCGATAGCCCAATTTCACTTCGCCAGAGGCAAGCTATTCCGTCGCAGCATTTAGAGACAGCCGCAGGTCCAGCGTCACAATCCCGTTGTCGTGCCCTGCCGCGATGCGGATGAGGGAGACCCGGTTGGCGGCGTCAAGCCAGGGGGTGAATAGTTCTGTCAGGCTCTCGGGCGTGTGGTCGCGGATGACGCCAAGCTCCGCGAATTGCCGACCCACTTCGAGCACATCCACAAGCAGGGGGGTGGGGTCTGCCTCGATCAGCAGGTTCCCCTTGATGTCGGTAGCGCTCGGCAGCGTGGGGGAGGCAAGCAGGTCTTTCGCGTCGGGCAGCGCCGTGGCCAGCAACAGCTTTCCCGCATAGGACGCAAGCACGGGGTTCAGGTCGGGCCCGCCAATCAGAGGCATTTGCACATAGCGGCCATCTTCGCTCGGGCGCGGCCACGCTTCCCATGCGCCCACCGCTTCGGGCGGCGTGGGGAAGTCCTCGGCCAAGGATGTTAGCAAGGTGCTGTCGCAAGTGAACAGCCCCGCAAAGCGTGGCGTGGGGACGAAGGCCATCGGGTTGATGCCGCGATACGACAGCGACCACGAGTTGCCCAGCTTGCCCATCACCAACTGCATCACGTCTCCCGCCAGCGGTCGCGCCTCTTCTTCCAATAGCCCGGTAATCGCGGCTGCCGGATCAAGCGTGGCTCCGAACAGGCTACCGATGGCGGTGATGGCTTCTGGCGCGGGCACGCCCAAATTGGCGGACAGGCGCAACGTGCCGGGCAGCGCGCCGGGCAGGTTTACCGGCGTGGCCTTCGCAGTGATAGGGGCAAGCAACGCCTTGGCGGAATCAGTGAGTCGGCAGGCCACCATGGCACGCGCGCTCTGCGCATCCAGCCACAGGTGCAGCTCTGCCGCGTTGATGTGCGGTGCAGCCAAGGGCCAAGCCTCGGGGCGCAGGCGTACTTCGAGCATTTCGTCCTTCAGCGTGGCGAGCGTCTGCTCGAAGCCTTCTTCGCCCACGGCCTCGCCGGGCTCCAACACCAGCGAACGGATGAGCGCCTGCCTATCGCGCGAGGCCAACAGCACGCGCCCACGCACGGCGAGAAACGCGTCGGCCCCCTTGATCCTTGCCAGCTTCAACCCGCCCGCGAGGTCGGGTTCTATCGCGTCAGACCACCCGCCGAAGCGCTGCATCAGCGTCCCCAACCGGGTCATGCGCGTCACCAGCACGGCGTCGTTAAACTGCTCGAAGTCGCGACCCGAAATGTAAACCGGCCCCACCACGAAGTTGTTCACCAGCCATTCGGGCAATCCGAAATCGCGTTGCAGGTTTTCCTGCATCGCCCGCGCGTTGGCTTCCGGTGGCAGCAATTCCCACAGCGACGATTCCGCAATGATCTTCCTGCCCTCGATGAGGTCAGGGAAGACGACGGTATAGTTCTGGTCCTTGGGAATGAGCGCGCCCATGTCCCACGTGTTGCGCGTCATCCACCACGCCACCAGCGGCACGCCGATAACAATCGCGAGCAGGGTATAGCGCACATAGGGTGGCCTGCGGTTGCGATACCGCAACCCGCGCCCGCCTTGGGCACCGCGTTGGTAAAAGCGGAGTACTTCCTCACTCATCGGCGGTGCGTCCCGCGCTCGCGCGCAACGTGTACACCGTGTGCTTCAACATCGCGCCCGACTCGTCGCGCAGCGCCACATGCGCACTCAGGCTGGCCGGGTCGAATACCACCGAGTGCGCCGTGTTGTCATTCAGGATGCGCGCATCGCCTTCACCCTGCGTATCGGATAGCAACCCAGCCACGTCGCCCGGCAGCGCTCGCTCGATGGGCGTGGCCAGTTCGGACAGCCGCGCATAGCGCGCCAGCGTCGCGGGGTCCACATCGGTCTCGTCCCCCTTTATGGCGGGCACAAAGCCCTTCTCCGTCAGCGAAAATCGAGGCTCCCCTGCATAGCGAAACACTGCCGCCTGGTATCCCTTCTCGGTGGGGCCAGCCGCCATCACCACGCCACTCGTGGCGCGGGCTGCTTGAAGGATCGCAATCGCGGCGGGCAAGTCTTGTGCCTCACCCAGCACGCGTTGCAGGTGTACCTCAAGCGGGGTCTCGTTCCATGGGTTCGGCGGCGCGCCGGGCAGGCGTTGCAACGCCACCACCACGCCGTGTTCGTTCATCCCGGTGAATACGCCCGTGTTCCAGTCAAAGCCGACCTGCAAGGAACGGAAAGTATCGGGACCGGATTCTTCGATCAGCGTGGCGGCTTCCGGCGCAGCCCAATCCAGGTTGCGTCCCACAAGCAATCCCCCCGCTGCGGCCTCGCCCACAAAGGCGAACACCGTGCAAAGCGGCGCGTTGTAAAGTATGGACTTGTCCGGGTAGAGCGGCAGCACCGGTGCGGCTTGCAGCAGCCAGAGCGCATCGAAAGGCAGCGCCGCGCCATCGGCCATGCCCGCCACGTACTGCCGTTGCCACGTTGCCGCGCCCGCCAACCGCGTGCGCGCGCCAATCGCCAGCACAGGCAGGGCCAAGGGTGTTGGGTCGATGAACGCCGGCATCATGCCCCATGCGCCCTCGCCCGGCAGCAACTTGCCCGGTAGCATCTCCGCCACGATCTGTTGCTTGTAGCGCGCAGCCAATTCGTCTGCGCTGGCCTTGCCGCGCTGGTAGCCCCTATCGTAGGCCGCGCCGTTCAGCGTCAGCTTCCTGCCCCCGGGCACGTCGTCAATCTGCACCGGCTCCGGCTCTGGGCTTGGGTCTGGCTGCGGCTTGCGCGTCATCAGCGTCTCAAACTCGTGATAAAAAAACGTCGAGACATTTGGACCGAAGAAGTTCATCGCGTTCTCATAGATGAGATCGTCGTACATCTCCACGGGCACAAAGTAATTCAGGTAGTCATTGCTCAGGCCCACGGAGAACTGCGCGGCATAGCCCGTGGCCAGCGCGCGGCGACGCATCTCGATGCCCAACTCCACGCAGGGCTCGCCGGGAAAGAAGCACATCAGCAGGTTGCCGATCTCGAGCGTATGCAAGATGGTGCGTTCCGGTTGCAGATACTCCGCCACGGTCAGCGGTAGTACGGGTTCTGCATAGCCCACCACCAGCGCCTCCTCGCGGCACTCAATCTTTCCGGTTGCCTCATGCACGCGCTGTGCCAGCAAGCGTCCCACCCGCTCGGTGCGTTCCCAACCGCTCGTGCCATCGGGGCTGGCAATCGTCTGGTTGCCTTGTGCCCCGTTCAAGAACAGCGGCACGCACCCGGCAGCCAGCGCCTCCATCTCCAGGTAGTAATAGCCGGGAAAATCGGCGGACATGTGGTACATGAATTCATCGGGTACCGAAGTGGGGTGGGCGGCCATGTTCGCCACCACACTGATCGGCGCACCGTCCGCGTTCTCAATTAGGATAACGCCAATCTGCTCGTCAATCGGCCCGCCTTTTTCCCGGCGATTCGAGGTGAGGTCGGTTTGCGATATCGTGCCATAGCCAATCGCCGCGCGTTGCTTGGCCTTGCGCGCCTCGTCCATAGACTTGGCAATGGCCGCCGCCGTCTGCTCCAGCACCTCGGCGTTGAAGCCCCCTGCCACAAAGCGCAGTGGCTGCTTCTTGTTCATCGCCCCCTGCGCGTAGTGGGTGTGCGTGGCCGTCAAGATGATGCGATCCCGCACCACCCCATCCGGAGCAAGCTCCAACACCCGCGCCCGCAGTTCCGGGTTGATGAACACGAGGTCGGTGTTGATGATGTAAACGTCGGTCTGCCCATCGTCCAGATAAAGGCAGCGCGACCACAGCGGATCATGCACGCCCACCGAAGCGCGCGCCTGCCGCGCGCCGTAGCCATTCAACGGCGTGCCTACCGGCGGCGTAATCTCCACCTTCGCAGCGCCCGCCTCAAAGGCATGCGCATACGGCGCGACCATCAGCAGCGCTGCCGCAAGGAAGAATCTCGTGAAACTCTGCAGCATCAGTTGCCGGTGAACTGGGCGGCGCGCTTTTCAAGGAACGCGGCCACGCCCTCGGAGGCGTCGTGGCTGCGGGCGGAAACGGTGAAGCCCTCGGCCTCCAGCTCTGCGCCGAGCTCGGGGAAGCGTGCACGCTCCAGCAATATATGCAGTGTCTGCGCCGTAGCCACGGCTGGCTTCGATGCCAATACGCCTGCAAGTTCCCGCGCGGCGGCGGCCAACTCGGCAGCAGGCACCACCTTGCACAGCAGCCCGGCGGCCAGAGCCTCTTCCGCGCCCACCTGCCGCCCGGTCAACAACCAATCCTTCGCGCGCGATTCGCCAATCAACTGCGGCAACCGGTGCATTCCGCCCCAACCGGGGATGATGCCCAGGTTGATCTCCGGCTGGCCAAAGCTCGCCGTGTCTGCAGCAATGCGCAGGTGGCACGCCAGGCAAATCTCGCAACCACCGCCCAACGCGATGCCATTGATAACTGCGACCACCGGCTTGGGAGAGTTCTCGATGGCGTGAATGGTCTTTAGACCTTCAGCCAACATTCCGCCGCTAGTCAGCGGATCATTCAGGCTCGCTTGCAGCGAGGGAATGTCCGCGCCCGCCGCAAAGAATTTTCCCTCCCCGCCTGTAATCAGAATCACGCGTACGGCTGCATCCGCCACGGCACCCTCCACCGCGTGCAACAACTCGCGCATCAGGTCCAGCGAAAGCGCATTCGCCTTCGGGCGGTTCAGGGTGATGACGCGCGCCGGGCCGTCCGTCGATACCAACAGGTTCTGATAGTCCATGAAAAGTCTCCAAACGTGAACGCGCACCATGGCGCACAGGGGAGCGAACAGTGTAGCATCCCAAGGCAAAGCGGCAAAAGCGCGGGTACACTTATAAACTGTGATGCCGCCCCTCTGGTCCCCTCTCCACCGCCGGCCTTGCAGAAGCTACTTGGCAAAGGCAAAGATTCGGGGGAGAGGGTTAGGGTGAGGGGGGCAACCCAGGTCCGAAACCAAAGGCCGTTCTGTATTCGCTTAGGAGTGTTTCAACGTGAACTTACTCGAAGGACTGCGGGGCGTCAGCCTCGCCATCAATGCGCCCGGCCCAGTGGCTGCCGCGCGCCTGCGCGATTTTGGCATGGCCTTCACCAAGGTTGAGCCGCCCAGCGGCGACCCGCTCCAACAGCTGGGCGTGGGGTGGTATGAAGAACTCAGCGCGGGGATGGACATTGTCACGCTAGACCTGAAAGCCGAGACGGACCGCGAAGCGCTCGATGCTCTTCTCGCACAGGCCGACCTGCTGCTGACCAGCAACCGGCCCGCCGCCCTCGCCCGCTTAGGCATTTCCGAAGAAGCCCTCGCCGCCCGCTATCCCCGCCTCTGCTGGGTGGGCATCGTCGGCTTTCCTCCCCCCCGCGAAAACGAGCCCGGTCACGACCTGACCTACCAGGCCGAATACGGAACGGTCGATCCGCCCAACATGCCCCGCGTGCTGGTAGCTGACATGGCCGGGGCAGAGCGCGCCGTGCAGACCGCCCTCGCCCTGCTGCTCAACCGCGAGCGCACCGGCAAGGCGGGCTATGCCCTGTCCGCCCTGTCCGACGCCGCCCGCGATTTCGCCGTCACCGTGAAGTACGGCATCACCACCCCCGGCGGACTTCTCGGAGGTGGCCTGCCCAACTACCGCCTCTACCCCACGGCAGACGGCTGGCTCGGCTGCGGCGCGCTCGAACTCCACTTCATGCACCGCCTCATGCAGGCGCTCGGCATCGATTCCCCAACCGACGAGGCCTTCGCCGCCTGCTTCTTGCAGCGCACCGCCAAGGAATGGGAAGATTGGGGCCGGGAACGCGACATACCACTGGCGGCAGTAGTGTCGCCAGCGTAAACGGGAGGGAGTATCATGAAAGTCAAAGTCCGTGAAATGACCATGGGTATCGTCGCCATCGTCATCATCGTCGTCGTGGCAGCAGTCGCCTCCGTAGTATTCGGATGGAACGTTCCCATCCTGCGCGATATCGCTGCGGCGCTGGGCCTGTAATCAAAACTACCAGTAAGGCCTGCCCGGTGCAGGCTGAAAGGATGCTACATGGCATCGGATTCAGAGAGCTATAAGCAGGCGTGGACCAAAGAGAACACGCTAGACCAGTTGAACAAGCGGATACACGACGGGGCCGAGTCCCCGGAGGAATTGATGGAGCGCGCCCGGCGCTACCGTGAACGCCTGATCACCAAGACCTATCCCTTCGCCGCGCCGCCCGAGGGAGGCCGCATGATGGAGCTGGGCAGCGGCGTGGGCTGGATTATGGAAGCCATGCTCGAAGCCTTTCCGCTTCAGGAAATCGTAGGCCTAGACATTTCGGAAGTCATGATCCGCCGTGCCCAGGAACGCCTTACTGATCCGCGTGCCCGTTTCGTGCTCTACGATGGGTTCCACTTCCCCTTTGACGACGGCTACTTCGACAATATCTATTCCTCGGCAGCCATCCAGCACATCAACAAGGACATTGCCTTCCTGCTGATGTCTGAGATTTACCGCTGCCTCAAGCCCGGCGGCCACGCCACGCTGCACTTCCTTTCTTGGGAACACGTGAAGGTGACTGGGCGCAGCTGGCCCGAGCAGGCCCAGCGCCACATCGACGGCAGCCCCCTGCACCACCTCTACCTTTACACGGCGGAAGAACTCCTCATCTGGTTTACCGACCTGATCGGCGTTTCCGATTTCGACGTGACTGCCATCGGCAGCAACCTGATGGTCCACTTCTCGAAAGGCGGCAAGGAGCGCGTGCTGCGCCCCGATGTAGAGAAGCGCATCCGCTTCCACCAGCCCAAGCCCGCCTGATATCTGACCTGACCCACCGGCGGCGGGCCCCGTGCCCGCCGCCGCGTATTCCTACGCCGGGGTTATTTGCACACCTTGAACCTACGGTTCGGTATCTCTTCTCCCCACAATCCTTGCTATGCCCTTGTGCCAAGTGTCTGGTTTCCTTCACTTCTGGCCTATACCAACTCCTTGGCACACCCCTTGCTGCAATGCTTCACAACACCGCGTTCCAATACCTTGGGGGACGCGATGGGAACCTTGGGCATGAGGTCGCATGAGGAGCGCGCGGAGCATTGGGGTCACTTAATCGGGAGCATCAATTACCAGCGTCAGTCACGCCTTGGCTGGTGGCAGCCGTCTTCCTGCTCGCCGCGCCTGCTGCCTTGGCGCAAGACGCCGCTCCCGTATCCAATGAACTCTTCACGATCAACAACACCTGGATGATGACCGCTACCTTCCTCGTCTTCATCATGCACTTGGGCTTCGCCACGGTCGAGTCCGGCCTTACACAGGCAAAGAACACCGTCAACATCCTCTTCAAGAACACGGTCATCCCCTGCATTGGCCTGCTTACCTACGCGCTCTGCGGCTTCAATCTCATGTATCCCGGAGACTTCAATCTGATCAGCGGCGCACTTGGCTTTGCCGGTGCGGGGATTGGCGTGGGGGAGGACTACGTCTCTCTCGAATACGCAGGTGGCAATTACACCTACTGGACGGACTTTCTCTTTCAAGCCATGTTCGCGGCCACTGCCGCAACGATTGTTTCCGGTGCCGTGGCAGAGCGCGTAAAGCTGATGTCCTTCCTGCTCTTCACTACCGTCTACGTCGGGCTGGTGTATCCCATCGCCGGGTCGTGGCAGTGGGGCAAGGGCTTCCTATTCGAGGCAGGCTTCTACGATTTCGCAGGCTCCACCTTGGTGCATAGCGTGGGAGGCTGGGGCGCGCTGGCCTTTGTGCTGCTGCTCGGGCCGCGCGCAGGGAAATATGGCCCCGCCGGTGCGCGCGCAATCGAGGGACACAGTATGCCCCTGGCCACCATCGGCGTGTTCCTGCTGTGGCTCGGGTGGTTCGGCTTCAACGGTGGCTCGGTCCTCAGTGCCAACCCCGATGCCGTGTCCTATGTACTGGTGACCACTAGCTTGGCAGCGGCTGCCGGTGGCGTGGCCGCCATGTTCACCACATGGGGCGTGCAGCGCAAGCCCGACTTGTCCATGGTGCTCAACGGCATTCTCGCCGGGCTGGTCGGCATCACCGCCGGGGCCGATTGCGTCTCCATTCAAGAAGCCATCCTCATAGGCGGCATCGCCGGTGCAGCCGTGGTGGGGTCGGTGCTTCTGCTGGACAAAGTCCGCATAGACGATCCCGTCGGTGCCATCTCGGTGCATCTCGTATGCGGCATTTGGGGCACGCTGGCAGCGGGACTCTTCGGTACTGGCCACAGCCTGCTGCCGCAGCTCTACGGCATTGCCGCCATCGGCGTGTTCAGCTTTGTGAGCGCAGGCGTCATCGTCGTCGCGCTGAAATATACGGTGGGAATCCGGGTAAGCCGGGAAGAAGAGATGATGGGTTTGGATATTGGCGAGCATGGAATGGAGGCCTACGGCGGCTTCCAGATTTTCGCAAGCAAATAGGAGCGCACGTTGAAGCTGGTCATCGCCTACATACAACCGCAGCGCCTGAGCGCCGTGAAGCAGGCGCTCTACGAGGCGGGTATCACCAAGATGTCCGTCACCAACAGCCTCGGCTGCGGCCAGCAAGGCGGCTTTCAGGAAAGCTATCGCGGCGTGCCCATCGAGGTGCAGCTGCTAAAAAAGATTCGCATCGAGATCGCCGTGAACGACGACTTCGTAAAGCCCACGGTCGAAGCCATCATCAAGGGTGCCAAGACCGGAAACATCGGCGATGGAAAGGTGTTCGTGGTCGAGCTAGCACAATGTATCCGCATCCGCACCGGGGAGATGGGCATGGCCGCCATCGGCTGAGTTCACCAACCCGCTGTGGGTTTCGCACAGCCCTCCCGCCAGGAAGCGCTTCTGCGCTTCCTCATTGCCCAAGGGTGGCGCGCACGCTTCACGCGTGCGCGTCATTCTTGCATTTGAGCGAGGCCCTACCCTTCTTCTCCCATCCGCTAAGCCTTGCGAAGCCCCGCGTCTGCGCGGGGTCCCATAAAAAAGCCCCGCGCTGAACAACAGCGCGGGGCGTTCGCAAACGGTAAAGCTTAAATCTCCGTCGGGCAGCAGAAGCTGTCCTCCGTGGCGGGGTTCTTTGTATTGCAGAATACGTACTCGCCCACGTTGAAGAACTGGATCATGCGCAACAGCTCGCTCAGGCTAAACGTGAAGTCCGCAGGGGCATAGTCTCCATCGTGTGGGTAGCATTCCCCAAGCACCACCTCGCCAGAAATGCCGGGTGCATAGCCATCTTCGGTTTCCTGCTGGCAACCGTATTCACCGATGTTGTAAAGCTGGATGCTGCGCAGGAGTTCGTCGAGTCCTATACGGCTGTCCTGGTCGGTGTCGGACACATGGTAGCTGGCGTCACCACCCCAGTATTTCTGTGCCTCGTGAAATGCCAATGCACCCGCCTTCTGTCCTGCGCTTTGCGCGGGATAGTTATCCACAGGCCAGTGAATGCCACCCACGATGCGCGAAGTAGCAGCCTCTGAAGCCGCGTCGTAATAGGTGGCCCACTGCAGTTCAACATCCTCCGAAGGACCATCTTCAAATTTGAGGTAAACGTTCTGCTCTGCAAGAAAGCTGCCCAGACCTCCGGGGAAATACTTGCTGCCGGTAAAGTTGGTCAACACCTCGGCGGCGGAAAAGCTGTACGTGCTATGCCCAGAGATGTACCCGGCAAAGGGTGGCGACACAAAGGTCGGGCGCTGGTAGGGAATCCAGTCACCGCAGAGATACCATTCCACGCCGCTGTAATCGTTCTCGACATCCTCCGGAACGTTGGGCCAGTTGTACACCGCAATCTGGCCTTCTTCTCCCGCAAGGTGCTCATGCCGCTCGCCGGGAGCCGTTGTCTCCAGGGTGATCAATTCAATCAGCCCCTCGATCAGCGGCATACCCAGCGGGTCATAGTTCGGCAATTCGGGGTTGCTAGACTGCCCCAGCTCGCACACGTGGCGAATGCCAGAGATTGGGCGTACCCCGTCGTATCGTCCCTTGGTTCCCCAGGCCACGATGGCCGCGTCATGCAATGCGCCATTCAGCGCAAGGTACAGCTTCACGTCCCATTCGAGATTATCCAGCACCTCGCCTTCGCCGCCCAGTCTCTTCTCGGCGATGTTGTCTGAAGCATAGTTTGCCAGCGTATTCCAGTGTCCCGGTGGGGTTTCGCTGGCAGGGCCATCTGCCCAGAATTCTGCAATCACGCGCGCCCAGTCACCGCGCTTCACCACCTCGGGCGTATAGGGCTGGCCAGTAACGGGGTTCACGTCGTAGCCCGTGCCATCGTCCGCCCCGATCGAGTTGTTGCCCAGCGACGCTGGGGATATGTCCTTCAACACACCGTCGTCCGGTGTAAGGGTAGCTGTCGCTTCAATCACCGCGACAAGGTTATCGATATACTCTTGATGCGTTTCGGTGCCAAATTGCGGAGGGGGACCCGGATCAAGGTGAACGCCGTTCTCGCTGCGGTCGCGCTCGCGCAACGCGAACGGCGTCACATAGCCCCAGTGCGGGCCGATAAATTTTGGGTAGGCCCCCAGCACGATGCCCCCTTGGTCCACAAAGAAGTCCAGCGCCAAGGGTTGCCAGCGGTTCGGGTCGACAATGCAATGGGCATCACGCTCCTCTTCGCCCTCGATGGTGCTGCAAGCGGGATTGCCATAGAGCTTCACCACCAGCGGCGGGTTAATCGGTTCATAGCCGTTGTTGGCCGCATAGTTGGCCTGCTGGTTCGCGTTGTCCGTTAATCCCCACGCAATCACCGCCGCCGCAATCCGGTTACCAACCGCGGCGGGGGTATCGCCCACGGTCGAGGTGTTGGTCTTGTCATAGCCCAGTTCATCCATGGTGGCGTCAAACTCCGCCAAGCTGGCCACCGAACCCGGCGATGCCGTGAAGCGGTTAATCAACAAGCGATAGCAAGCAAAGCTGATGGCTTCAGACCGCGCTGCTAGCAGGTCTTCCGGCGTTCCGGGTGGCGTCAGCTTCTCCTTCACAAGGAAACCCGTGGCCGTTGCATCATACGCAGCCCACACATCCCATGCGCAGATCGATGTATGCAGCAGGTTGCGCGCATGGACCACCGGGCGCGCCGTGTCGCGACGGATGGCAAAGAGCAACTCCTCATTCCAAATGCGGGCGGCGGAAAAGTCTTCCGTGCCCTTCATTTCCCGCCATGAAGGCGGAAGTTCCTGCGCGTTTGCTGTAGGTGCGGAGGCAAAAAGACTCCCCAAGGCCAGCGCAATCATTCCCACACCTGTCGAGCATTTGAACTTCATACTCTGGGTTCCCTCAAAATTGCATACCCCATGCACCACACCCGGCGGATGTTGAGCTTAGTATACCAGATGTTTTCCAATCTGTGAATACTTAAAGAAGTTCGCGAAGAATGTCTACGGGGCATCCCCAACCAATCTACGCAGTGCCGCACCTTCGCTGCTCAAAAGCTTCATCCCTCAATAGAACCTGCCCCAACTGCTGCCCGGGTCCCAGCTGTTGATGTCGTCTGCACCACCTGCGAATTCAGGGCCTTGGGCGGGATCGTACCGGTCGCCCGTGGCGTAGCCGTTGGCGTTGTATATCAACTGGCTGCTCAACAGGTTATCTCCATTGGACCAGATGAAGGCGACCTCATTCGTGGGGGCGGGGAACCCCGCATCAATAGTTTCGCCGCTCTCTTCATCCTTCGTCTGCACTTCCAACCCGTCACGATTTTTCTTGCGAGAGTCAGCAGATGTGTCATCCCCTTCCCATTTGGAATAAATACGGAAAGGCACCGGGGCAGCTTCGCCGCTCGGGGTCTTCGCATTCCAAGGACCGGGGTAGATGTTGTAAAGGTTGCCCCATGGGTCATTGGCGATGCCAAGATACTCTGGCAAAATGCGTCCAAGCACCTCATCCCGCAACACCGCACCGTATTGCAGATCGGTGAGCACGGGGTCCGTAGCGCCAATCGCATTGCGCCCGCTACGCAAAACGGCATACATGCAACGCGTATACAGCTCGGTCGCGGCAGCAAACTCGGCAGCATTCACCGGCGGCCAGTGTTCCAGCTTGCGCTGCTTCGTCATGTACGCGGACACCGCATCGGGGTCGAAGAGTTCCTCAAGCTTGGTGCAGTCCGCATCGGCGAGAAGTGATGTGAGTGCAGCTTCAATATCGTAGATATCTGCAAGTGCGCGGGGCGATTGAGGTGGAAGCCGGAAGGGAATAGGCAGGAGAAGAATGTTGTATAAGACCAGCAGTAGAAGCGCAAGGAGTATCAGAGAACCGCAAGAACGCGGCCTCTTATCTCTCTTCCTGCTCCGGTTCCTAGCCTTTTCCGACGTTACTTCCAAGTCGTATCCTCCTACCCATTCACCTCCCCCGCATCCTAGTCCACTCCGCCAGCCGCATCAACCATCTCTCTCCATCGGACCGCCCGTTCTCCCGAATGGCGTTCAAGTTGCGCTCCCGCCGATGCGTCCCGCACACTTAGGGCTTATCCCGCTGACACCGCAAGGCGCATCACATGGCTTCCACCTACATACCCCCATTCGTTGCACTCCCCTTGGGGGCGTGCTGCCGGTGAGCGCGTTTTATGAAATGATCCGGGGCGCGTTTGAACGGGCGGCCTTGGCCGGGTGGCTGCCGGATTCGTTGCAGTATGGCTTCGTGGTCAATGCCCTCGTCTCTGCCCTGATCATCGGGCCGCTGCTGGGTGCGGTGGGCACCATGGTGGTGGCGAAGCGGCTGGCGTTTTTCTCGCAGGCCGTGGGCCATGCCGCGCTTACGGGGGTGGCCATCGGCATCCTGCTGGGCGAGGTCTACACCGCGCCCTATGTCTCCCTCTTTTCCTTCTGCGTGCTGTTTGCCCTGCTGATGAACTTCACCCGCAACCAGACCCGCATGGCGTCGGACACGATCATTGGGGTTTTCCTCGCCATATCGCTGGCGGTGGGGGCCAGCCTGCTGTTGTTCGTCACCGCGCGGGTAAACGTCCACGTTCTGGACACCATCATGTTCGGCTCGATTCTCACGGTGAACGATTTCGACCTGAACCTGCTCTTTGTGATTACCTTCGCCACCGCCGCCTTGGGGCTGGCCAATTACAACCGGATGCTGCTTTCTACCTTTAACCCTGCCTTGGCCGGGGTGCGCGGGGTGCGGGTGCGCTTTCAGGATTATCTCTTCGTGCTGATGATCACCGCGCTCACCGTGGCCTCGGTGAAAATCGTGGGGGCCGTGCTGGTCGAGGCGCTGCTGCTCATCCCCGCCGCCGCCGCGCGCAACCTGGCGCGGTCGCTGCGGTCCTTCGTTCTGCTCAGCATCGTCTTCGCCACCCTCAGTTGCCTGCTCGGCATTCTGCTGCCGATGGAGCTGGAACTCCCCATCCCCTCCGGCGGCGCCATCATCATCGTGGCGGCCATCTTCTTCTTTGCCACCGTGCTGGTGCGGGCCGGGCTTCGGGTATTTCAGGAGGCAGCCGCATGATGCTGGCCACAATATCAAAACCTATGTATCTTGTTGCATGTATGCTGACCGCAATATGTATAAGTACATATGCTGACGTACAGATAGAGCGTATCACCTTGGGCGATTCCGCCCCATCGGGTGCCGCCACGGAATCGGGGCCGGTGTCGGTATCCACCCCGTGGTTTCCGGTCTACGCCGTGGCACACCGCCTGCTTAAGGGAACCAGCGTAACTCCTGTATTCACAATGCCTAACCAATCCCCGCCTGTCGCTGCGGCGGTGCTGGGCATTCGCACCGCCTGGCCGGGGGATACGGCGTATCTCGTTGCGCGACAGGCAGATATACGCACCATCGAGATCGACGCGTCGCGCCCGCTGGATGGCTCCGGTGCCGGGGTGGCCTTGGTACCCGGGGAAGCACCGGGCGAGCAGCCGCCGCTGTTCTGGCTGGCCACGGAGAACCTGTCGCGCATGAGCGAGATTCTAGCGCATGACCTGTCCCGCCTGTCTCCCGCCGATGCGGAAACCATTGCCACCAACCTGGGCGCGGTGAAGAAAGCAGTGTTCGCGCTCTCCAGCCATGCCTCCACCCAAACCGCGCAACTCGAACAACTGGAAGTGGTTGACGCGGGCGGGGCTTGCAACTACCTCATCCGGTCCCTGGGGCTGGTGGCCGTGTCCGATAGCAACGCCCCGGCGCTTATAGTGGGGGATGCGGACGGTCAGATCGATGCGCTGTTGGCGGGTGCGCCGGAGGGGGAAGCCCCCTTTGAAAACCTGTTGGCCCGTTACCGTGGGAACGTGGAAACTGTCGTTTCGCTGCTGCGTCACCCTTAACAGGGGGCACTGCGTTATTGATAACGCGAGTAGCACATGGCTGGGGCTGGTTTTAGGTGACGACCTGTAAGTCGGGTGAAACCTTATAGTTAGCACCCATTGACCAATTTTCAGCCATGTGTTACAATATGCACCATTCCATTGAGGCAATTGTGTTGCGCAATTGTCTTGCGCCTGGAGAGGGCGGAATCCAACGATTCCATCACGGCACACGGGAGAATTTTCATGTCCAAGAAGATTTGGCGGTACACGTTGACGGAGCAGGAGCAGCGGCTTTGGAGCATGGAAAACATGCAGGGCTGGCGCGAAGCGATGGCGGCCTGTGTTGAAGACGAAGCCCGCGACCAGGGCAGCGCGAAGTTTGTGATCTATGATTTGCAGAACGTTGTCATTGCCCGCAATGACGTGAAGCGCCTGCCGGAACCCGAAGTGGTCGAAGCCTTCTAAGAGGCTTTATCACACAGTTTATGTATCACCACCCCCCGGCGAAAGCCGGGGGGTGGTGTGCTTTACGGGGCGATTTTCTCCGCCTTGAACCCATGCCTCGCCACGCGATAGCGTAGAACCCTAACGCAACGTAAAGGAGCCCCCGTGCATCGAGGCAGCCGCGCCCTGCTCACCAACCTGTTCGCCTTTGGCGTGCTGCCGGTTCTGCTCATCCTGATGCTCGAAGGAATCGTGCGCCTCTTTGGCGGCGGATACGACATGCGCCCCTTCCTTACGATCAACAAGGATGGCCAGCAGTTGGTCGTTACCAATGAACGCTTCAACTACCAGTTCTTTCGCGACTGGAAGAAGCCCATACAAGACGACCTCAGCATGGCGCGCGCAAAGTTTCCCAAGGAGAAGCCTGCCAACACCTACCGCATATTCCTGTTCGGAAGTTCTGGCGCGCTTGGCTGGCACTTCCCCCAATACGGCATCGGGCCCGTACTGCAAGCCATGCTAAAAGAGCGCTATCCCCATGCCAACTTTGAAGTCATCGTGCTCGCTTGGTACGCGGTAAATTCTCACGTGATGCTGGCGAACGCCCAAGCCTGCGAAGAATTCGACCCGGACCTCTACCTCGTCTACATGGGAAACAACGAACGCTCCGGGCCCTTCGGCGCGCGCAGCCGTCTCGGCCACTCGGGCATGTCGGCAGACCAGATGCAGTCCTCCATACAGTGGCTTCAGCGACTCAACCATTCCCGCCTGTGGCAGGTGATGATGGCGTGGGGGGGAGAGTGGACCGGCATCGATTCCCCCACCGATGGCAAGCTCTGGCGGCAGGAAGACATCCCCATGGCCGACCCGCGCATGGACCGCATTGTGGAGATGTATCACCGCAACGTTGAGGGCATGGTCGCCAGCGCTCAACGCGCCAATGCCAAGGTGCTCCTCAGCACCGTCTCTTCCAACCTGCGCATCGGCGACGTGCTTGAAAGCATCCACCGCCCTGATCTCACCCCGGATGAAACCACCCGCTGGGATGCCGCATTCGCACGAGGCAAAGAGTTGCAAGCAGAAGGCGAACACGCCAAGGCCATAGAGACTTTCCGAGAAGCCCTCACCCTTGATCCCCAATACGCCGAAACCTACTTCCGCCTCGGGCAATGCCTCGAAGCAATACAGCTTCATGCCGAGGCACGCGAGCAATTCCAGCTAGCCAGCGACAACAGTTACTTCTTTGGCGCCATCACCGCGCCCATGAACCAGCGCCTGCGCGATACCGCCGCCGCCCACCCGGATACTGTTTACTTTACCGATGGCGAAGCCGCCATGAACCAGGCCTCGCCCCAGGGCATCGCTGGATTCAACGTCTTCTATGACATCGTCCACCTGCGCTTCGAGGGAAACTACACCCTAGCCAAGGCCTTCTTTGAAACCCTCACCCCAAGCCTGCCCGAATGGATATCCCAAGGCGCAACCAACGTGTCACCGCCCACTTTTGAAGAAGTGCGCAATCTCATGGGCCGAACCCGCGAAGTGGACCTCAACGAACTGCGCCATGCCTTGGACAACGGTATGAGCGACGGACCCCTTACGCAGCAATACTTCCAGCCCTTGCTCCAGCAATGGCAGGTCGAAGTGGCCGCCCCATAAAAAAACCGGGCTAAGCCAAAGGCCTCGCCCGGTTTTCAAAAAGTAATTTGTATTACGGCTTAACAATCACCGCCACGTCGTCCACCAACACCGGACCTTCGGTGTCAGGCCCGCGCAAAATCTGCACCCGGAAGGACTTCGCCGTAGCGTCATCGGGCAGCGTCATCTCAAACGACGTCACCTTCCAGCTGCCGTTGCCCTTGTACTGCACACGCTCCGACTTGTCTTCCGCGCCCTGGAAGTAAAGCGCCTTCAGCGCCACGTCCCTTGGGCTGGATGCTTTAATCTTCGCGCTCACCAGCAGCTTCTTGCCCTTCGGCACGTTGGGCACGTTCTGCTCGAGAATCACATACTCGTCGGACTCGCGCAGCTCGACGGCGTTCTTACCCGAAGTGGCCTCGACCGCCTTGGCAATCTTGGTCTTGTCGCCAATCCAGCCCTCGGGAAGATCCTTGTCCCACGTTTCAAAGCGGCCATTCAGCGCCAACTGCTTTTCCTTCGGGGGCTCGGGCTTCTTCACCGGCACCGCTGGGGGCGTAGCTTCTTTCGCGGGGGCAGCGGCAGCGGGCTTCGCTTCCGTTGCCACCGGCTTCGCCGTGCCGGGAGCAGCCGCCATGTTGCAACCCGCAATGGCCAAAGTCGAACACAACATCACTATACGATTCAGCGTCATCAGGATTACCTCATCAGAATTCAGGTTTCCCAGCCACGGCCACCCCGTTGGGGCGCGGTCTGGATGTAGACGAATGGCACGCGGACACGCCGCATCAGGCCCGGATGATAGCACAGCCCACCCCGGTTCCCAAAAAAGACGCGCGAAAGTCATGTAAAGTTGACAGCATTCGTCAACAGTTTGCGCCCCTGTCGGACGCGCTGCCATACTTTCGCCAGAATAATTCAGCAGCATCCCCCGTACAGGTTCATGTATGTCCGCCTTTCCCAGCAATCCCCGAGACAGCACCCTTAGCCGTGCACCACGCTGGCCCAGCCTGTTGCTTCTCGGCGGCATCCTGCTGCTCGGGCTGGCCCTGCGGCTTTACCACATCAACCAGCCTCCCACGGATTACCACTGCTGGCGGCAAACCCAGACGCTGATGGTGGCCAAGTCCTTTCACGAGAGGGACTTGAATCCCTTGCATCCCCGCGTCTACTGGCGCAATACCACCTCTGACCCCGTGGAAACGGAAGGCATCGTCGGCGGCACCGAACTCCAAGTTACCCCTTGGCTCACCGCCCTGCTCTATAAAATCTTTGGCACGGCTTATTGGGTGGATCGGGTGTTCCCCATTTTCTTCTCCCTGCTTGGGCTGGCATTTTTCTTCTTGTTTACCGAGCGCATGGTGGGGCTGGCCGGAGCGGCGGCGGGCACGCTCCTGTTGTGCGTGTCGCCCATGTACCTTTTCTTTGGGCGCGTCCACATGCCGGAGTCCTTTGCGCTTGCGGCCTCCTTTGCCACCTTCTACTATTTCGAGCGTTGGCTGCGCACGATTGAAAACCGCAGCCTGTTCCTTGCCATGCTGTGGTGTCTGCTGGCGCTGCTGGGCAAACCCACCCTTGCGCTCATCGCCCTGCCGCTTTTCTTCCTGGTCTTACTACGCTACGGCTCGCGCTTCGTTTTCGAATGGCGACTCTATCTCTTCGGCGGGGTGGTCGGCCTGCTCTTCTTGGCCTATGCGTGGTACTCGTTCAAGGTGCTTGGTTCCGTGTCGGGCCTCATGTTTTATGCCCCCGGCCTCGTGGATCGCGGAATGCTCTACACCAGGGAATTCTACGACCAGATGCGCGACTCGATCTGGCTCCGCGCGGTGGGGTGGCCCTTGCTGCTGCTTGCCCTGCCTGCCTTGCTACTGCCCTTCAAGCGCCGCGATTTCTTCCCGCATGTGTGGGTTATCGCCGTGCTCCTGTTCTTTGCGCTCGCCGCGCGTGGCAATTTCAAAAACGACTACTACCAGCTTGCGCTCGCCCCGCCTGCGGCCTACCTCGCGGGCCTTGGCGTGCAACGCTTTCTCTGGCGTGGATACTTGCGCTATGCAGTAGTCCCCCTCGTGCTCGCCGCTGCGTATGCCTCGCTGCTCTTGGCACAGCCCATGTATGCCGACGCCGTGGGCGATGGACAGAAGACGGGAGAGAACTTCCTGCGGGCCGGACAGTGGATTGAACAGAACACCCCCGAAGATGCACTGGTCGTGTGCGCACACCCGAACCCGGCGACGTTATACTTTGCCGATCGCATCGGCTGGACTTGCTGGTATGAAGCCAAGGGCAACATTCCCTTCAACAAGGAAACCCTTGACCGGATGATTGCGCTGGGCGCAACCGTGCTTGTGGTGCCCGATGGGGACAAGCTGGACGATGCGTACTTTCCGAATTACCGCGAGACCCGCGACCACCTCTACGAGAACTATCGCTGCCACCGGGGCGACAACTACGCGGTGTTCCAGCTGGATCAACCGGCAGACCTGTCGTTGCCGGAGAGCCACCGCATTGTGTTCGGAGAGCTGGAAGCGCGCAAGCACCTGCGCGGGCGTTGGGGCAAGGACTACTACGCCGAGAAGCAGCAGGCCCACTACACGGACTTGCGCTACGACAAGACTGGCGGCATACGCGTGGACCTGCCTGCCGACACGAGGGAGCTTACCCTGCGGGTTTCTTCACCTGTTGCGGGCAACAAGGTGAGCTTCTCGATAGACGGCATCGTGCTCGGCTCGCTCGATTTCCCGCAGGCCTGGGCGCAGGCCGATGTGGTGTTCGATCTGGAACGCTACGCCCTCACGCCAGGGCCGCACACCATCGGGCTGGAAACCACCCAACAGCGGGATAACCTGATCAGCCTGCTGCTCTGGAGCGTGGAGTTCAAGGCGGGGCAATAACCCGGTGCGCTCCTTTACTCTGCCTTCACCTTCAGGTTGCGGAACCAGATGGGGGCGCCAGCGTGTTTGCCTTGCAGGCCGATCTTTCCCTTGTTGGGCAGCTCGGCAAAGGCGGTGCTGAGCCATGGTGGAATGTCTGAGCCATCGGGGTTCTTCTTGGCGCTGGTCCACTTGGCCATGTCCATCGAGGTGACATGCTCGCCGTTGAGAACCACGTCCACCTGCTTGCCCTTGGCATATACGGTCATGCGGTTCCATTCGCCAGGCTTCTTTACTACGCTCTTGCTTGCGGCCTGATGTCCGAACACGGCAGCGCACTGCCAGGTCTTGTCAGCTGTCGCCCATTTCTCGTTGAAGTCATCGGCTATTTGTATCTCGACGGAGTTGGGAATCCAATTGCCCATGTCGCTGCAATAAATGATGACGCCACTGTTCGTGCCGTCCGCCGTTTTGAACTCGAGGTCTAGCGTGAAGTTCTCGTAGTCCTCCTTGCTCCAGATGGCCTGGTCTTCGCTGGCTGTCAACATGCCCTCTTCAACCGTCCACACTTTCTTCGGCTTCAATGCGTCCGACAGATCGGGGGCGAAGAGGTCTTTCCAGCCTGTGGTGTCCGGGTGGGCGAGGGGAGCGGCAGGCTGGGCCATGGCGCTGGCCGTAGAAACGAGTGCGAGGGCAAGGGTGGCGATGGTGCGGGTGCGCATGGCGAGGTTCCTCCGTTGGATTGCGGCACGATACTGCGGCGGGGAGGACAGATGCAACGCGGGATTATTCGGCCCTCGGCAGTCGCAGGTGCAGGGCCGTGCCGGTTCCGGGTTTGCTCTCGGCGCGCAGGGCGCCTCCGTGGCTTTCGATGATCTTTGCGCAGATGGCCAGGCCGAGACCGGTGCCTTTTTCCTTGGTGGTGTAGAAGGGGCTGAAGACGCGTTCGAGGTCTTCGGGGGCAATACCGCAGCCGGTGTCACGGATGGTCAGGGTCACGTGCTCGTCTTCTGCCGTGGCGGAAATGGTGACGTCGCCGGGTTTTCCTTCGAGGCTTTGTACGGCGTTGAGTAGAATGTTCAACACCACCTGCCGCAGCTTCTCGGCATCGGCCCAAACGCGGTGGTTGGGGTCAACGTCGGTATGTAGCCGCACCTGTTCGCCGGGAGAATCGAGGTAGGCAAGGGCGGCCTGCACCAGTTCGGCATAGGATACGGGGTGGGGCTCAATCTCGACAGGGCGGGTGTAGTCCAGCAGTTCATTCACTACCCGTTCCAAGCTGCGCGCGCCACTGTCTATCTTCTCGACCAAGCGACGGCGGTTGTCATTTACCGGTATATCATTTAATAGAAACGCCGCAAACCCACGAATACCACCGAGTGGATTCCGTATCTCGTGCGCCACGGAGGCGGCCATTTCGCCTATGGCGGCGAGCCGGTCCACCTGCCGCAACTGTTCACGCAGGGCATTGAGTTCGCTCAGGTCCTGAAAGGTTTTCACGTAGCCCAGCTTTGTGCCCGTGCTTCCGGCGATGGCGCTGTCGCGCTCGCTCACGGTGACTTGTCTGCCACTCTTGGCGGTCAGGGTGGTTTGGCCAGCGGCGCGGGGGATGCGGAAGGCGCGCCCGAAGGCGTCTTCAAAGCGCGCACCGATCAGGTCTTGCGGGTCGTATCCGAGTATGGCGGCAGCGGCGCGGTTGAAGTGGGTGATGTGCTCTCGGGTGTCCACGGCAATCACGCCATCGGAAATGCTTTCGAGCAGGTTGGCGAGGTAGTCCGAGGTCAGCTCAAGCTGGCGGTTCTTCTCTTGCAGCTCTTCGTCCAGCTGGGCCACGCGTTCGCGCAGGGCGAGGTAGGCGGCCTCCATGCGCTGCGAGCTTTCGGTGAATGCCTCGAGTGCGCGGGACAGTACGGCCAAGCGTTCGTCTTCGGGCTCAGGCATTGCGGTCTACGTGGCCTGCGGTCCCGTCTACGCCGGGGTGATATTTGCGCACGCCGCCGCGCGCGGCGCGCAGTCCCTTGCCCGCGCCGACGATGGCAACCTGGCTTTCCGCGATGGCCTGCGCCACCTGCCCGCGCAAGATGCTTAAGCGCGCGGCCAGTTCAGCAATCACGACGGCCTCACCCCGGACGAAGTCCTGCTCGTCGAGGGGTATAGACTCGTCTTTCCATTCCGCCAGCAGCCCGCGCTGCTCGCGCTCGAGGTTTTCCAGTTCGTTCATGGAAGCCTGTGCGGCGGCAAGGGGATGATCCAGTTCCGGCATGGCCGCCACGTTGGCAAGCAACAGTTCGGCCCCGGCAATTTCCTGTTCGAGCCACGCACGCTGACGCGCCATATAGGCGCGGACGCGGCTACTCAGGTTAGATACGGCCATGCGGCTATCCCGCCGCGCGGGGCAGGTCGCCCAGTTGTTGTTCCATTCGGGTGAAGGTGGCCTTGGTCTCGGCCTCGCGCGCCCAGGGCGCCGTGCTCGCGGCGATCTCGTCCAGCAGGCGAAGGCCTGCCTGGAAATCGCGCAATTGCAGCAGGGCATTGGCCCGCTGGTATTGCGCCCAGCGCGGGTCACGCCCCGGTTCAGAAGGGGGCGTGGTTAATTTCGCTGCCTCTTCTTCGGCCATGGCGTAGGCGTCTGCCGCCGTTCGGAAATCACCGCGCCCATAGAGGTAATCGCCCCACGCAATCGAGGCCTCAATCAGGTGGGCGCTGTCGGTTGCATTGCCCTGCGCGTCTGCCGCCATTTCCATCACCACGCGGCGCGCTGCGGCGGGGCGGTTCGCGGAAAGGTAGGCACGCAGCAGGGTCTTCTCCTGCTCGCGCGTGCGCAGATCAGGGTGGGCCACGTAGGCCTGCTCCATCAGGGATAGTCCCTCGCGCGGGGCCTCGGCAAGCAGGTGTTCTCCCAGTTCCCACGTGAGGCCATAGGCGGTGGGCGCGCGGAGCTGGTCCACGTTAATGTCTTGAAACAACGTGCGGGCCGCCTCAGTGTTGCCCGCGCCAATCAAGCCCAGCGCCGCCGTGGCGCGGTCTTCATCTTCCGTGGCGGAGGTGGCCAACATCTCCGCCGTGGAGGCCAGGTCTTCCTGCCAGCCCAGTTCGCGATACAGCTCAACCTGCGCGGCCAGCACGTCCACATGCTGCGGGCTGGTGGCTGCGGCCACCTCGAGCGCCTTGAGCGCCTCGACGGCCTCGCGCACTTCACCGCGCGTGTTGTGCAGGCGTGCCATTTCTATGCCGCCCTCGATAGCAGCGGGCAGTCCGCTGTATTCAGTTTGCAGTTGGGTGTAAGCGCGCAGGGCTTCCGGATACATGCCGGAAGTGCGCAGGTGGCGTGCCGCTGTCAGCAGCATCTCGGGGTCGTAGGCCCCGGCTTCGTTCGCGGCAAGCAGGGTTTCGGCTGCGGACTTTGCCCGGCCCGTCAGCCCCAGCATCATCCCTTTGCTGCGCAGTACCGACGGGTCCTTGGGATATTTGATGGCGGCTTCTTGCGAAATGCTCAGGGCTTCATCGCGTTCGCCCAGCGCATCGGTCACCTCGGTCAGTTCCACATAGGCCTTGGGCGTGGTGGGAGACGCAGGAAAGAAATTGATCAGGTCGCGCAGTTGGCTTTGCGCGTCGTCCATGTTTCCCTGGGCGCGCTCCACTTGCGCCAGTTGAAGCTGCACCTCGTCGGTGCCTTCGAGCGATACGGTCTTGGCAAGGTAATCGCCCAAGCGCTGTTTGGCCCCGGCCAGATCCCCGGACTGTATCGCCATGCGGCCCAGCCGCAACGTGCCCTCGGCGCGTGCCTGCGGGTCGGGGTCGTTTTTGGCCACACGCTCGAACATCTGTTTGGCGTCGTCTTCCATGCCAGCGCGCAGGTAGGTGTCGCCTAACAGCAAGCGCGCCTCGCCACCCAGCTTCGAGCCGGGATAGTTGGCCAGCAACTGTTGCAGATAGTCCGCCGCATCGGTCACGCGGTTCAGCTCGATTCCTAGCCTTGCTGTTTCCAGCAGGGCGGCATCGGCATTGGGGTCGTCTGGGAAGCGCTCCGCGATAGAGCGCAGCGAAGCGTACGCAGCCGAGGGAAGTTCTTGCTTGAGGTAGATATCGGCCTCAATGCGCAGCGCCTTCGCCGCCATGGGGCTGTCGGGGTGGGCCTTGGCCCATTGCTGTAAATCATTCTGCAATTCGGAATACGCATCGGATCCGATGGGCGCATCGAGCGTGTGGGACTTGGCCTCGAGCAGGAGGAACTCTGCCTCGGTGCTGAGTTCGGACGACTGCGCGGCGGCAGCCGGACGGGCCAATACCTCGGTCACTTCCTGAAACTTGCCCTCTGCTGCTAGCGCACGCGCGCGTTCCATGGCGGCTTCCAGATCGATCATCTGCTGCACGCCAAGGTCGGCGATGGTGGGGCGGGTTTCCTGGTTGACAGCCAGCAGACCATAGGTGGCCACAGCGCCGAGCAGGCCCGCAAAGAGGGATGCGGCAATGCGTGTGCCGTAGGCCTGCAACCAGACATTCTCACAGAGGGTTATCCATATGCCGGGCCGCTTGAGGGGGGAAGGCACGGCATCGGGGTAGGCACCCGGCGCGGGCTGCTGTTCTGCTGCATGGGCCGCAGCCGCAGCGCCCGGTATGGCACCGACGGGTTCCTGCGGCAGGGGAGTTATGTTGACCGCTGCAGTGGGTGCGGTGGCAGCAGCCACCAGGTTTTCCATGCCCACGTCGGTCTTGGTGCTGGCGGTTTCTGCCGCATTGAGCAGCGCGGCCAGCAAGTCGTCGGACACGGCTTCGGGTTCGGCAGTGGGCGTCCTGCGGGTAATCACGGGTTCTGTCACCACAGGGGGCAGCGGTGTTTCCGCCACGGTCTCGATGGGGGTGTCTACATCTAGATCGGATAAGAAGGCGTCCACGTTGTCCTGCGTGAGCAGGAGCGCTTCGTCCAGGTCGGCCACCAGTGGCGCGTCCACTGCAGCGGAATCGCCCACGGCTTCTTCCGACAACATCGGCTCGGGGGTGGGGAGTACTTCTGGTGCGGCGGTGGGTGTTGGTTCGGCGGCTTCCACTTCTGGTACGGCTTGTCCCGTGATGGTGCCCATGTCTGCGGACATCAACGCGCTGGAGAAGAGGGCGTCCAAGGCATCGGCGTCCATGTCTGTCGAGAGCACCGGCTCTTCGACAGGTTCAGGTGTTTTATCCTCGGGCAGGTCAGACATGGTGGGCCAAACACGCTCGCTAAGTGGCAATGCATACCAAATGTTGTGCCGATCCTAAAGGGGACCAGCCGAATACCGCAGATCTAGTGTAGCACTAGCCGGTTTTCGAGACAATGATTTTCGCGCTCTGGGTCGCGGCTTCCAATGTGTATAATCCAGCGGAGACCCAAGCGGAGGGGAACGATGCCAGAGTTCGAGCCAAACCCTGTTGCGGTAACGCCTAAGGTGGCTGCCGTCGTGCTTACGTGGAACGATACCGCCATGGCGGGGCGCTGTATCAAGAGCGTGTTGGACAACAACTATCCCGGCCTTGAGCTGATCCTCGTGGATAATGGGTCCGTTCCGCCCTGTGCCGCCCCATTGGCCGAGCAGTTTCCCGGCATTCACACCGTCCCGCTGAACAGCAACACGGGGTTTACCGGTGGCTGCAATCGGGGGTTGGAACGCGGTATTGCGCTGGGCGCGAAGTACCTGTTCTTGCTGAACAACGACACCATCGTTGCGCCCGATGCGGTGGCCAAGCTGGCGGCGGCGATGGAGGCCAACCCCGAGGCAGGGGCGGCCAGTGCGTTGTTGCTGTTCCCCGGAGACGAGCGCCGGGTGCAGTTCTTTGAGGGCTTCATCGACCGGGACTCCGCCCGCCACTGGCACCCGCAGGACGACAGCCCGTGGTCGCCGGAGTATGCCCGGACCATCGAGACGGAGTTTGTCCCCGCGTGCGCGCTGCTCTATCGGGCCGAGGCGTTGAAGCAGGTAGGCCTGTTTAATGAGGCCCTGTTCACCAACTGGGAAGACTACGATCTCCACCTGCGCCTGCGCGATGCGGGCTGGAAGTTGCTCACCGTGGGGGCGGCCGAGGTGATCCATGCGCACGGGCAAACCACGGGCCGCATTTCGCCGTTCATCACGTACCTGTTTATACGGAATCGGTTGATCTGCCTGTTCCGTTTTGGTCGCCCCTTGGGAATCCTGCGGCGCACGCCGACCATCCTGCGGTCGGTGCTGTGGCAGATTAGAGAATATGGCTGGGACAACTGGCCCGCGCACCGGGCTTTGCTACGCGGCATCGTGGACTTCCTGCTGGGGGTGCGTGGCAAGGGCAACGCCCCGGCGAAAAGGTCGGACAAATAGCGTCTTGCACTAAAAACGGCATTATTGTATCGTTTCAATTATTCTAACGGGGACGAAATACCTTGACTGCTACGCTGACCCATGACGACGTTCGCGCCAATGCCCAACGGCTGGGTGCGGACCTTGTGGGGTTTGCCTCGGTTGCCGATCTTGAGTGCGTTGCGCCGCCCGACAAGCGCCCATCCACGTTGGCACGCAACAAGCGCACGCTCATTGTGTTTGCCAAGCGCACCCTGAAGGGCATTGCTTGGTCGCGCCACCTGACTAATAAGCAATTTGCCGGCGCGCGCGCCCATCGTCTGCTCTCGCATATTGCGGGAGAATTGGCACAGGGCCTTGAGGAGGCAGGGCATGTGTCGCTGCCCCTGCACGCCGCTGCCTTCGACTTCAACAAGCGCAACGTAGACGACCTCACCCCGGCAGGGCAGGGGTCATACCTATTGAGGCTTGCCGCAGTGCAAGCCGGTCTGGGCACGTGGGGCCTCAACACCATGGTACTCACACCTGAGTATGGACCGCGCGTATTTCTGGGTGGCGTGTTGACTGCGCTTGACCTAAGTACCGACCGACATCTCCCCGGCGAGCTGTGCTTGGGGCTTGAGGCCTGCGGGCGCTGTGCTGCGGTGTGCCCCGAGAGAGCCATTCCCCTCAGCGCACCAGCAGGTGCGGGCTTGCACGAAGTCTGCGCCTTAGATGGTATTGCTTGTGCCCGCAGCAGCCAGCCTTTCGGCTACGCCAACTTTGAGTCCTTCCTTGTAGAAATCGCCGGGCAAGAGGAGGCCTCCGAAAAATATGCCCGTGCCTATGGGCAACACACTGTGCGGTTTTGGTCTGAAATGGCCGCCATGAAAGAGGGCGCAGTGACGGGGTGCATGGACTGCGTGCAGGTGTGCCCGGTGGGGCAGGACTATGCCGCCATTGCCGAATCGCCACACCGCGCCAACGAACTACCCAGCCCAATTTCGCGCCGCAGCCACGATGGCATAATCACTCTTGAACATATTGGCCCCGCAGTTCCTAGGAAATACCCGTGGTACAGACGCAAGAGCAGGACCTGAAAGCCTGGGTGAAGGCTGTTGGCAAACGCGCTGGTGCAGACGCGATAGGCGTGGCGCGCGTGAGCGACTATGCCCGGTTGGTGCCGTCGCGCCAAGTGCCGGACAATGTGGGCGAGGGCATGCAGACCTTGGTGGTCTTCGTAAAGCACATGCTTACGGGGGCCTTTGCGCTGAATGACGTGGACACGCAATCGTTGAATTCCCACGTTGCCCTGGACGCGTGCAACGAGATTGGTTTCCAAGTTTGCGAATGGCTGGAGGAAAAAGGCCACATCGCCATTCCCATTAACCCCGAATATAGCGACGCCGAGCTGAACGCCATTGGCGGTCTGCTTGACCTGAAGTATGCCGCCGAGTTCGCCGGGCTTGGACATGTGGGGTTGAACTTGAATTTCCTCACGCCGGAATTCGGGCCGCGCGTTTATATTGGGGCATTGCTAACGGATGCGGTAATGGAACCCGATGCTCCCCTGGCGGAGCCACTTTGCCCCGGCATGAGCTGTGGCCGCTGTGCCACGGTCTGCCCCACGAAGGCGATTCCGTGCAGCGCGCCGCGCGACCAGCATGTGGACCAGTACAAGACACTGGACAAGGACGGCTGCGCGCGCTGTGCCACCATCCTTAGCCCGCGCTCTTTCTTCGGCCTGTTGGGCGGCGTGCTCAGATCGCGCACCGAGAACACTGCCGAGCAGTGGGCGCATCACCACTATTTCAAGTTGTTCTGGTCCGCTACCCTCACCAAGCGCGGTGCGTTTGCAGCGTGCTTTGAGTGCTGGTATGTATGCCCCGTCGGCGCGCGCGATTCGCGGGCGATATTCCGCGTGCCGTACCGTCAGCAAGATATTCCAGGGCGCAAGGTGGAACATGTGAAGACGGAAGCGGTGCATGAGATCATCTTCAAAGGACCGCCGACTGATCGTGTAAACGAGTATGCCCTCACCTCAAGTTTCAGCGAGTTGTAATTCCTTGTCTCTTACCCATGAAATGATCACCGCTCAGGCGCATAGTCTTGGCATCGACCTGGTTGGGGTGGCCCGATGGGCCGAACTCGAAGAGGTTGCCCCGGACTACGACCGGCCATCGAGACATTCCACGCACCTCAGCACACTGCTGGTGCTGGTGAAGCGCGTGCTCGTGGGGGTGATGACCGCCGAGGACGAAGCCGCCCGACAATTTGCCTGCGGGCGCACAGCTATTGGGCTGGATGAAGCTGCTGCGAGCCTGGCCTATTGGCTGGAAGAGCAAGGCACCATGGCGGCCATGCTGTCCTCCACAGTGCCGGACCTGCGTTGCCACCCGGCGGACTATTCTTCCCCTGCGGGGCAGGGCTCGCTCTTGTTGCGCCATGCTGCCGTGCGCGCGGGCCTGGGCACCTTTGGCCTCAACACCATGGTGCTCACCCCACAGTTTGGTCCCAGGATTTTTATTGCCGGACTGCTAACCAACCTTGACCTTAGCCCCGGCGAGCCGATGGAGCATGACCTCTGCCTTGGGCCACAGGCTTGTGGGCGATGTGCCAAGGCCTGCCCAGTGAATGCCATCCCCGCGCACGCACAAGCGGAGTTGCCCATTGCCAGCATCATGGGTATCGATGGCTTGGCTTGCGCGACCCAATGCCAGCCCTTTGGCGCAGAGCGCATGGCAGAACATTTCGCACATGTCTTCAGTGCGCCGACAACCGCGCTTGCACAAGAGCGCGCCCGGGAAACCACCACGCGCCAGCTCTTCCACCACATCGCCATCATGCGGCATGGGGCGTATACCGGCTGCAACCGCTGCGAACAGGCCTGTCCCGTGGGCGAGGATTATCCCATGCTTGCGCAGGAGATGGGTTGGGAGTAGTTGCCGGCCTCTGCGCCAGCAGCCTTGCCCATGCTAGAGTGATGCATTCCAACCGGAGGGGGACGCATGAAGCTTTTCGCCAAGGTACTTCAATCGTTGCTGGCGCTTGCCTTTGTGGGTATCACGGCCACGTTGTGGTTCTTGATGATCACGCAGGGGGACGATGCGTGGTTCGGGTGGCGGCGGAGCATTTCGCTGATGGGGCTGTACCTGGATATGTATGCCTTCCTGTTGGTGAATGTGACCGTGTTGCCGGTGGTGGTGCTGTCGGTGTGGCGGGCGTTGCAGCTGTGGGGCGTGTTGCCGGAGCATGTGGGGGTGCGCTGGGCGAACACGGTGTTGCTGTCCACGGCGGTGGCCTGTCTGCTGGTAGTTACTGTGCGGTGGCAATTGTGGGAAGAAGTGCTCGGAGGTTCCGCCAAGAGCAATCCCACGCCGCCGAGCGATGAGAAGCTGGAATATCCCCCGCTGCCGATTACGCCGGACCCGCCGTTTGCGTGGGAACTGAAAGCGGTGGACGGCAGCGTGGTGAACTTGGCCGACCTCAAGGGGAAAGTGGTGTTCGTCAACATCTGGGCCACGTGGTGCGGGTATTGCAAGTACGAGTTCCCCAACATGCAGCGGCTGGTGGATGGGTTCAAGGACAACCCGAACGTGGTGTTCCTCTTTGTAACGGAGGAGGACAAGGAGACGGTGGACAAGTGGGTGACTAGCGACGAGGGCGAGGCGTATTCGTTGCCGTTCTACACGACGGAGAAGATTCACAAGCGCTTTGACCCAAGCGGGTATCCGACAACGTTCATCGTTGCGCCGAACGGGGAAACGGTGTTTGAGCACAGCGGCTTCGTGGCATGGGACGGGGTGAAGACGCAGGAGTTTTTGAAGGCGTTGGCGGCGGGGTAGGCATTTGATATCTGGAAGGCTGGGAAGCTGGAGGGATATTCGCGCTGGGGCGCGAGAGGGACGGGGGAAGAGAGAGGAGGAGACCGCGACACAACGGAGTAGTGGACGGTGAGTCCGCGCCTCTGGTCCCCTCTCCACCTGGAAGGGGGAGAGGGTTAGGGAGAGGGGGTGACCTGATCGTTAGCCGATCAACCTGCATGCCAACACGGCATGGGCAAGGGCTGCGGTCCTTGTGGTAAAATCCGCGCTTCCATTTCCTTAGGCCCCTATTCGCGATGCGCATGGGGTCGAGCTATTCACGGAGCAGCGTATTTCCATGTCTTCTGGCGCGTATGATTTCAAGACCATCGAAAAGAGATGGCAGAAAAAATGGGTAGACGAGCACACCTTCAAGGCGGAGGTGGACCGGAGCAAGCCCAAGTATTACGTGCTGGACATGTTCCCGTACCCGAGCGGTTCGGGGCTACATGTGGGCCACCCCGAAGGCTACACCGCCACGGATATTGTGTCGCGCTACAAGCGTATGCGCGGGTTCAATGTGCTGCACCCCATGGGCTGGGACGCGTTTGGGTTGCCTGCCGAGCGGCACGCGGTGCGCACGGGCGAGCACCCTGCCGTCATCACCAACAAGAATTGTGACACCTTTCGCCAGCAGATCCAGGCGCTGGGCCTCAGCTATGACTGGGACCGGGAGATCAACACGACCGACCCCGACTACTACAAGTGGAGCCAGTGGATTTTTACGGTGTTGCTCGAGCGTGGGCTGGCGTATGAGATTGAAGCCCCGGTGAACTGGTGTCCCGCATTGAACACGGTGCTGGCGAATGAGGAGGTGAAGGACGGGGTCTACGTCGAGACGGGCGACCCGGTGGAAAAGCGGATGATGCGGCAGTGGATGCTGCGTATCACCAAGTATGCCGAGCAGTTGCTTGCCGGGCTGGACAACCTCGATTGGCCCGAGGGCATCAAGGCGATGCAGCGCGAATGGATTGGCCGCAGCGAAGGTGCGGACGTGAAGTTCACCGTGGCGGGCAGCGGGCATGAGTTCACCGTGTTCACCACGCGCCCCGACACGCTTTTCGGCGCGACCTATTGCGTGCTCGCGCCGGACCATGCGCTGACGCTGGAGATTGCCTCCGCCGAGCAGCGCGAGGCCGTGGCCGCGTATGTGGCGAAGACGAAGGCGAAGAGTGCGCGAGAGCGAATGCAGGACGAGAAGGAAAAGACGGGCGTGTTCACCGGGGCCTACGCGGTGAACCCCGTGAACGGTGCAGAGATTCCCATCTGGGCGGCGGACTATGTGCTGGCGGAGTATGGGTATGGCGCGATTATGGCCGTGCCCGCGCACGATGCGCGTGACCATGAATTTGCCAAGCGCTTCGACCTGCCCATCATCGAGGTCATCCACGTCGAAGGTGCAGACGTGCAGGCGGAAGCCTCCACCGGCGACGGCGTGCTGGTCAATTCCCCACTCATTGACGGGCTGCGCGTGCCCGAGGCGAAGAAGAAGATCACCGCGTGGCTGGAAGCGGAAGGCATTGGCAAGGGCACAGTGAACTACAAGCTACGCGATTGGTTGTTCTCGCGCCAGCGCTATTGGGGTGAGCCGTTCCCCATCCTTCGCATGGAAGACGGCACCATCAAGACCGTGCCGATGACGGACCTGCCCGTCATCCTCCCCGAGCTGACGGACTATAAACCCACTGAGGACGGCCAGCCCCCGCTGGCGCGCGCCACGGACTGGATGAACACCACCGACCCGGAAACCGGCAAGCCCGCGCAGCGTGATTCCAACACCATGCCCCAGTGGGCGGGAAGCTGCTGGTATTACCTGCGCTTCTGCGATCCGCGCAACAACGACGCCGCATGGAGCAAGGAAGCCGAGAGCTATTGGATGCCGGTGGACCTGTACATCGGCGGCGCAGAGCACGCGGTACTGCACTTGTTGTACTCGCGCTTCTGGCACAAGGTGCTGTTCGACGCAGGCCACGTGACCACGAGCGAGCCGTTCCAGAAGTTGTTCAATCAGGGGATGATTCTGGCGTATTCGTATCGGGATGCGAAGGGCAAATATTACTACCCGCAGCAGGTGGAACGTCGCAACGATCAGTGGGTGGTGAAAGAAACTGGCGAGCCCGTAAACACCCAAGTTGAGAAGATGTCCAAGTCGCGCTACAACGTGGTCAACCCCGACGATGTGATCCGCGAACATGGCGCGGACTCGATGCGCTTGTACGAAATGTTCATGGGGCCGCTCGACCGCGAAAAGCCCTGGAGCGATGAGGGTGTGCAGGGGGTACACCGGTTCCTCAAGCGGGTGTGGTCGTTGTATATTCTCGACGAGTCCACGGAAACGCAGCCTGCACCGGGCGTTCTCCACCCGCGCATCGTCGATACTGGCGGCGACCCCGCGATAACAAAAATCCTACACGCCACCATCAAGGCAGTCAGCTACGGCATCGACAACCTGATGTTCAACACCGCGATTGCGCGGATGATGGAATTCGTGAACGCGGCGATGAAGTCGGAACGCGTGGAACGTGGGGTGATGGAGCAGTTCCTGCTGGTGCTGGCACCGTTTGCGCCGCATATTGCCGAAGAGCTTTGGGAGCGCATGGGCCATACGGATACGCTGGCCTACGCCCCGTGGCCGCAGCACGATGAATCGCTGCTGGTGGAAGACAGCATCGAGGTGCCCGTGCAAATCAACGGCAAGCTGCGCACGAAGATTACCGTGGCTGCAGACGCGGACCAGGCGACGGTGATTGCCGTCGCGAAGGCAGACGAGAAGGTGGCGGGCGCGCTGGAGGGCAAGGAGATTGTGAAGGAAATCTACGTTGCGGGCAGGCTGGTGAACCTGGTGGTGAAGGGGTAGGGCGGCCGCTTTTACGTGTACGGTTCTGAGCGTTGTGTTAATTACTCTTTAACCCCGGGAGGGGTTTCATATTGTAGCCCCGGGTTAGCCCGCGTCCTAGTGGGCCTACCCGGGGAAAGGAATTTTAAAAAGGGGGCAACCCCGGGAGGGGTTCAATAAAGGTGCTTTTTATTGAACCCCTCCCGGGGTTGTGCTGTGTGTTGACTATTCCCCGGGTAGTCCCGCCAAGGCGCGGGTCAACCCGGGGCTACGATATACAGCCCCTCCCGGGGCTAATTGGCTTGCTGCCCAAATGAAATCAAGAACTGGGGTTGGGCGATGCGATGCAGAATCCAACTTGCAGAATGGGTCACCGAAACGTAGCATGGCGGGAATGTTTTGTGGCTGATCGAGGGAGGATCGCTCATGTTTCGCAGGGTACGTTGCTTTGGCACGTTGGCGTTGTGTTTGGGGTTGGCGGCTTGCGGGGGGCAGCAAGCGGCTGCGCCTGCGGGTGGTGAAGCTGCGGCGGGCGGCGCTGCTCCGGCGGCGGAGAAGCTCGAGCTGGCCTATGTGACCAACGGTGTGGACCCCTTTTGGGACGTGGCGGCGTCGGGCGTGCGGGCGGCGGAGAAAGAATTCGGCGTGTCGGTCGAGGTGATCATGCCGCCGAAGGGGCTAGTGGACCAGACCCGCATGATCGAGGGACTGCTGGCCAAGGGGGTGGATGGCATCGCCATCAGCCCGATAGACGCGGCCAACCAGGTGAGCTTTATCAACCAGATGTGCGAGGCCACCAAGGTGATCACGCATGACTCGGACGCGCCGGACTCGAACCGCCTGTGCTTCATCGGCATGGACAATTATAAGGCGGGCCGCGAGGCGGGCAAGTTGGTGAAGGAGGCGCTGCCGGACGGCGGCAAGCTGATGATCTTTGTGGGGCGGCTCGAGCAGTTGAACGCGCGCCAACGCAGGCAGGGCGTGATTGACGAGGTGCTGGACCGTCCCTTGCCCACGGGCGCGCCTACGTTTGACGAGCAGGCGGCGGAGCTGACCAATGGCAAGTACACCATCGTCGGCACGCGCACGGACAACTTTGACTACGCGAAGGCCAAGGCCAACGCGGAAGACACCATCGCGTCGAACGCGGACCTGGCCTGCATGGTGGGGCTGTTTGCGTACAACATTCCATCGTGCCTGGCGGCGGTGAAGGAGGCGGGCAAGACGGGGGCTATCAAGCTGGTGTCGTTCGACGAAAACGCCGACACCCTGCAAGGCATCCGCGACGGGGTGGTGCATGGCACGGTGAGCCAGCAGCCGTATTACTACGGGTATGAATCCATTCGCGTGTTGAAGGAACTGGCGGCGGGCAATGCCACCGTGGTGCCCGAGGGCAAGTTCATCGAGGTTGGCAGCGTGGTGGTGCGCAAGGACAACGTTGAGGAATTCAGCGCGAAACTTGCGGAGATGCAGGCGTCGGGCAAATGAGCGTGTCCGGGCCACTGCTCGAGGCGCGGGGGATAACCAAGCAGTTTCCCGGCGTGAAGGCCTTGCAAAATGTTTCGCTGCACGTGGGGCGGGGCGAAGTGCTGGCGCTGATCGGCGAGAACGGCGCAGGCAAGAGCACGTTGATGAAGATTCTGTCCGGCGTACATGCGCCGGACTCGGGGCAGTTGCTGCTGGACGGCGCGCCTGTGCAGCTTACGGGGGTGCGCGATGCGCTGGACCGGGGCATCTCGCTGATTCACCAAGAGCTGAACCTCGCGGGCAACCTCGACATTGCGGCCAACATCTTTCTCGGGCGGGAGCCGCACCGCTATGGATTTTTCGACCGTGCCCGCATGGAACGTGAGAGCGTGGGGCACTTGTCGCGCGTGGGGCTGGACCTGCCACCACGCACGCTGGTGGATAGCTTGGCCATTGGGCGGCAGCAGTTGGTGGAAATTGCCAAGGCGCTGTCCACCGATGCGCGCGTGCTGATTATGGACGAGCCCACGTCGAGCTTGTCGCAGCATGAGACGGACCAGCTGTTCCGCGTGGTAAAAGACCTGCGCAGCGCAGGGGTCAGCGTCATTTATATATCGCACCGGCTGGGCGAGGTGAAGGAGTTGGCGGACCGGGTCGAGGTGTTGCGTGATGGGCAGAACGCTGGGGCCTTGGCGCGCAACGAGATCAACCACGACGCCATGGTGCGGCTGATGGTGGGGCGCGACGTGACCACGGAGAAGCGGGCGACTTCGGCGCGCGCCGGGGAGCCGGTGTTGCGGGTGCGCAACCTGGCCACCTATGCCTACCCGAAACAGACTGCCAGCTTTGACCTGTACCCCGGCGAGATATTGGGCATTGCCGGTCTGGTGGGGGCGGGGCGCACGGAGTTGCTGCAAACCATTTTCGGCGTGACGCCGCCGCTGGGCGGAGAGCTGGAGGTGGGGGGCAAGCGCATCACCCCGGCGCAGCCGCGCGACGCGATACACGCGGGCATTGCGCTGGTGCCGGAAGACCGCAAGCAGCAGGGGCTGATCTTGGAGATGTGTATCCGCGAGAACGTGAGCCTGCCCACGTTGCGGCGCGACCAGCGCAAGGGATTCATCAACCGGGCGCTGGAGCGCGACCAAGCGCGGGAGGCGATTGCGCAGTTCAGCATAGCCACGCCCACTGCCGAGCAGGGGGTGCATTGCCTGTCTGGCGGCAACCAGCAGAAGGTGGTGTTGGGGAAATGGCTGGCCACCAAGCCACGCATCTTGTTGCTCGACGAGCCCACGCGCGGCATCGACGTGGGGGCGAAGCAGGAAATCTACGCCGTGATGCGGAAGCTTGCAGGGGAGGGCTTGGCCATACTGTTTGTGTCGAGCGAGATGGAGGAAATCCTCAAGCTGCCCGACCGCGTGCTGGTGATGCGCGAAGGCGCGATCACCGGCGAGCTGTCGCAGGAGGAGTTGAGCGAGGAGGCGGTGATGCACTTGGCGACGAAGGTGGTGGGGGTGGCATGAAGGAGATTAACCACGGGGACACGGGGAACGCGGGGGAAAACCAAGTGAGGTTCCTCCGATTACTTCCGAGGTCTCGAGGGTTTCGCATCGATTTATGTTTTAGAAATCAAGCCGTCTGTTTTCATATCCCCGTGTTCCCCGAGTCCCCGTGGTTAAGAAGATCATCATGAAAAAAGTCCTCGGCATATTTGGTTTGTTGGTCACCATCTGCGTCTTCACCGCAGTGATGAACCCGGACTTCATCAACCCCTACAACATCCAGAACACGGTCCGCTGGACGGCGCTGTATGGCATCCTCAGCATTGGCGCGGCCTTTGTCATCATCACGGGCGGCATCGACCTTTCGATTGGTTCCGTGGTGGGACTGGTGGGGTCGGTGTTGGCGTTGCTAATGACGGTGAAGGGCGTGCCTGCGCCGGTGGCCATTGCGGCTTGCCTGGGCTTATCGGTCAGCATTGGGCTTATACACGGGTTGTTAATCACCAAGGTGAAGCTGCAACCCTTCGTGGTCACGCTGTGCGGGTTGCTGCTGTATCGCGGCATCGCGCGCTACCTGACCGACGACCAGAGCCTGGGCTTTGGCTCGGCGCACGAGGGCCTGCGCCAATTCGCCACGGGCAGCATTCCCTTGGGCGATTTCCGCCTGCCGTATCCGCTCATCATTCTGATTGTGATTGCAGTGACGGCGGCCATTGTGCTGAACCGCACGCTGTTCGGGCGATACCTGTTCGCCGTGGGGCGCAATGAAGAAGCCGCGCGGTACAGCGGCATTAGCACCACGCGCGTCACCTTGGCCGCCTACGTCATCTGCTCGGTCATGGCGGGCATCGGCGGTATCTTGTTTGCGCTCGACGTGAACAGCGTGCAGCCCGCCAGCTTTGGCGAGTTCTACGAGCTCTACGCCATCGCCGCCGCCGTGCTTGGCGGGTGTTCCCTGCGGGGGGGCGAAGGCTCCATCCTCGGCGTCATCATCGGGGCCGCCGTCATGCGCGTGCTCTACAACGCCATCAACATCCTCGGCATCCCCACCCACCTCGAGTTCGCGATCATCGGCGCGGTCATCCTCGCGGGGGTAATCGTGGACGAGATGGTAAAGCGCATGGTGGCGAAGCGGCGCTTGAAAAACTAGCCACAGAGAACACGGAGAACACAGAGG
>JBIKMR010000385.1:0-3171 GCA_044359155.1 Candidatus Hydrogenedentales bacterium | reverse complement strand
GCCTGTACGAGATATGTTCAGCGCCGTCTTCTTCGTCGCCGTGGGAATGCTCATCAACCCCGCCCTGCTTTGGCAATATCTCATTCCCATCGCCGTCATCAGCGTCGTGGCTATTTTCGGCAAGATTGTGGCCTGCGCAGTTGGGGCATTTCTTGGCGGGGCAGAACCCCGCACCGCCCTGCGCACCGGCATGAGCCTCGCCCAGATTGGTGAGTTCTCTTTCATCATCGCTACCCTGGGCGAAACCCTTAACGTCACTAGCGAATTCCTCTATCCGATAGCCGTGGCGGTGTCCGCCATCACCACGCTCACCACGCCCTATCTCATTCGCGGGTCAGATGTTGTGGCCGATCGCCTTTCCGGCTGGAGCCCACCAGCCCTGCGCGCCGCCGCCAAGGTCTATTCCGAGGCCCGCCCACTGGGCCATCTGAACGACACCGGCAACGCCATCGTGCGCAAGGCCGTGCGGCAGTCCCTGCTCCAGATTGCCGTCAACCTGCTGCTTGTCGCTGGGCTATTCATTGGGGCGGGCGCGCTCGAGCCGCGCGCCGAAGCCTGGCTGCCGGGGCTTCCCCCGTGGACCGGTGGTGCACGCACCCTGCTTTGGTTTGCTGCTGTACTTGCCACGCTGCCCATGCACGTGGCCGTGCTGCGAAAGCTTCAGGCACTCAGCATGATCATGGCGGAAATGAGCATTGACCCTGGGCTTAACGCTGAGCTGAAGCAGGCCCGCCGCTCGATGCTCACCTCCGTGATCTTGGTGTTTTCCATTTCCACCTACGGGGTGTCCGTGCTCATTATCAGCTCAGCCCTGTTGCCTCCTTGGCCTGTATTGCTGGTTTTGCTGGCCCTGCTCTGGGGCATTGCATGGCGCATCTGGGGGCATCTCATCCGCGTGTATGCGAGAGCACAAACCGCCCTGCGCGACACCCTCGCCGAGGAACTGCCCGACCATACCCCTGCGCCCGAGCCGGTGCAGGAACTGCTGCGCGGCGTGGCTCTGTGCACCGTGGAGATTGCCGAAAACACCCTCGCTGCGGGCAGGCTAATACGTGAAATCAACTTGCGCGCTATCACTGGCGCAAGCATCATCGGCATTGAGCGTGGGGGAGAGGCCATCATCAACCCCGACCCCAACGAGGAAATCCTCGTCGGCGATCAGGTCGTTGTGCTTGGCAATCCCGACCAGCTCACGGCTGCGGAACAGGCGTTGCTGCGACCGGCGTAGCATCGGCAGGTATTCCTAAATCGATAGGCACACCGAATTCGATATGCGCTGCAATCAGGTCATGGTCCGATATGTTCGCCCCGTCCTTCAGCGTGCGCGTGTCAATCGTCCAATTGGTCACCGACACCGGGCACGGCCCGCCCACAAGAATGTGGTCGATCCGCTCCAGGTAGTTCAGCGTTGTTTCCCCGTCTGCAATGGCGCGCGGGGGCGCTCCGTGCGACTCATGTACCAAGCGTGCCTTCGCCAGCGTCTGCGTGTTTTGCAGCAGGGGCGGGTTCCGGTCGCTCCCGGTGAACACGCCATAGCGCTCCGTGTTTCCGGGGCTGTTGAAGTCTCCCGTCACCACCATCGGCAGCCCTTGCGCCAGCGCCGTAATCCGCTGGCGGAACAAGTGCGAGGTGGGCTCCTTGTTGGCGCTGGCGTTGTCGAAATGCGTGTTCACAAACAGGAAGGTGAAGCCCGTTGTCTTCTCCTTCAACAGCGCCCAGCTTGCATACCGCAACATGGACAGGCGTCGAAATCCATACGAAAGCGGTAGGTCAGGGTTCGGCCCATACCACAACTGCCCCGAGTCCAGCAGGTCAAAACGCGCCGAGCGAAACAGCAGGGCGGAATCCCCGTACTGAAAGCTGCCGTACTTGTACGACACCAGCGTATACCCGGCATCGCGCGGTACTATCGCCGCAATGTCCTCATCCCATCCCATCTCCTGCAAGCCAATCAGGTCCGCGTCATACCCCGCAATCCGCTCCCGAATTTCGGGCACCCGCTGCGACCACGGCTTGAAGCCCCGCAAGTCCCCGTCCGCAAATCGCTCCACCAAGTCCTCCACCAACGCCGAACCATTGAAGGTGTTGTAGGTCACCACGCTAATCGGGCCGCTGGCGCAAGGGTTCGGGCCGCCCTTCGCATCCACCGGGTACGCATCCACCGCCGGAAGAGGGCGGGCGTATCCGCCGCCCAGCAACGCCAACATATATTGCACCCCTTGGTACCGCACAAAGCCCGCCACCATAAGCAAGAACAACAGTAGCACCACAAGAGAAATCAGAATTCGCTTAATCCAGCGCCACATGAAACACGGTGCTCCTTGAAAGATAATGGTTCGACAGCAGGCAGGAGGTAGTCTAGCAAAACTTCGCCTACTTCAATGCCCCCGCATTGCGGCCCGCGTGCCTGGCCACTATACTCCATGCACCCAAATTCGGAGTCTTCATTCCCGTGTCTACTGCTGCGAATACTTCCCTGCCCGCGTGGCCGCGCTCGCGTTGGATTCCCAACCTCACTGTCTTTATGGCCAGCGCCGCTGTCATGATGATCGAGGTGACTGCTGGCGCGCTCATCTCGCGCCATGTGGGCATGTCGCTTTACACTTGGACCTCGATTATCGGCGTGGTGATGGCGGGCATGGCCGTGGGCAACTGGGCGGGCGGCGTGTTGTCAGACCGCTATTCCCCCGTGCGCACCTTGGCCATCCTCTTTCTGCTGGCGGCGGGGGCCTGCGTGGCAGTACTTCCGCTCAACGCATTCTGGGGCAGCCTGCCCTTCATGGCCGATCTCAGCTGGCCCGTGCGCATCGTGCTGCACAATGTGGGTGTCTTCTTCCTCCCTGCCATGGTGCTCGGCGCAATCACCCCCGTGGTGGCGCGGTTGGCGCTGCAAATGCGCGACGATGCAGGCCGAACTGTCGGTACCATATTCGCATGGGGTGTGGCTGGCAGCATCGCGGGAACCTTTATTACTGGCTACTATCTGGTCTACGCCTTTGGCACCCGCGAAGTGGTCCTCTCCGGCGCAGCCGTCATGGCCGCGCTGGGCCTGTTCTATCTTGTTGCTTCTCTCCGCCATCGCGCAGCCGCCATCGAGCGCGCAATCGAGACACCCGCCGCCCGCGACGCCCTCGCGCTGCTTGCCGCCTATGCCACCGTCTTCGCGTCTAA
>JBIKMR010000132.1:0-11447 GCA_044359155.1 Candidatus Hydrogenedentales bacterium | reverse complement strand
GTGGCGTCTTTTTGCAATAGAGCCACGCGCGCGCTGTATTCAGCGGCGAACTGGATGGACGCGATGCCACCACCTATTCCGGATATGCTCGACATGGCTAACCCTCCTTGGTCAACTTATCCCTAGTCTACCCCATGTTGCCGGTTCTGGCAAATGGAATCTTGCGGGCCCTTGTGGGGGCGATTACTTCCTACGCCTGCACCAGTTCGAGTATCGCCAGTTCCTTTATTTCCGGGAAATCCACCACGCCATCGAGAATGCGCGCCACGCGGGTGGGCTGGCAGTGGACCAGCTCCTGTATCAGTTGCAATATCAGCCGCTTGTTCGCGGCGTTTGCCGTGGCGAAGTCGGGGGATATCTGGTCGAGGTGGGTGGCGTAGATTTCAAAGATGCGGCGTTCGGCGAATTCCTGCTCGTCCTTCGGCTCGCCGTGATACGGATACAGGCCCACGGCTTTCCAGTCGGTAATCGTGTCGTGGGCGTGCTCGGCCTCGCGCAGGGTGAAGTGTTCGCGCAGCTTGCGGCGCGCCTCGTCGAGCAACATCCGCACGTCGCCCGAAAGTTCCCCCGCGCCCAGCGCGCCCTGCTGGTCGAGCCAGGTCACGTGGTCGCTCTTCACGTAGGCCGTATAGCTGAAGCCCCGGTAGTGCAGGCGCGGCAGCCCCACCGCCCGCATAAACCCGTCGCGGTCGCACAGGTATACCCCGCGCTTGCCGGGCATGTTCCACTCCACCACCGCCAGCGATGCCCGCACCCGCTCGCCGTTCTCGGTCACCATGTCGGGCAGTTCGTAGTCGACATAGTTGCGCTCGGCATTGGTGGAATCCAGCGGCGTGCCGCCGAAGATGATCTTCGTGTCCGGGTAGTGGCGCAGGTAGAGCGCAAAGAGATCCGTAACTTCCTGGTTCGCCTTCACCCCGCGCAACAGGTAGGCCTGATCCGCCGGGTTGGTGATGAGCACTTCCATTCCGGTGAAACCGGCCTTGCTGGGTTCCGGGTTGGACACTTGGAATACGCCGGGCGAAGAGCCCTGCCCACTGATCGTGTACTCAAAGCGCTGGCCGTTCTCTTCATAGACGCTGCGCCAGGTCACGTCGTGTCCCAGCGAGAACGCGCGGAAGCGGCCCTTGCCGTATTTGCCATGCAATTCGCGCGGGCGGGCGTTGGGCTTGGGGCCTTGGCGTTTCCACGAACCGCCTAGGTTGCGGAACACCACCAACGCATCGGCATGGCTCAGGCCCAGACCATTGTCTGCAATGCGAATCACCTCGAGCCCGCCGAGCTCGTTCTCCTCGAACCCCACGCGCACCACGGTGGCCTCGGCGTCCAGCGCATTCCACACCAATTCGGCCAACGCCGTCATGGGTTTGGTGCGCGACAATATCTCCAGATGATCCTCGCGGACCTCGACGGTCACGGTGGTGACGTTGCTCATGGAAGCCTCCCGGTAAAACAAGGCGGGTAGTGTAGCAACCAACGGCGCGGGCGCGCCAGTCATTTAAGCGGCGGTGGAACCATCGGCCCCAGCAATTCCGCCAGCGCTTCCGCCTTCAGCAGCATTCCCTTCGGGAACATGTGGCAGATGTCGGAGTAGACGCTTGCGCCGTGGTGGAAGTTCTCCGCCAGCGGCAGGTAGGGCGCGCCCAGCGTGTGGCACAACTTCTCCAGTTGCTGGTTGTACAGGTCGACCACGTGGTTGTAGCTGGCCATGCTCACAGTGCGGCCCCAGTGCATGGTGTTTATCATCTGGTCGAAGTAGTCGCGCTCGGCCTGGGGCAGGTGTTCGTAATCGGGATAGGTGAAGCTGGCAAAGGCCACCGCCACCCCGGCGGCCCGGGCGGCTTCGTGCAGTTGGCGCAGGTTGTTCATCACCACCTCGTCCAGTCCCTGCTCAATCACAGCATCGTCGGGCAGCAACCAGAGGTTGCAGTTGTTGTAGAGCACGCGCGACTTTGCGGCCAAGGCGCGCACCGTTCCACGTTGTTTCATCCATTCCGGCAGCCACTGGGTGATGTCGTTCACCGCGTTGTAATGCAGCAACAGGTCCGGCTGCATGGCAAGGTATTGCTGCACGCGGTCGAGCTCGTTGTTGCTGCGCGATGCGAATACCCCCGCGTTGATCACCTCAACCTTGTCTGCACCATGCCGTTCGCGCAATACACGCTCCAGCAGCTTCGGGTAGGTGATGTCGTTGGTCGGGCCTTCCGCCGTGGTGCTGCCGCCGATACACACGATGCGGAAAAGCCCCTCGGGCCTCGGCACCACAATCTCTCGGTCGCGAAAGCCGTGGCTGTTGATGCTGATCTGGTAAGCGTCGTCCTGCTGCACGCCGGGGCGAAAGTCCATCCAGAGCTTCTGCCACATCGACGGGCGCACGAACACACCAACGGCGTTGTCACCCAACGCATGAAACGTGAACTGCGCCACGTCGTGCCCGCCGCTAAGGGTGGGAAAGGGATACTCGCGGAACTGGTGGCCTGCATTCGCCGAGAGCGTCAATGCCATGCGCACGTCGTCCGCCTCTTGCTGCCCCAGCGCGGTGAACAGTGAACCGGCCCCCTGAATCTTTTCCGTGGCAGACACAACGCCGGGGAGCATCGCACCGGGATAACTTTCCGTCACCTTGCCGGACCCATCACAGACGAACACGGACTCCTTGCGATTACTGGCCCAAGCAGCTCGCGCATCGGCGGTCAGTCCAGCGAAAACTTCCCGCGCCAAGATGTCTGCGCCGACCGGTGCGGGCTGGGGAATACCGAAGCGGTCGCACAGCGCGGCAGTCTCTGTGCCAGCATTTGACCATGCCGCCTGTCGCACCTGCTCGATGTCGGGCGCGGCCCTGTGTTCGCGGGTGGATTCCCAAAGCTCTGCGCCCAGCCAGAGCACGGGCAGCCACAGCACCGCGAAAAGCGCATACGCCAAAGGGCGACGGCTCGACAGCGCAGGTGTGTGGGATGCTGGGGACATGTAGGCGACTCCATGGGCGGACAGTATTCTTGCAGCGGCATGAAGTTCGCAACCGCGCCATGGCCGCGCTATGCTGTGGCGGTTTCGAGGAGGGAATGGGATGGCCGCGCGAAAGCCCACGCCGGGCTACTTGTTGCTCGAACATTGCGAGGGGGAATGCCGCCGCGTGCTCGATGGCTGGGCCGTGCTCAACAAGGTGCTGGCCACCTATGCCCAGCCGGGCGCGAACAAGGCCGAGCTTGAGATGCAGTTCCTGCGCATCAAGAGCGAGCTGGCCCGCGCCATTGCGTCGCTCTCGGGCCGAATGGGCGGAGACTGCCACTTCGCCACCGAGAGCATGAATTTCCTCGCCGGTTGTACCAGCCTCGAACAGGTGTATGGCCAGTCCGAAGTGGCAATAAAGAAACTACAAACCGAATGGCACCGCACCTTCATGAACATGAACGGGCAGCTGGGCGAAATGCAGGAACTTTATCGCCGCGCCAACGCCCACGAGCGCGTGCGCTTTGCCGGGCAGGAAGCCTTTGTACCGCCTCCCTTCCCCTGGCAGAAAGTGTTGACCATCGGGCTGCCTGCCGTGGCCTTGGTATTGCTTGTCGGTGGTGGCCTGTTCTCACGCTACTTTCTGGGCATCGGCGCGCCTGCCGCTGGCGTGGGTATGGAAATGGACCAGAGCCTGTCTAACGAGGACCAGGTCTACGTGATGATGGCCCGCATGAAGCGCGCCTTCGAGCAGAAGGACATGGACCTATTGATGTCCGCATTCGCCGATGATTTCCAGGACGTGGAGGGGCGCAGCAAGACGGCGCTGCGCGCCTTCATCCAGACCTTCATGTCCACCATCGGCACCGACTCCGTGAAGCTGGACACCAGCGGGGCCAAGGCCGTGATCAACGAAGATGGCACCGGTAAGATTGGCCCCGTGAAAGTGATGACCCCGCAGATAAACATCGACATCGAGGTGACCGGGCGCAAGTATGGCAACAGCTGGCTGATCACTTTTATCGACGAGGCGAAATGAAACAACTGTTATACGGCGCAGCAATCGTATTGTTGATAATTACCGCTCTGCCCGCAGCCAGCGAACCCATTGCCCTTTTCAACGGCACAGACTTGAGCAACTGGACCCATTGCCCGAATGATGGCCAGAAGCTGGAAGATACATGGGCCGTGAAGGACGGCGTGCTCCACTGCACCGGCGAACCCAGCGGCTACCTGCGTACCAGGGAAACCTACCGCGATTACGCCCTCACCGTGGAATGGCGCTGGCCCGGCAAAGGCGGCAACAACGGTGTGCTGGTGCATGTGCAAGAACCCGATGCCGTGTGGCCCAAATCCATCGAGGCACAACTGGCCCACAAAAACGCAGGCGACATCTGGGTGATTGGCGGTGCGGACTTTAAGGAACACCACGGCGTGGCAGGTCGCCGCGTGCTCAAGCAGGAAACCTCGACCGAAAACCCCCTCGGCGAATGGAACACTTTTACCATCATCGCCAAGGGAGACATCCTCCGCCTCTACGTCAACGGCGTGCTGCAAAACGTCGCCACCCAATGTACCTTGCAAGCGGGACACATTGCCCTGCAAAGCGAAGGCAGGGCGATAGAGTTTCGGAAGGTGCTGCTGGAGAAACTGAACGCTGATTGACAAGGTGGAAAAATGAACGGAAACACAAAACGCAACCTGTTGCTTGCGCTTGCCTCGATCGCGTTGGCGGTGGTCCTTGTTGTGGAAGGGGCGCGGATGCTTCCCGTGATGCGCGCGCTCACCCCGAGGATTGAAGCCGACTACTTCGGCCTGGATGGAATCACCACGCAGGACCTGAACTTGTTTTGGCGATTGCACCCGAACCAAACGCTTACGGACCTGACGATACCGGACGTGCCGGGGCGCAAGTGGTCGATGACTACCAACGCGCAAGCGCTGCGCGGGCAGGATATCAAGGAGCAGAAGCCCGGCTATCGGGTGCTTGCGCTGGGAGATTCCACTACCTTTGGCATTGGGGTGGACGACGACGAGACCTGGCCCGCGCTCCTGCAAGAATTGCTCGACCCCACCGGCACAACAATAGATGTGATAAACGCCGGCGGTCATGGCGCCACATCCATTCAGGGGCTCACCTATCTTCTCACGCGTGGGCTCGAGCTTCAGCCAAACGTGCTCATCGTCACCTACCAGTTCAACGACTGCGCCGAGGCCCCCTTCAACGACTTGACGGAACTGGTTCGACTGAAGAACAAGGAAGGCGCGTCAACCCAGTTGCGGGATATGGTGACCAAGCTGGACCCCACGGCAGCCAACGAACCGCGCCGCAGAAAGCGGCTGACCGAGGGCGAGTTTCTCGACGCGATGATAGAGATTGGCGCGCTCTGCCGCAGGCGCGGTATCAGCCTGGTATACCTGTCCTGGCCCACCCAGCCCGAGTTGAATACCGGCATACCCCTAAGTCCTTATCGCGCGCTGATAAAGACTGCCGCCGACATTACTCAATACCCCATGCTCGACCTGCTCCCCGTCTTCCAGTCCGCCCCCGAACCGCCCCTGCTCGACATCGTCCACGCAAACGAAACCGGCTGCCAACTGGTGGCCCAGCGGCTGGATGCATTTCTCGTAGAACAGAAGATACTGCCGGGCAGGAATTAGCGGTCTGGTTTTGCCTTGTCACCCTTCCCGGTGTGCATTACAATTGGGTAGTTGGCTGAACCTGATACACAAGCAAAAGAAGACAACCCGTGTTTACGATCTCTCCAGAACTGTCACAACGAATCAACACCGCGCCAGAAAGTTTGGCGGAGTTTTGTGAACGTTGGCAAGTAGCCGAGCTCGCCTTCTTTGGTTCCGTCCTCCGCGATGACTTCCGCCCCGACAGCGATGTAGACGTGTTGATCACTTTCCACCCCGACAGCGTCTCCACGCTCGACGACCTGTTGGACATGCGGGAAGAATTGCAAGCCCTATTCGGCAGGAAAGTTGACCTGCTGGAGCAAGACGCCATACGAAACCCCTACCGGCGCAAGTCCATCCTGACGACGAAGCACATTGTCCATGCGGCCTGACGACCGCATAGCAGCACACCTTTGGGGCATGATCGATGCCACAGAGGTTTCGTTGCCCTTGCTTACCGGGGTGACTTGGGAACGTTACCAAGCCGACAGGACCTTGCAGATGGTGGCTAAACGTTCTAATTGTTATACATGAAAAAGATTTCAAAATATTATTATCATATTTATTCTGAATCACCTGATCTATTATCTATGGCAATTGCTGCTGGAGAATTGGCAGAAAACTCATGGCTTTGCAAGGAATGCAAATATCCGAAGAGAAATGTGGGTGTTGTAGACGTCACGCTTCAGGAGTCTGCAAATGAAGATGAGACAGTAACTGGAGTTGCCGCATTCGGAGTGCTGGTTATAAAGCGTTCATTTCTAAATACGTTGGGCAATACGCTGCTCCATGAATTTTTTATCGGTCGAGTCTTTGTGGAAGATAAGGGAGAAGATACTGATTGGGCCACAGTTAGGTGCAAGGAAAGATTTATCGTAAGAGGTGAGAGTAATGTAGCTTGGCGTGTATGTCCTGAGTGTGGTAGAAATATATACTTTGCGATGGGAGATCGCTATCTGTATCCAAGTCCTCCTCTTGGCTGCGATATCTTCGAGAGTGATCTCTTTGGCTTGATTCTTTCTGAAAAAGTATACTCTGGTATAAATTTTGAGAAATGGCCAGAGTTAGTCGTTGAACAACTTCCAGTTCTTGACACCCCAAGAGATGGATTGCCTGAATTGATTGCCTCCTATATGTGAGCTTTTCCTCGTTACACCGCTCCTGTGGTGTAACGCATGTGTCGGCGCTCCTGCGTCGCGGGTTTGGGCTGGTGATGGTGACTGGGCGCGGGAGCGCCCGGGGATGCGTTACACCGGGGGACCGGTATAACGAGGGCGTGGGGGAGGCGGTGGAAGGGACGCACTACCAATTGTTTGAACGGCATGGTGTCAGCGGTGGCGCACAGTTCCGGGAGCGCAATAACGATGTGCAACCGAATTGGGAGATTCGCTTTCCGACGGACGGCCAATCTCCCAATTGCCCTAACCCCTCGCGGTGGCGCGGGGCCTCAAGCAGACTGACCGCTATTGATACATCTTCAGGCAGCCGCGTGCCCAGATGTCAATCGCCTGAACGAGCGCGTCTTTTCGGGTCAAGCCGAACTTTTCGCATTCCTCGTAAGACGGCACGTCGTTTATCTGCTTCCATAAGAGTGACAGCGCGTAGTCCTTATTCAGCCCGTCACAAATTTCAGGCTTAAGGATCGCCACAGACTGCTCGAGAAAGAATTGTAGCCGCTGCTCGAAGAGGGTGTAGACCTCGATGTAGTCGCGCTGGAGTTCGTGCCAAAACATTTCGCCCAGCTCGCTGCGCAATTCGAACCATTCCAGGGCCCCCGACACCATTCTCTGGTGCATGTCCAGGCCGGTCATGATTCTTCTTGTGCGGCTCTCATTGAAGCGCAGGTCGTTCAATTCCACCACTGCCTGAATCAAGTCCGCCTTGGTGGGGAAGTGCTTGTACAAGGTCTTGGTGCTGATGCCCAGTTCGCTTGCCAAGCTCAACATGCTGACGGCGCGCAAGCCATCGACTTTCAGCATCTTGATAAACGTATCCAGAATCTGGATTCGTTGCTGTTCGAACTGTAGTTGCCTTGGCGCTGTCGCGTTCATAGCTTCCAATCAGGCAGTGTTTTCTGCCGCTTGTACGTGCACCATATCTTTCGGCTTCCAGCCGGGCGGCGCGCAGACGTAGCAGAACGCCTCGCTGAAGGACCGCGCCGTCTTCAGGTCCCGCCAGATGTTTTTCCACTCCATCAGCGTCAGGGTTATCGGGTTGTTCGTGCCGGCCGGTGTCACCAGGCCATACCGGACCGGCTCGACTTCAGGCTCATACGTGCCCAGCAGGCGGTCAATGAAGATGAACACGTTGGCGTAATTCTTATCAATGTACTGCGGGTTGATGCCATGGTGCACCCGGTGCGCGGACGGCGTGTTCATGAACCATTCCACAAACCCCAGCTTGGGAATAATCTGCGTGTGGCCTACCACCCCCCAGAATGTCGACATTGTGCCGACCACAACGATTACCGTCGGGTCGAGACCAACGAGAGGCAGGATGGCAAAGAAGGGAATCTTGAACAAGGGCGCTAGCACGGGCTGGCGAAACGCCACGGTGAAGTTCATCTCTTCACTGGAATGATGGCAAAGGTGGATTGCCCAGAGGAATCTCACCTCATGGTTCGCGCGATGCCAGACGTAGAACGCGAGGTCGATGAGAAACAGCGCCACAAGAAAGATAACCCAAGGCGGCAGTACTTCGCTGAGCGTAAAGACTCGATACTGGTAGGCGAAAAGCAGTGCTCCAAAAGTTAGCCCTTTGGTTGCAGCAGCCATGACCTGATTGCCAATCAGCATCCCCAGCGTTCCAAGCATGTCGTCTCGCTTGAAGTATTCGACATGCTTGAAGCTTCCGACCACCACTTCTGCGGCAATCAACACGAGAACAAGCGGCACACTGAAGAGAAGGACGGTCTCGCTGGTCAAGCCGAGGAAGCTGCCGATTTCCATGACTGTCTCCAATTCACTTGTGCAGTTCGCGTTTCCGTATAGTTTCTCCCATGCTATCATCTGGAAACGAAATAGTCAATATGATTTTCCATCGTTTCCATCAGTGCTCCCTTAACGCGATTCGTCGTCAGGATTTTGGGGGTGAATGCTCCAGCAAGAAGCTCACGATGCGATCTTGAAACGCGCTATATAGAACGACGCTTTGGTGATTGCCACCGGGGATGATGACCTCCTCATAGTTAGGCAGCACGCCCTTCAGGTCGCTGCCCCCCACAACCACCTCCTCCTCGCTGCCCTTGACGGCCATCACCGCTACATTCACGGTGCGTAAGTCCGCCTCGGGCACAGCGATCTGGTGGAAGGCTTCGGCCACGGAACCCAGCGCCTTCAGATCGTTTAACCTTCCGGCAAGCCCTCGCACCAAACTGCCTTGCGAACTGATCTCTTTATGAATGTTTGCCAGAAGATTTTCCAGCGGGTCCCCCGGCTTCATCCATGCGGCCCCGCAGGGCATGGCCGAGAGAAGGCGGTCGGGGTATTTGCTCAAGAACTTCAGCGTAATGAAACCGCCCATCGAGTAGCCCACCAAATGCGCCTTCTCAATCTTCAGGTGATCCATTAGCCGGACAATATCGTTCACTGTCTCCATACCATAGAGGGCGGGGTCATGTGGTTTATCGCTCAGGCCATGCCCGCGCACATCCATGGCGATGACGCGGAAATGTTTGCGTAGCTTGGAGTGAATGCCCGGCAGCCGCCAGTTGATGTCGGCATTGGCGGTGTAGCCGTGCACCAATATAACGGGGATGCCGCTTCCCTCGTCGGTATAGTGAATCTTCACCCCGGCGGAATCGAAGTACTGGCCTTCGGTCCGGTGGAGAACCACATAAATGATAGCGGCGCAGACAAGGAACAGCGCCAATGCAATGGCCCCCGCGACAATCAGCAACTTCTTTTTCATTCATCCTCCTGCGTGCGGGACTTCTCTTCTTCGCCCCCAAACACCACAAACTCCGCGGCTTGCCCCACCCTTGGTCCAGCGGTCTTCGCTGTCAGCCCAAGGGCTTTTGCGGGGTTGGTGGTGGCGGCTGCGATTCCTTCGGCCCAGGTGAATGCGCCTGCGGCCACGGCGCGGCGGAGGCATTCGTCGAGGGTGTTGGCGCTGCCTGCGAGCATGGGGGTGCCGGGGATGCGGATGGCGCCGTCTTTGCCCAGTTCCACGGCCTGCCCAAAGCTGGCGTAGCGGCCCGGCTTGGCGCCTGCCAGCGCGGTGCAGTCGGACACCAAGATGCTGCGGCCTGCGCCCTTGGCGCGCACCATCACCCGGAGCACCTCGGGCGGCAGGTGGTGCAGGTCGGCGATGAAGGAGGCGGAGAGGCGTTGTTCGTCCAACTGTGGCCAGAGCGGGTTGGCGTGCCGGGGCAGGTGCGTCATCACGCCGTTGCCCAGGTGGGTGCAGAGGGTGGCCCCGGCGTCTGCCGCTGCCTGCACCTGTGCCGTGGTGGCGTGGTGGTGGCCGAGCGACACCTTCACCCCCGCCGCGACAATGCGCTTGATGAGGGCCACCGCGCCGGGTTGTTCTGGCGCAACCGTGGTATAGAGCACGCGGCCCTCCGCCGCCCTGAGCATTCGGGCAAAGGTCTTCCACTCCGGCGGGCGCACGTGCGCCAGCGGGTGCGCGCCGCGCGGCCCGTCCATCGGGGAGATGAACGGTCCCTCTAAATGAATCCCCGGCATGGCCTTGGCAAGGGCGGGGTCGCTGGCGATGGCCTGTGTTATCACCTGGCAGGCGTGCTCCATGGCGTCTAGCGGCATGGTCACTAAGGTGGGCACCCAACGCCCCACGCCGCGCTCCGCGAGGAAGTTCGTGATCTTCCACAGCCCCGCAACGTCCAGCTTGGGGTCTTGCAGGTCCACGCCATTTGCGCCGTTCACTTGTATATCCAGCAGCGGAGGAGCCAGAATGGCGTCATGCGCGCCGAGTTCGACAGGTCCACGCCCCGCCGCTTCGAGCTGGGTTAGCTTGCCATGAATTATATGAAAGTCCAAGGCAGGCCCCCGGCCTAGCCACCGCCCACGTACGCGACCGCTAAATGCTTGTGTAATCACTGGTGAATAAATCCCCCAGCCGCGTTGTATTTCCTCGGGAACTCGGAAACAGGGGCGGCTTTGGCGATTGTTGCCATCTGGACAAGCCCCGTCAAACTGCGGGACATACGAAGAAAGAGGAGCACGAAGTTACAGCATGACACTCTGGGTCTGGGGCGGGTTCATTGCGATTATCTTGGTATTGTTGGCCATCGACTTGGGGGTGCTCAATAGAAACCCCCACGCGGTAAAGGCGAAGGAGGCGTTGATCTGGACTGGGGTCTGGATTTCGCTGGCCTTGGCCTTCAACGTGTTGCTCTACTTTGGATACAGCAACCACTGGCTGGGCCTGGGCCAAACGGTGGGATTACCGCTGGAAGGGGGGCAGGCGGCGCTCGAGTTCTTCACGGCGTACGTTGTGGAGAAAAGCCTGAGCCTGGACAACATCTTTGTGATTGCGGTTATTTTCGGGTTCTTCGGCGTGCCTCAACGCTTTCAGCACAAGGTCTTGTTCTGGGGTATTCTCGGCGCGTTGGTCATGCGCGGGGCGATGATCATCGGCGGCATGGCGCTCATTCACCAGTTTGAATGGCTTACCTACGTATTCGCGGTGATGCTGCTGGCCACGGCAGCCAAGTTGATGGTATCCCAGCATGAGGCCATCGAGCCGGAGCGCAACCCGCTGGTGCGGCTTACGCGTCGGTTTGTGCCGGTGGTAGACGACGTGGAATCCGGGAAGTTTTTCACCCGTGTTGACGGCAAGTTTGCCGTGACGACCAT
>JBIKMR010000384.1:0-3190 GCA_044359155.1 Candidatus Hydrogenedentales bacterium | reverse complement strand
CACGAACTTGGGCACTGCCATGCCGGTGTTCACTTCGATGTCATACACCACGATGCAGCGGTCGTCGCCCCATGGCAGCAGCGTCCATGTGCCGATAGTTGTCTTGATGTCGTTCTTCTTGCTGTCGTCCAGTTTCCACGATTGCCGCATGGCGGCGTTGTCCACCTCCATCAGCAAGTGATAATTCACGCGCTTCCACAGCACCTTGAGCGTGTGGTTAAGCCCGATGGTCGGCTGGGTGGTTTCGTACCGCTCGACCTTCTCAAGGCGCGGCATGAACTCGGGCTGTTTCTCGAAATCATTGAGTACGGTCCAGACATCCGCCGCAGGCTTTTCAATCAGCCCCAGCGCCGAGGCGCTCGCGGCGTCGTTGCCTTCCTCGCCCTTTTCGTGCGACTTCGCGATCACCGCCTCGCCCTTCTCCAGCTCGGCCAGCAGTTCCGGGGTGAGCAGCGGATGCTCTGGCGGCGGCGTGGCGGCAAGCAACAGGGGGGAGAACAGGCAGGCAAGGACAAGCAAAGGTTTGGCTGGCGACATCGTGATGACCCTCCATGCGAAAAACCGTACACCATCATTCCTGCGAAGGCGGAAATGACCAGACGGATTTATACATTAAACCGGAAGTGCATCACGTCGCCATCGTGTACGACGTATTCCTTGCCCTCGACGCGCATGTCGCCTGCGGCCTTCACGGCGGCCTCGGTCTTGTGCTTGATGTAGGCGTCGTAAGCGATCACCTCGGCGCGGATGAAGCCACGCTCGAAGTCGGTGTGTATGACGCCCGCGGCCTTGGGCGCGGTGCAACCCTTGGGTATCGTCCACGCGCGCACTTCCTTGGGACCCACGGTGAAATAGGTGATCAGCCCCAAAGCATAGAAGCCCTTGTGGATGATCTGCCCCAAGCCACTCTCCGTGACGCCCAGTTCGTCGAGGAACTCCTGGCGCTCGTCGCGGCTCATGCCGCTCATTTCTTCTTCCAGCTTGGCGCAGAGCTTTACCACTTCCGCGCCCTCGGCCTCAGCCAGGGCACGCACTGTCTTCACATAGTCGTTGTCCTCGGCCAGCCCGGCCTCATCCACGTTCGCGGCGTAGATCACCTTCTTGTCGGTGATGAAGCGCATATCTTCGCACAGCAGGTTGCACGCGTCGGAGTCGCGGTTGGAATAGGTGGCCACGCGCCCGCCGGAGAGCAGGTGCTCCTTGATGCCCTCGCCCTCGTCTATCTGCAATTGGAGCTTCTTGTCGCCCTTGAGCATCTTGCCCATGCGCTCGATCTTCTTCTCGAGCTGCTGAAGATCCGCCAACGCCAGCTCGGTGTTGATCACCTCGATGTCGTCTTTCGGGTCGGGCGTGCCGTTTACGTGGATCACGTTGGTGTCGTCAAAGCAACGCACCACGTGCACGATGGCCGAGGTCTCGCGGATGTTCCCCAGGAACTGGTTGCCCAATCCTTCGCCCCGGCTTGCGCCCTTCACCAGCCCGGCAATGTCCACAAACTCGACCGTGGCATACAGCACCTTCTCGGGCTTGGCTAGCGCGGCCAGCGCTTCCATGCGCGGGTCGGGCAGCGGCACGATGGCCTTGTTGGGCTCGATGGTGCAGAACGGATAGTTGGCGGCCTCGGCGCTGGCGGCCTCGGTCAACGCGTTAAACGTGGTGCTCTTGCCCACGTTGGGCAGGCCCACGATTCCAATACTCAGCGGCACGGGGAGACTCCTTGCAGGGTGCAGATAGAACAAAGCCCCCGGCGCAGGGAGCGTCGGGGGCGGGTAGCATAGCGCAATTGGGGCTAGACGTTCACCGCCTCCTCTGCCCCGGCGTACATGTCTTCCACCAGGTGCGCCCAGTTCTCCATGATCACCCGGCGCTTCAGCTTCATCGTGGGGGTCATTTCCTCGTCTTCGATGGTGAATTCACGCGGCACGATGCGGAACTTCTTGATCTGCTCGTAGCGGGCGACTTCCTTGTTGGTCGCGTCGAGGATGGATTGGATGCGGGCTTCGAGTTCTTCTTCGCCCATGGTGGCGCGCGCGTCGGGGTTGATGGTGACGAGGGTGGTGAGGAAGGGCTGGCGGTCGCCGATCACGATAGCCTGCGAGACTGCGGGTTCCCGCTTGATGAGCACCTCGATATTCGCGGGGGCAACGTTCTTGCCGCCTGCAGTAATCAGCAGGTTCTTCTTGCGGTCGGTAATCCGGAGGAAGCCATCCGCGTCGATCTCGCCAATGTCACCCGTGTGGAACCAGCCGTCCTCGTCGATTGCCTCGGCGGTGGCGTCGGGCCGGTTCAGGTAGCCCCGGAAGACGGCGGAACTGCGCAGCAGGATTTCGCCGTCGGGCGCAATCATTTGCTCGCAGCCCTTGATGGGCAGGCCCACCGTGCCCAGGCGGAAGTTGTCGGGCAGGTTAATGTGGCTTGCGCCGCTGGTTTCAGAAAGACCGTAGGCCTCGAGCATGGTCATGCCGAAGGCCATGAAGAACTCAACGATGCGCGGGTCGATGGGGGCCGCCGCCGTGAACATCATGCGGACGCGCCCGCCCAGCTGGGCGCGCACTTTTGAGTACACCAGCCGGTCGGCCAACCTGTGTTGCACGGCCAGTCCAGCCGGGATGGGCTTGCCTGCCTCGCGCAGCCGCACCACCTGGCACCCCACGCCGTAGGCCCAATAGAATATTTTCTTCCGCACCGGCGGCGCGGAATTCACCGTGCCTATGATTTTCTGGTGGACCTTCTCGTACACGCGCGGCACGCCCAGCAGCACCGTGGGCTGCTTGTTCTTCAGCACATCCCCCACGTTCGCAAAGTTCGGGCAGAAGTAGGCCGACACGCCGCAGATCATGCGCGTAAGGAAACCCATATATTCCGCCACGTGGCTGAGGGGCAGGTAGGCGATGGTCGAGTCTTCCTCGCCGAAGAAGTCCGCGTGCTCGCAGGCGTTGATGGCCACGGAAACGCAGTTGCCATTGGTAAGCACCACGCCCTTCGGCGGACCCGTGGTGCCGCTGGTGTATACCAATATTGCGTAGGTCTCGGGGTCAACGCGTTCGAGCATCTCTTCATACAGGCCGGGGTGCGATCCGTCGGCAATCGCACCTTCCTCAATCAGCTTCGCCAGAGACGTGATGTTCGAATCATCCTTCGGCGCATCGTCGCCCCACACCACAAACTTCGTCACGTGGGGAATCTGGTC
>JBIKMR010000383.1:0-3195 GCA_044359155.1 Candidatus Hydrogenedentales bacterium | reverse complement strand
CGCGCTTCTTGTCAGAACAACCTCAAGCAGATGGGGCTGGTTTTCAAGATGTACGCCAATGAAAGCCGAGGGGATTTCCCCAAGCTGCAAGACCTGTTGCCCGGCTTCCGCGACGACCTGCGCGGGCCAGACATGCGCCAGATATTCCCGGAATACATTTCCGACCCGAATGTCATGCTTTGCCCGTCTGATTCGCAGGCAGACTCGACGGTCTGGGGACAGGTTGCCCTACCGTTCCAAGAAGGGGTGGACGAGATTCAGCAGCTGATCGCCGAGGGGCAGGCCAACTCGAACTGCTTGCTGGCCCACCTCAGCTACCCGCGTTCTTATGTGTACTTCGGCTACGCCGTGCAGGACCCTACCTCCGCCTCGCAGGCATGGTATGCGCTTGAGCAGGCAGCAGAGCGTGTGCGCAGCCAGAATGACCCCAACGATTACCTGCTTGACCTCGGCGCGGGCTGCCCCTACAACGCCGCTTTCTACGACGACGATGGCGACACCTGGACTGGGGTCTATGAAATCACCGGCGGGGCGCGTTTCACTGTTGGAGCGGACACCGGCTTCACCACCCCGAACGGCGATGCCGACATGACCAACCTTTCCCTCTCCTTCCGCAAGGTGGGAGAAGACGCCAATGGCGCACCCATCTACACCGAGGACATCATCTATCGACTTCGCGAGGGCGTTGAGCGCTTCCTCATTACCGACATCAATAACCCCGCCGCTTCCTCAAGCGCACAGAGTGCGCTGCCCACAATGATGGACGGGTGGGGCCAGAGCCGCAAGATAAGCGATGACGGCGGCAACCAGTTTGGCGAGACGGCTGGCATCGAAACCTTCAACCACCTGCCCGGCGGAAGCAACGTACTCTTTCTTGACGGCCACGTTGAGTATGTGCGTTACGATTCCGAGTTCCCCGTGAAGCTTGGCGAATATGGTGGAGGCCGCAACTGGGAAAGCGATATCGCCGACAGCATGTCGGGGGGCTGAAAACTCCTGATTTAATTGAAATTCACCAAACCGCCGCCATCTAACTTGGCGGCGGTTTTTCTTTCAAAACAAAGGATTTCAGATATTCCCTAACCAGAATTCATCCAAATCCTAATAAATCTCTTATCCCTCTCTAGCAATTGATGTGGATACTGCGACTGCGCAGGAATTCGGAACGAGGCTTTGCAGTGCCTTGTACTTGGGGAAGTACCAGTTAAGCGGTCGGGCTGTGCCGCTGTTTTCTGTTTTTTAATTTCTATCCACAATGTTTAATTTTCAAGGAGAAAACCATGTTTATTCAGCGATGGTGCGTCGTGGGCTTGTCAGCGCTGTTAATGGCCATCCCGGCACAAGCAGCCACGGTCTTCTCGGAAGACTTCACGGACAATGCAAACGACACTGTGGTGAATGCGAACGATGACTTTCAGTTGATGTCGCAGTTCAGCGTTGCAAGCACGGGCAACAATGCCAATTGGCACATATTTGATTTCAGCAGTGACTTGTTCGCACGCGTGAACGGCTTTGGCGCGGACGTGGCCAGCGACGATTGGCTCTTTACGCCCGCGCTGAACCTGGCTGGCGCAACCACCGCATCGATTACCTTCGAAAGCGCCTACAACTTCACCGGGCCTACGCTCGAGTTGAAGGTATCGACGAACTACAACCCGTCCGTGAATGCCAACCCCGGCAGCGCGACCTGGACAAACCTCTCGTTCACCGCCCCCTCCACGGGCAGCTACACCTGGCAGGCCTCCGGAAGCGTTGACCTCACGCCTTATATCAGCGCATCCACCTACGTGGCCTGGCGCTATACCTCGACCGGAACCGGCAGTGGACAGAGCAGCGTCTGGGAAGTGGACGACATCGTAGTCGTCACGGATGGCGCTCCTGCCGAGGGCGAAGGCGAGGGAGTTGTCGAGGGTGAAGGCGTTGTCGAAGGCGAAGGCGAAAGCATCGGCGAAGGCGGTATGATTATCAGCGAGTACCTTGAGGGAGCCTCGAATAACAAGGCCGTCGAAATCTTCAACGGCAAGACTACCGCCGAGAACCTTAACGGCTACACACTCGAACTCTATTCCAATGGCTCGCCAGACTTCACCGTGGCGATTGATCTCGACCTCATTCTCCCCTCGCTCCCCGCGCGCGGCACGCTGGTAATCGCAAACAGCTCGGCCAACGCAGCCATCCTGGCGGCAGCCGACAGCACCTGCGCCTTCCCGGACTGCCCGCTCACCTTCAACGGAAATGACGTGATCGCCCTTTTCAAAGACGGCGACCCGGTTGACGTCGTTGGTGTTATCGGCGAAGACCCCGGCACGTCATGGACAAGCGCCGGCAATTCCACACAGAACCAGACACTACGCCGCAAGGCAGCCGTTTGCTTTGGCAATCCCGATGGATTCACCCCTCTCTCCACGCTCGGTATCGAGTGGAACACCTTTGCGCAGGACACGACTTCCGGGCTGGGTAGCCACGCTATCGATTGCACCTCGGTGCTTGAGGGCGAACTCGAGGGTGAAGGTGAAGGCGTGACCGAGGGCGAACCCACCCCCCCCTGCGACAACGAGGTTTTCTCCGAAGATTTCGAGAGCAACTTCAATAGCACCACCGACAACAACGACGACGACTTCGAGGACATGACCCGCGTCAGCGTGGCCAGCACGGGCAACGACGCCAACTGGCACATCTTTGCGGCGGACACCCAGTTCGCCCGCATCAATGGATTCGGCGCAGACGTGGCCAGCGACGACTGGCTGATTACCCCGGCCATGAACCTGACTTCGTTTGAAGACGCGACCCTTACGTTCGACTCCGCGTACAACTTCAACGGCCCCGCGCTCGAGTGCAAGGTCTCCACCAACTACAACCCCTCCGTGCATACCAACCCGGCCAGCGCAACGTGGACCAATCTCAGCGTCACGCTGCCCAGCGTGGGCGGATACGTGTTTGCCTCGTCTGGCGCTGTAAGCCTCGGCAACAACCTGGGCGCTTCCACCTATGTAGCATTCCGCTATACCTCCACGGGCATTGCCGGTGGCGAAGGCCGCGTGTGGGAAGTGGACAACATCGCAGTCTGCGGCGTGCCCGAAGGCCCCGGCGAACCGTTGGACTACGCCTACGTCCTCGGCGAACTGGGCGGAGAGATCTGCATGGAAGTGCCCCGCCAGGGCACGGCAGGCAATGGCGACTTCGCTTGGACCTTCA
>JBIKMR010000131.1:0-11554 GCA_044359155.1 Candidatus Hydrogenedentales bacterium | reverse complement strand
GCACGAAGGCCGGGCCTGCGCCGTTCTGCGTGAGGATCGGGCTTGCGCCGCCGTTCTTGAACCACTCCACCGTGTACGGCGGCGTGGCGCCAAACACGTTCAGCGTAAGCTGCACGCTCTCGCCCGTGTAGGCGTTCGCGCCAACCAGCGTGCCCGTGCCGAGGAAGTTCGTGATGTTAAGCGTGGACTGCGTCGAGGTCTTCGTCCAGATGCCGCTGTCAGAAACGATGCAACGGAACTTGCCCTCAAGCAGCGGCTCGCTGTTCACGTTGATGTTCAGCGTCGCCGAAGTCGCATCCGTAACCAGCGCGTCCACCGCCGGGTTCACGCCCGTGTCAAGCGGTATCCAAACGCCGGGGTTCGAGTTCTGCTCAAGTTCCCACTGGTAGCTCAGCGGAAGCACGCCGCCCGTTACGGATACCGTAATCGCGTGCGTGTCGCCCACGTTCTTCGTCGCCGTCGTCGGGCTCACCGTCGGGTTGCCCAAGTTTGCGACCACGTTGATCTGGAGTTCCGCCGTCTCCGCGCTCGGGTCCGTCGTAACGTCGTTCACGGTTGCCTTGTACAGGCCGCCCGTCAGGTGGATGCCAGAAAGCTGGATCGTCGCGTCCTGATTGCCGTTGTCCGGATCCACGTCCGGGTCGCTCGTCGAGAACGGGGAGAAGGTCGAGCCGTTCTGCTGCCAGGTGATCGCGTAGGGGTTGAGGCCCTCGAGCGAGTCCATGCCCAGCGTTACCACCGTGCCGATGTACGAGGTGTTCGTGCCCGACACGCTGCTCACCAGGCCGTCGATGCCCGTGCCCGTGCCCGTGCGAAGCTGCGCCGCCAGGCGGTCGAAGTCCACTTCGAAGTCGGCAAGGTCAGCCGTTGCCACCGTCGTCGTGAAGGTGATGCCGTCGGCAAGCGTGCCGCCCGGTATCGCCAGCGGGCCGTTGCCCACGTCAATCGTTACGCCGTTGAGCGTCTTGTTCATCTGGTTGATAAGGAACACCTGCGCGTAGCCGTCAAACACGCCGCCGTCCGTGGCTTCTTCAAGCACCACCACGTCGATGCGCGGGTCGTCAAGCACCGGCGTGTCGGCCCCTACCTGCGTCGCGTTCCACGTGTCGCCGTTGGCTATCGTGCCCTCGGTCGCCGGGCCGCCCACAAGCTCACCAATCTTCGGGTTCGTGCCCGAGGGATACCATGTCGTCGCGCCGTTAAGCAACGCCGCGTTGCCGGTGCGGCCAACAACCGTCTCGCTCGCCGAGCTCGTCGGGTCTGCTGCCGCTGCCGTGGCAGCCGCGCTCACCGCGCTCTGGTTAGAAATAAGTGTCAGCTTGCCCTTGTCTGCGTCAACACCGCCTGCGCCGCCCGCTGCCGTCACGCTGGAGCCGGCCGTCAGCAGCACGGAACCGTGCAGCTTCACCATGCCGGGGGTCGCAATGCCGCCCGTGGCGCCCGCGCCAGACGTGCCAGACTGGCCGCCCGCGCCGCCGTTGCCGCCATTGCCGCCCGTGCGGCCATTGCCGCCCGCTGCGCCGCTCACGCTGTTATCAACCGTGCAATAATTCGAACCGTCAATCGTGCGCCATGCAGCCGTGATGGCATTGGTCGCCGACGCGCCGCCCGCGCCGCCCGCTGCGCCAGAAGCGCCGCCTGCGCCTGCAACCGCTGCCGAACCTGCGCCCGCTACGCCACTAACCGAACCGGCGGACACGTCCGCCGATGCACCAAATATCGTCACGCCTTGCGAGGCAAGCAGAATCGCGCCACCGCCATTGGCACCAGCAACACCGTTGCCGCCGTCCGATGCCGTGCCGCCGTTGCCGCCCGCACCGCCGGCGCCACCAGCGCCACCCGCGCCACCGTCAGCGCCACGGCCCTCGGTCTCAGCCGGGGGTACCGGGGGCGTAAACGCACCGCCGCAAATGTTGTTCGCATCCACACCGCCACCGCCACCGCCGCCCGCACCCGAAGCGCCACCACCGCCTTCGCCGCCGCCCTGGCCGCCAGAACCCTGACCACCGCCACCACCGCCACCGCCGCCAACGCCGCCGACAAAGTCAAGCGTGTTGGCCGCAACGGCAAAGCTCGCCGCGCCGCCTGCCGTCGCATCGGTAGCGTTGCCGCCCGCCGTGCCGTCCGTTGCGTTTGTACCGTCAAGGCTGCCCGCGAAAGAAGGAGCGGAGCCCGGCGTCGAAGCTGCATTAGTATTGAAAGCGCCGCCGCCGCCGCCCGCGATGACCGTCGTGTTGCCGCTGCCGCCGTTGGCAACCGCACCCACAAACAGGCCCGCTGCGCCGCCGGAGCCTGCTGCACCACCCGTGTTGGAAGCGTTCGAGGAAGCCGTACCCGAGCCAAGTCCGCCCACACCGCCTACACCGCCCGCTGCGCCGTCATTGCCCGCTGCGCCCGCGTCGCCATCCGTGCCCGCGCTGCCGTCGCCGCCAGCAGTGCCCGCAACCGCAGACGTGCCGCCGATGCCAGCCGTGCCCGTGGCCGCGCCGCCAGCAGCGTTGCCGCTGCCGCCCGCACCGCCCGTGCCCGCGCCGGAGCCGCCAGCGCCAGCAGCGCCGCCTGCACCACCGCCGCCGATACCATCGGTAAGGCCGATGACGCCCGTAGCGGCAGACCAGTCAAGGTCGCCAGAAGAAACTATCGCCAACGGGCGCGTGCCAGAGACACTCACCGTTGTGCTGCCTGTAACATCTACATCGGTGAAACGGAACACCGCAACGCCGTTGCCCTCGCCAGCTTCAACTTCACCCGTGAAGTTGATGCTGCCGCCATCCGTCATCGTCGGAAGAGGACCACCCGTGTTAATCACCAAATTGCCAGAAGATATGGAGAGCGCACCGATCGTGCCCCCACCACTTGTCGCGTCATACACATCTGCAAGTGCGGGTACCGCAATTGCAGAAAGCGCAAGCGCCATGCACGTTTTGGCGAACTTGCTCGCCGACCAATGATTCGACCTTCTCACGTGTGAATCCTCCCTCAATTTGATGCGTTCCCCTTTTTGCAGGAAAACCATGCTCTATGAGTACCTAATTACCAATATGAAAACCGGTTATGGGCCCTTCCCCTCAACCGTAATATCTTACCTGCGCCAAATTGCACACGGAGGTGCTGATGGTATGCCTGCCTCGAAAGTCGTCCATTCCCCTGAATCGACTAGAAGCACATACTAAGCCAATTTCCGAATCCTGTCAACCTTTCTGTTTTAACCATTATTTGATAAATTTAACATTATTTTCATTCGAGCTATCTTGAATCAGAAAAGACACCTATCGTTAAGCGCTCGCTTCCAGCCATGCGAGAAATCGCTGCAAGAGAACGATGGTCTTAGCATCGGTAAGTGCATTACTTTCCAGCAACTTAGAAACTTCTGGCAGCGACAAGTCGATGAGTTCAATTCGCTCCTCATGCTCAAGTTGCTGTCCCACGGTGGTCACATCGGTTGCGATAAAGAGGTGAATCCTTTCAGAGCAGAACCCGACGCAGCCAAATACGACCCCCATCGGAATAAGATTACCCGCGTGCAATCCAGCCTCTTCTTCAAGTTCGAGGGCGGCGCGCCGTTCAGGATTGTCCCCCGGCTCCAGCTTTCCTGCAGGGGCTTCGATTACATATTCCCCTACGGCGATTCGGTATTGACGGACAAGCGTTATCGTGGTTCCGTCAAACGGCAAAACGCAAACCCCACCGGGGTGGTCCACCACTTCGCGATAGGCGGGCTCACCGTTGTCCAGCATAATTGGGCCTGAACGCACAGTGAAGATGCGGCCAGAGAACTGAACCTGTGGGTCGACCCACGTCTCGATGCCTGTCTCCATGTAATGCTCCTTGCCCAGGATGGTGAACCCAGACCATAGGCCATGCCTGCGCGCCGCGTCAACACAACTACTCACCAATCACTAACGCGCAGATGCTAGCTTCTCGGTTTGTTTACCCCAATTTCGCAAGGAATCCCCCATGGAAATTTCACGTCGCCAGTTCATGCAATCCTCCGCCGCCATCACGCTGGGCTTTGGCGGGCTATCCCTGTTGATGCGTCGCGCCGCCGCTGAGGGTCCGGTGGCCCGGCTGGCTGCGGAAGGATTCGGGGCGCTTGTTCCCGAACCCAATGGCCTGCTGAATATCCCGCAGGGCTTCACTTGCAAGGTGGTGTCGCGGCGGGGGGACCAGACGGTGGACGGCCTGCTGCTGCCGGGGCGGCCTGATGGCATGGCAGCATTTGCTGGCCCCGATGGGACCACGGTGGTGGTGTGCAACCACGAAAACAGCGCCGACGAGTTTGAGCAGTCGGGCTATGGCGTGGACAACGCCCTGATAAAGAACGTAGACCCGGCCACCTTCTACGATTTCGGGTTTGGCAAGCAACCTTGCCTTGGTGGCACCAGCACCTTTGTGTATGACACCAAGAGCGGCGAAACGCTGCGGAAGTTCCACAGCCTTCGCGGCACCAGCCGCAATTGCGCGGGCGGCCCCACGCCCTGGGGCACGTGGATTACCTGCGAGGAAACCGTGCAGCGGGCCGACGCCACGCACGAGAAGGACCACGGCTGGTGCTTTGAAGTGCCTGCCCATGCGGACGCGTTTGTGGCCGAGCCCAAGCCGCTGCTGGGCATGGGCCGTTTCAACCACGAAGCCATTGCCGTGGACCCCAAGAGCGGTATGGTATATCTGACTGAAGACGAGCACGATGGCTTGCTCTACCGCTATGTTCCCGCAGTAAAAGAAAAGCTACACGAGGGCGGTCGGTTGGAGGTGTTGTGCCGCAAGGGGGTGGCCAGCTATGACACGCGCAACTGGGGTATGGGCAAGGCCATCGAGCCGGGCGAGTCTTTCGAGGTGACATGGTTGCCTATAGACAAGACTGATAACCCAGACAACGACCTGCGCCTGCGTGGCTATGGCATGGGCGCGGCGAGGTTCGCGCGTGGCGAAGGCATGTGGCACGGCAACGACGCCATCTACTTTGCCTGCACCAACGGAGGCAAACTGAACAAGGGGCAGATCTGGCGTTATGTTCCCAGCCCTGCCGAGGGAACGGCAGAGGAAGTTAATGCGCCGGGACGGCTGCACCTGTTCATTGAACCCAATGATGGCGGCCTGATTGAGAACTGCGACAACGTGACGGTGGCCCCGTGGGGCGATCTCATCGTGTGCGAAGACGGCACCGGCGAGCAATACATCGTGGGCATCACGCCCGAGGGCGGCATCTACAAGCTGGCGCACAATGCCACCGAGGGTGATTCGGAATTCGCCGGGGCCACGTTCTCCCCCGATGGCAGCACGTTGTTTTTCAACATCCAGAAGGATGGGTTGACGCTGGCGCTGACGGGCCCTTGGGGAACACGCAAGGCGTAAGGTCGCCACAGAGGGCACAGAGTAGACGGAGAAGAAAACGGGAAGAAAAGATAAAGAGGCGGGGCCGTTGGCCCCGCCTCTTGCTACACACTCTGTGTTCTCCGTGCCCTCTGTGGCTAAACGGAATCAGGACTTCGCGGCCTTGGCGGCCTCGTCCACTTTGGTAATCGCGTCTATCGGGTTAGACGCTACCTTGGCCTTGCAGCCTTCGCAGCACAGCTTCACCAAGCGGTTGGCCACTACCACGTCCACGCCGCCACCGGCCAGTTCCTTGCCGGACACGGGGCAGGTCTTCAGCGCATAGGTTGCCGCCTGCTTTTCCTTCACTGCCGCGTCCAGCTTTTCAATGAACTTGGCGGGGTCCGCCTTCACGGCCTTCTCGCAATTGCCGCAGCAGGTCTTCATCTCGCGATTGCCCGCCACGAACACCTTCGGCGAATCGCCCAGCGCTGCGCCCGAGTTCACGCACACCGTCAGCGGGTAGTGCGATTCCTGATCGGCAATGATCTTCTCATCCACCTGCGCGCTGAACTGCTCGGTCATGGTGTCGTATTTCTTTGTGCAGCCGCCGCAGCAGAACTTCACCTCGCGGCCATCCTTCACGTGGACAATCGGATCGCCCATCGAGCCGAGCGGCTCGCCGCTTACCGCGCACACGTTGAGGGGGTAGGGGTCGCCCACGCGGGCGGCTTCTTCCGCCTGCACCGGCAGGGCCAGCGCCAATACGGCCAGTGCCGCGAATCCGAATCCCAGTAGCATCTTCATTACGCATCCTCCTTGGTAGGGTTGTTCACAAACGTGTGCGGGGGGCATTGCGCCAGCCGCACCGGTACTCTGCCACGAACGCCCCCCAAGCGCAATAGCGTCGTTTGCGACACCAACCAGCCCACCCCTAGAATATACTGCTCGTGCACGACACGACCCACCCTTGATTGGACCCCAACCCCCATGTCCCTGTCCCCCCGCCAAATGCGCGAGATATACGAGCGCACCCAGATTGTGCGCCGCCCTACCTATGGCATTATCACCGGCTACCACGAGCTGCCCTATGTTTGCCTCGGGCAAGACAACGAGCGTGGCTTCGGCTCGGTCCGCGTAAACGGCCGCATCCACGTTTCCCCCCGCTTCGTCATTCGCCCCTCGCACCTAGGGCCGAAATACGAGGACATCTTCGGCGATGACAACGTGGACCTGGAAATCGCCGGGCGCATGTTCGGGTTTCTTGGGTTCCCGGACAAGCCCGTCGAGATAAAGTCCGAACAGTTCGAACTGGCCCACATCGATGAATCGCTCGACGACGCCGTGAACGGCGTGCTCGACGAATGCGCCCGCCGCGAAGACATCACCACCGGCGTCGTCGTCACCCCTGACTGCCGCTACTTCCCCGTCTCCGTCGAGCGCTTCATCGCCAGCATCCTCGACGACGAGTTTCGGGTGTAGGGAACCCCCACCTTCCCTTGGTGCTAGACTACCCAAGCGTCGATGGGGAACAATGAAGCATGGCTACCGCAACCCCAATCTCCGTCATTCCCGCGCAGGCGGGAATCCAGAAGCCTGCAAGGCCCATGCTGCGTGTGCACTGGATTCCCGCCTGCGCGGGAATGACGGGGTTGGGGATGGTTATCGATGATGCTGGGTTCATGTCATGATCCCACCAAGCCTATCACCCCGGAGTCGATGGCTGCTTCGCGCGGTGGTTGTAGTGGCTGCCTTGGCGCTGGTGCTCTTCCTCTTTGATGCCTGGCTCAAGCATCGTCCGCTTAACGTGGTTGCTCCGCAAAACGCGATTCTCTGGAGCTCAATAAACATCCCGCCCAAGGCGGCGCAAGTTACTTCACTTCCCCCCATCGAGCAAGACCTGACCGACTTTACACCGGAACCTCCACGAGCTGAACGTCCGCTTCCGGGATGGATGGAGGCGCGTTCCTTGCAACTCATGAGCGGGCCCGCAATATGGCTGCCCGCTCTCCCCGGCAGCATTGGCGATGATACTGCTGTGACGCTGTCACCCGAGGGCGGCGCAATCTTCTTTCAGCCGGGCCTGCTGGGTATGGTCAGCAATCCGATCGCATTCTGGAAAGCATGGCGCAACCAAGGCCAAGGACCGGGCGCGCCGTTCACATACACTTTGTTTGCGCCTGCGGATTTTCCCATGGAACCCCAGTATCTGCATTACAACGGGTGCTTCATCGTTAGCACCACGCCTGAACTCTGGCCGGGACAGGTAGCAGAGGACTGCAACCCCTATGAATGGACTGACGATCCGGGGCAATACACCTTGATTCCAGAAGCAAACGGTCGCCCGGCCATCCTTGCATCGCGCAATGCCAAGACTCTCCAGCTTGAAGCATTATGGATTCGCCTTCCCGATGACTTCCTACTGATGGAAGATGCGCCGTTGACGAGTCCCTTGCCGGGTGAGAACACGCTCGTGCAGTTGACCACTGCCAACGCCGCCCTGCTGGATGCTGCCATGGAGGGACTGGCCGCGCTCAACGCCGTGTTCGCGGAATCGCTGCACGACCAGACAATGGCCTTCCTGGAGTACCCAGCCCTGCCCCCAATGAGGGCACAGGCGGATGGCGCGATGACGCTGGCATTGGAATTTGGAACGAAGATGGGGGTATCGCTTCGCATGGAAGGCGTTGCGGAATCGGCAGTGTTGCAAGCCGTGGCCGATGCGGGCCTAGGCGATTCAGCCGTACCGCAGGATGCGGGCGGGTGGAATGGGCTGGCGTTGCCACCCGCATGGTTTGCGCCCGCCCCCCATGTGGCTTGGAACGATACTGCGGCAATGGCCAGCAGCGGCGGCTTGGAAAGTACGCCTGCAATTACGGAGAGGATCGAGGCACATGCCGATGCCCTCCTGCGCATACGTGAAGATTCCTTTAACTACTACCACTTCTCCGGATCGGGTAAGCCCCCTTGGGGGACAGGCCCCGTACTGGAACTGGTGGGCCAAGTCCGCGAGTTTCCCGCTCAATCGATACCCCATGGCCCGCGTTGGCTCGCATTCACGCGACCCGATGCGGTGGGGTCACCACCACCGTTTGTGCTTTCGCACAAGCAACCTTTTGGTGCAAGCCCTGAAACCACTGCAGCAGACCAACTGGAACTCATCGAGCTGAACGCGATTGCCCAACACGCCTTGGAAAACCAATGCGCCATAGAGGTACCGCGCGCTGAGGGTATGCACACGGGGCTTTGGCCGCACGAAGCCTATGAAGTCTGCCACCCATGGATTCAGCAAGGGCGCGCGCAGGATGCGGCAGCGGTATGGCAGCAAAGCACACTTGACAGGGTTACTCGTTCCGGCGAACCGGGGGCGGTGTATGCCCCGGCGGCACCCCATGTACGTGGCTTCCAATCCGCCGCCCCCTTCGTTACCCAAACCGCGTGGAGCATCCTGACCACGGCGGAGATATACGGCGCACTGCCTGCGGAAGATGCTGCTGGCTTTCACAATAGATACACCGACGACATGCAGGCATGGGCGGACTTCCTGCTGCTGTGGAAGCGCGGGCCGGATGCCGCGCCCTTGGCGTGCATTGAGGAATCCGCCGGGCCGGGCGACCTTTATCCCTTGCTCACCGTGTGGCTGGGGTTGCAAGCGGCGTCGGCTTGGCTGCACCCAGACCCGGCCACGCTGCCGCAGGAATGGGCGAGCCACGCCAGTGAACTGCGCACGGAAATATCCGCCCGTCTGCTCCAGCCCGGCCAATGCCTGACCGCCAGCGATATGCTGCTGCCACTGGCCGACACGCTGGGCGGCCTGTCTCCCCCTGCCCTCAGCGCCTTGGGACGATTGCCCGAATGCCCACAATCTCAGCCCGCGCCCCAAGGCCAAAGACCATGAAGCTTCGCACCGCGCACCTGGCTTGACGCGCCCCCCCGTCGTTTGCTATATTCCCGGCTCGTTTTGGCGCATCCATTGTGTCGTAGAACGCCGGTGGCCCGCGAGGGCCTTAATGTTGCCAGCAGAGACCATGGGAAGCGCGTGATCGTTTCATTGGGCCGAGGCCCGCTTGAATAAAGATTGCGTGTCCCGTTTTGTCTCGAAGGCAGAACGGGACCTTTTGTTTTGGTGTTGGTTCCAACTTGAAGAGAGGAGGTGAACGCAATTGCCTACAGTAGAGAAGATTGCATCCGTAGCCGAGATTAAAGAACGGCTGCAGGAATATGACATCGCCATCGCCACGCAGTACGTGGGGATTAAGTCCGAGCAAGTGACCGCGCTGCGCAAGAAACTGCGTGACTCGGATTGCGAATACAAGGTGTATAAGAACACCTTGGCCAAGCGCGCGCTGGACGAACTGGGCATGGGCGAAGCCGCCCATTGCATGGAAGGCCCCACCGCTTGGGCTTTCTCTAAGGACCCGGTAACCCCCGCGAAAATCCTGAAGGACTTCGCCAAGGATTCCACATTTGTGAAGGTTCGTGGCGGCGTGCTTAACGGCAAGCCCGTGACCGAGGCGCAGCTTACGGCCCTGGCCGATCTGCCCCCGCGCGAAGTGCTGCTGGCCATGGTGGTCGGCGCTATTGCCGCGCCGCTCAGCGCATTCGTGGGCGTGCTCAATGCCGTGCCGCGCAGCGCAGTTACCGTCATTGACCAGATCCGCAAGCAAAAAGAAGAAGCTGGGGCCTAAGTCCCGGCTGGTGAATACAACAAAACGCTGATTCTTTCAGCCACTGAGAAAAGGAACGATTGATGTCTGACAAGCTGGATTCGATTATTGAGAACATTGCCGGCCTGACCGTGCTCGAGTTGAGCGAACTGGTGAAGGCCCTTGAGGACAAGTTCGGCGTGAGCGCTGCCGCCCCGATGGCGATGGCCGCCCCGGCTGCCGCCGCTGCCCCCGCAGCCGCCGCTGGCCCCACGTCCTTCGACGTCATCCTGAAGGACTCCGGTTCGCAGAAGATTGGCGTTATCAAGGTTGTGAAGGACGCCGCTGGCCTGGGCCTCAAGGAAGCCAAGGACCTTGTGGACAACCTGCCGGCCACCATCAAGGAAGGCCTGTCGGAAGCCGACGCGAAGGACCTTCAGAGCAAGCTGGAAGCCGCTGGTGCCGTTATCGAGCTGAAGGGCAACTAAGCCTTACCGCTTAACGCTGCTATATCCGGGCCATCCCCCCAAAGGGATGGCCCGGTTTTTTTGTGCTATGGTTTCGCACCGCACTCAGGACACCGGAAGCACACCATGAAACATCTACTCCGCCTTGCGCTAATGCTGCTTCCGCAACTCAGCTATGCCGATGCCCCTCCCCCCAACGTTGTCATGATTCTCTCCGACGACCAGGCGTGGACCGACTACGGCTTTATGGGGCACGAGGCGATAAAGACTCCACACTTGGACAAACTGGCCGCCGACGGCGCGCTCTACACGCGCGGCTATGTGCCCGGCAGCCTGTGCCGATGCAGCCTGGCCACGCTGGTTACGGGCCTCTACCCACACCAGCACGGCATCACCTCGAACGACCCGCCCCCCGGCGTGGACCGGCACGAGATGCTGCGATATATCGAAGCCGCCACCACCCTGCCCGCGCTGCTGGGCAAGCATGGCTACCTGAGTATGCAATCGGGAAAATGGTGGGAAGGCAACTATCGGCTGGGCGGATTTACCCACGGCATGACCTGCGGCGACCCAGCCAAGGGCGGGCGCCACGGTGACGAGGGATTGAAGATTGGCCGCGAGGGCATGGCCCCCGTGTTCGACTTCATTGACCAGGCTGAGGGCAAACCTTTCTTCCTCTGGTATGCGCCCTTTCTGCCGCACGAACCCCATACCCCGCCCGAGCGCCTGCTGGAGAAATACCGCGCCGAGGGGCGCAGCGAATACGTGGCGAAATACTGGGCCATGTGCGAGTTCTTCGACGAGACCATCGGCGCGTTGATGCAGCGGCTGGAGGAGAAGGGCCTGCGCGAAAACACGATGGTGGTCTACGTGGCGGACAACGGCTGGATACAGAACGAGGACAAGGGCGGATATGCTCCTCGTAGCAAACGCTCGCCCTACGACGGTGGCCTGCGCACCCCCATCATCGTCAACTGGCCCGGCCATGTGGCCCCGCTGCGCAACGAAACCACCCCCGTCCTCAGCCTCGATCTCGTCCCCACCATCCTCGCCGCCTGCGGCGTCTCCCCCACCCCGACCATGCCCGGCATCAACCTGATGGACGCCAACGCACTGGCAGCTCGCCCC
>JBIKMR010000130.1:0-11605 GCA_044359155.1 Candidatus Hydrogenedentales bacterium | reverse complement strand
ACGAGTATCCCCAGTTCAGCCGAGACTTCGCCGCCGTCGCGCACCTGGGCGCAACGGTCACCTACCTGATGCTGCAATGGGCGTATCACCTGGGGTGCAACCCGGTGTACATCGTTGGGCTGGACCACGACTACGGCGACCTGCCGAAGCTGTTTGACCCGCAGCACATTACCATTACCAAGGAACACCTGGAGAAAGTGCGCGGGCTGCACTTTGACGACGATTATTACAAGGAAGGCGACCCCATCGGCGTGCCCGACGTGCGCCGACAAGAGGCGGCCTATGCCCTTTCGCGGCAGACCTTCGAGCAGGAAGGGCGCAGCATCTACAACGCTAGCGCACGCACCAGACTGAACGTGTTCGAGCGCGTGGACTTCAGCACGCTGTTCCACGGAAATCCATGAGCGCAGCCCGCATACCCATCCTAATCGCCGCCGCCGACATTGAGTCCGGCGTGACCTCGTGGGCCTTGCGACTGCGTGCGGTGCTGGTCGCGCATCCTCGATACGATGTGCGGGTGATCAACTGCTGGCGCACGGGCAAGGGCGTGGGCAGTTTCGACGCGGAGATAACCACCGAGGCTGCCATGCGCGCCTACCTGCGGGCGCATCCCAGCGCGGTGGTAATGCCGAACTTCGTGTGGGAACTTTTCCTCCTTTGCGCTGAGTTGGTAAAGCAGGGGCTGCCGCTGCGCACGCTGGCCTACGCCCACTCCGATTCCGACGCGGAATACTACGCGCCGCTGGCGTGGCTGGATTCCACCGTGGGCCGATACCTGGCCGCCAGCCAGACCTGCGCGGACAACCTTGGCGTGCGCCTTCCCCATAGACGCGGCGAGATTGTGTCGCTGCCCTATGGAGTAGAAGTGCCCGATCCTTTGAACCGCAACTGGCAGGCAAAGCCCCTGCGCCTCATCTATGGCGGTCGCATTGTGCAGAAGCAAAAGCGCGTGATGGACTTCGTGCCGCTCGTGTCTGCTTTGCAAAAGAATCAATCCGACTTCACGCTCACCATCATCGGTTCTGGCGCGCAACGGGATGAACTTCAGTGCGCACTGGACGCCCTGCCCCACGGCGGGCGCGTGGTGTTTCAACCCCCCGTCCCTGCTGCAAGCATGGCGCAGATCTGGCGCGCGCACGATGTGTTTCTGCAAGTCAGCGAATTCGAGGGCACCAGTTGCAGTATGCTCGAGGCCATGGCCGAAGGCTGCGTGCCTTTCGTTACCGATGCAAGCAGCGGTGTGCGCGGGGTGATTACACCGGGAACCAACGGCGGCATTGTGCCCATCGGGGCGATGGAAGAACTCGCCGCCCAGTTGCACCAGCTAACGGTCGAACCATCCCAAGTGCAGGCTATGGGCCAAGCCGCCCATGCTACCGCCGGGGACTACGCCATGCCTGCCTATGCCGCCTGTTTCATTGAGCAGATAGACCTATTGACCGCCTCTCCCCCACGCCCCATCGGCACGCTGACTGCGAAACGCAAAGGCACACCGCTGGAATCGCAGCATCGTTTCCTGAAGCCTGGTTTGGCGCAGAGGATTCTGGAGCGGCTGGTTTCATAAACCCTAGCATGGTTGTCACGCAACCGCACTCCAAGGCCAATCAGGAGATTGGCCCTCCGTCGGACCGCGAATGTCCCCATTCGCGTAATCGCTCCCGACCGCAGGTCTCCTCCAATAACTCACCCACCCGACGGCACGTAGTAATCCAACATCACTCCCGTGCCTTCAGCCACGTAGCATTCTTGTACGCCTGCCAACAGGGCGCACTGGCCGGGGGTGAGCTTGCACTCGCCGTCGCCGGATTGCAGTTTGATCTTGCCTGCCACGCAGAGCAGCAGGCGGAAACTTTCGCCGCCCGTTTCGTAGATGTGCAGCTTTCCCTTCAAGCTGACGCGTTCGGCGGCAAAGAATTCGGAAGTGGCCAGCAGTTCTCGCTTTGCATCCACCGCCGTGAGTTCCGTGGGCACGGCCAACCCGTCGAACGCCGTATTCAAGGCGGCACAGCGCAGGGCTTGCTCGATGTGCAATTGGCGCGGCTGGCCATCGGTGCCCATGCGGTCCCAATCGTAAAGGCGATAGGTTACGTCACTGGTCTGTTGAATCTCTGCCGCCAGCAGTCCCGCACCTAGGGCGTGTATGGTGCCTGCCCGCACGAGCGCGGCATCGCCGGGCCGCACGGGCCAGCGCTTCATCAGCTCCGCCATACCGCCTTCCCTCGCGGCGCGCGCCAGATCTTCTTCGCTGGTACCTTCGACCAAGCCACAAATGATCTCCGCACCGGGCGCGGCATCCACGAAGTACCACATCTCGGTCTTGCCGCCATCGCGTTCGCCCAGCTCTTCGGCCAGCGCATCGTCCGGGTGTATCTGCACGGAGAGCACGTCGTTACAATCCAGCAGCTTGAGCATCAGAGGAAAGCGCCCGTCTCGCGTGCGCTTGGGCAGGGTTCCCAGCAGCGCGAGATCGTTCAATGCCATCAGGTCTTGCAGGGTGCTTCCCTCGAAGGGGCCCTTGGCCACGCGGCTTTCGTGTGCCGGGTGGTCTGCCAACAGCCACGCTTCCCCTACGGGAGCTTCGGGCGCGTCCATACCCAGTTGTGTACGAAGGGCGTCGCCGCCCCACACGCGGGAAAAGTAGCCCGTGTTGAAGGTCAAGAGGTCAAACATGGCGTGCCTCCATAGGGGGTTTGTGCCAGCCTACCACAGCGCATCCGGTTGGAGGTATACCGTCCGTCCTCCGTGTAAATTTCTTCCACTCGATGCCCTCGGATAAGCGTTTGCGGGGTATACGGCGTTCGTTCTTGACCAAAACTCTAATGCTGGATTCCTGAGGGAGAATGATTTACAGTATTCACGGGGAGATTTACAGGCGACCTTGGCCGCCTGCATTAGCAGCCTGATCGGCCTTGACCGGCTGACAGGAGAATCGTGCCATTACTCAAGAACGGCTAGACATCGCATGGATGCTGTTGAACGGCGGCCTGGTCTTTCTCATGCAGGCCGGGTTCATGTGTTTGGAAAGCGGCTTTACCCGCGCCAAGAACAGCATCAACGTTGCGATTAAGAACCTCACCGACTTCCTCATCTCAATGCTACTGTTCTGGGGCTTCGGCTTTGGGCTGATGTTCGGGATGACGTATGCGGGCTGGGTCGGCCTAGATTCCATGCTGCTCGATTTCGACACCATCGGCCCATGGCAGACGGCATTCTTCTTCTTCCAGACCATGTTCTGCGCCACCTCGGCCACCATCGTTTCTGGTGCCATTGCCGAGCGCATCCGCTTCGACGGCTACATCGTAGTCACCTGCATCATCTCTGGCATCATCTATCCGCTTTATGGACATTGGGCCTGGAACGGTGCAGATGGGCGCTCGGACGGTGGCTGGTTGATGAACATGGGCTTCGTTGATTTTGCAGGTTCTACTGTGGTCCACAGCGTAGGCGGCTGGGTGTCGCTTGCCGCGCTGTTTGTGCTGGGTCCGCGCACCGGTCGCTTCGGCCCCAATGGTCAGGTTAACACTATACATGGTTACAACATTCCCCTGAGCGTACTGGGGTGCCTGCTGCTTTACATGGGATGGTTTGGGTTCAACGGCGGCAGCACGCTGTCCATCAATGACTCGATTGCAAAGATCATCGCCAACACTTCTATGGCCGGTGCCGCTGGCGGCCTAGCGGCCCTCTTCGTTGGCTGGCCCATTCGCAAGCGGCCCGATGTGGGCTATGTGGTGAATGGCAGCCTGGCGGGGCTGGTCGCCATTACAGCCAGTTGCCATGCCGTGTCCGCACCCAGCGCAGTGCTCATTGGCGCAATCGGCGCGGTGGTGATGATTTGCCTCGATTGCCTGCTTGAGCGGCTGAAGATAGACGATGCCGTTGGTGCAGTGCCCGTACACTTGGGTGCGGGCATTTGGGGAACCTTTGCCGTGGCCCTGTTTGGTCAGCCGGAAGTGCTTGGCAAGGGCTTAAGCATGGCACAGCAGGCAGTGGTGCAGGGCATTGGCATTGCCACGGCAGGCGTGTGGGCCTTTGGCGTGGCGCTGGTGTTGTTGTGGATATTCAACCGCATCTTCCCCTTGCGCGTCAGCATTGCTGCGGAGCAGGACGGCCTGAACTTCAGCGAGCACGGGGCCACCACGGAACTGGTGGACCTGCTCAACGCGATGGAAGCACATGGCCGCACGGGAGAACTTTCCGAGCGCGTGCCGGTGGAACCGTTTACCGAAGTGGGCCAGATTGCACAGCAATACAACCGGGTAATCGACCTGCTCCAGAAGGTCGTGTTGCGCTCGGAGGCGATCATCCGCGACATTGGCGAAGGGATCATCACGTTTGCCGAAGGCGGCGTGATGACCAGCCTGAACCCCGGCGCAGAGAAGCTGTTTGCCGGGAGGCGCATGGAACTCATTGGCCAGCCGGTGACAGCGTTGTTCGCCGTGGAGGTAGGCGGAAGCGCGATTGCCCTGGACCGCATGTTGCTTTGGGGTACGCGCCCCGAGGGTGCCACAGTTTGGGCCTGCCGCAAGGACACTTCACGCTTTCCTGCGGACATCCGCGTGTCGCGCACGGAACTGGGCGGGACGACTGCCTACACCGTGTTAGTAAAAGACATTACCGAACGGCGGCGCGCCGAAGAAGCGCTTCGTTCCAGCCGCACACGAATGCAGCGGCATAATGAAGCGCTGGCTTCATTGGCCACCCTGCTGAATGAACACGCGGAAGAATTTGAGACGCTGGTTGCGGGTATCAGTAAATCCGCCGTAGATACCTTGGGCATTAACGCGGTGACCGTGTGGCGAAATGTGCCCGGCACGGGGACGTATTCCCGTGTGGCGGAAACGTTTGTAGATGGACCGCCTGAAGGCAATACCTATCTCCCCCCCTTGCAGCTCGATCCCGATACCGGCATTGCGCCGGTGCTGCGCCAAGTGCGGGTGACCCAAGTGGGCGACGTGACTACGGACCCCCGAGTGACAGAATTGCGCCTGCGCTACCTGGCGCCGCGCGGTGTAACCGCTATGTTGGCAGCGCAACTGCGGCTGGGCGGCGAAGCGTGGGGCGTTGTGCTGTTTGAGCACGCGCGGGGCAAACGCGATTGGCACCCGGAAGAGCTGGTGTTCGCAGGCTCTGTCACCGACGTGTTCGCCATGGCGCTGGAAACGGCGGAACGCCGACGCGCCGAGGAAGAGGTGCTGCTGATTAATGGGGAGCTGGAGAAGCGCGTGGAGCAGCGCACGCTTGCGCTGCGGCAGAGCAACTCGGAATTGCAGGACGCCCTGGAACGCATTGAGAAAACACAGAACCACTTGGTGACCGTGGAGAAAATGGCAGCGCTGGGAGAACTGGTGGCGGGGGTGGCGCATGAGATCAACACGCCGGTGGGCGTGGCGGTGACGGGCGCATCGTACCTGAAGGAGCAGACCCGGAAGGTGGCCGAGGCTTTCGAGTCTGGGCAACTGAAGAAGTCTGAACTGGACAGCTACATCAAGCTGGCCTATGAATCGAGCCGGATGCTGATGAACAACCTCGAGCGCGCAGCGGAACTGGTGCAAAGCTTCAAGAAGGTGGCGGTGGATCAATCCAGCGAAGACAAGCGCCCCTTCCGGGTGGTCGAATACACCAACGAGGTGCTGCTGTCGCTGCGTCCCAAGATAAAGAAGACGCGCATCGAGGTGGTGGTGGAAGGACCAGACGACCTTGAGGTGGAAAGCTACCCGGGCCTGTTCTCGCAGATCATCACCAACCTGATCATGAACTCACTGACCCATGCCTATGAACCCAGTGACACGGGAAGAATCGTATTGCACTATGAACTGTCGGGCGAGAACCTGATCTTCACCTATACCGACAATGGCAAGGGTATTCCCCACGAGATCATCAGCCGTATCTTTGATCCCTTCTTCACCACGCGGCGAGGACGCGGTGGCAGCGGGCTGGGGCTGCATATTTTATACAACATCATTTCAGGCCGCTTGGGCGGCGACATCGATTGTCAGAGTGAAGTCGGCAAGGGCACCACGTTCCGCGTGAACCTGCCCATCAACGCGAACCGGGGAAGTTCACATGGTCTCTAACGCCGAGCAAGACGACGATCTCCAGTTTCTCGAAGAAGATGCTCCTCCCCAAAAGGGTGGCGCCGAAGAGGTGACAGCATGGAAAGTGCTGATTGCCGACGACGAGCAGGAGGTACACAACGTCACCCGGCTGGTGCTCAATGGCTTCAGCTTCGACGGGCGCCCCGTGGAATTCCTAAGCGCGTATTCCGCAGCCGAGGCGTATGACGTGCTGGAGGCCAACCCCGACACGGCGGTGGTGCTGCTCGACGTGGTAATGGAATTCGACGACGCGGGCCTGCAACTGGTGCGGCGCATTCGCCAGGAAATGGGCAATGCGCTGATACGCATCGTGCTGCGCACGGGCCAGCCGGGCCAGGCCCCGGAAGAGCGCGTCATCCTCGAGTACGACATCAACGACTACAAGTCCAAAACCGAGCTGACCGCCACAAAATTGTTCACCGCGATGGTGGCGTCGCTTCGTTCATACAGCCACTTGAAGCGGCTGGAAACCAACAAGCGCGGCTTGGAAACTATTGTCCAGGCATCCGGCTCCCTCTTCGAGCTAAAGGCGCTGGAGCAGTTCTTCATTGGCGTGCTGACTCAGTTGACCGCCCTGCTGAACCTCAAGGACGATGCCCTCTATTGCCGCGCCTCGGGCTTTGCCGCGCAGTGCGAAGGGAACGACATGCGCATCGTGGCGGGCACGGGCTCCTTTGCGGGGATGGAAGACCACGACATTAAGCAAGCGCTGGGAGAAGACCTGCAGCTGGATATCTTGCGGGCGCGCAACGAGCGGCGCGAACTCAACCTGCAAGACAACCGCTATGTGGGCTACTTCAAGGCGGAGAACGGCGCGGAGAACCTGCTCTACCTGCAAGGCTGGAATAGCCTGTCCGAGTGGGACCGCTACCTTATCGAGATTTTCTGCACTAATGTTTCCATTGCACATGACAACATTAGCCTGAACAGCGAAATCATTGAGACGCAGCGAGAGATAATCTGGAAGTTGGGTGAGATTGTCGAGACGCGTTCGCGCGAGACGGGCAACCACGTAAAGCGTGTGGCGGAGTATTCGGCGTTGCTGGCCGAGTCCATTGGCCTGAGCCACGAGGACGTAACCATCCTGCGATTCGCCAGCCCCATGCACGACGTGGGTAAGGTGGGCATATCGGACGACATCCTAAAGAAGCCCGGTCCACTCTCGCCGGAAGAAGTACCCCTCATGCGGACGCATACCACCATCGGCTACGACATGCTGCACAAGTCCAAGAGGGCGCTGTTGCAAGCGGCGGCCACCGTGGCCCTGCAACACCATGAGGCTTATGACGGCAGCGGCTACCCTCACGGTATATCGGGCGAGGACATCCATATCTTTGGCCGCGTCACGGCCGTGGCCGATGTGTTCGATGCCCTTGGTGTCGAACGCGTCTACAAGAAAGCGTGGCCGCTGGACAAGATTCTCGAATACTTCCACGAGAAACGCGGCAAGCAATTCGATCCCTTCGTAATTGACGCCTTCTTTGACAACATCGAGAAGTTCGTGGAAATACGAGACGCCTTCCCCGACATGGACGACCCCAACGTAGGGTAGCCTTTAGTCCATCTGGTCGAGGTTGGTGACTTCCTTGTAGAACTCGACAAAGGAGCCTACCGGCTTGCCTGCCAACTTGGTGTCCATGTACTTGAGCCCGGTGCGCGGGTGGTGGTTCATGATGCCGTTGATGAGGTAGGGCATCTGGTAGCCCCATTGCAGGTTCTGGTGCAGGTCGAGGAAGTGCTTCTCGATCAGCTCAAGGACGGGGGGCAGGTTGAACTTGGGGTTCTTGAGGAAGCCCAGCAACAGCTCGGTGGTGCAGTTGCCAGCCGCGCGGCCCATGCCGTAAATGCTACCGTCCACAAAGTTCACGCCCTTGATGATTCCCTCGATGGTGTTCGCAAAGGCCAGCTGCTGGTTGTTGTGGCAGTGGATGCCCACCTGCTTGCCTGGCAACGCGGACACGTACTTCTCCGCAAGGTAGTGAATCTGCTCGGAGTAGAAATAGCCAAAGCTGTCCACCAAATAGACCACCTCGAAGTTGGTGTCGGCCAGCTGGATCAGCGCCTCATCGAGGTCCGGCTCAAGCACGGTGGATGCCGCCATGATGTTGACGGAAATCTCGTAGCCCAGGTCTTTGATGTGGTTGCCCAGGTGGATGGCCTTGTCGATGTCCTTGGCATAAGTGGCCACGCGGAACATGCCGATGATGCTCTCGCTCTTGGGCAGGAAGGCGGCGTAGTCCGTGCGGCCAACGTCCACCATCACGGAAATCTTGGTGTTAGCGTCTTCAAACGCCACGTCGCGCAGGTCGGCCTCGTCGCAGAAACGCCAAGGGCCATGGTTCTTGGGGTCAAATTCCGCTTTGTCGGCGCGGTAGCCCAGCTCCACGTAGTCCACACCGGCTTCCACCAGCCCCTTGAACACGTCCTTCACCATCGCCTTGTCGAATTCCCAATTGTTCATCAGGCCGCCGTCGCGGATGGTGCAGTCCAATACCTTGATTTCAGGTCGGTACATCACGTGAAACTCCCAAAGAATAGATCGCGCCCGGAAAAAGTGAGGGCGGGAAAGCGCAGAGTATAGCCCACAAAAGCCGCCCAAGGCTAGTTCAGCCCGCGTGTGCAAAATCCCCGGTGGCGGTGGCTGCGTGCAGGGCGTCGGCAAACAGCGCTTCATAGCGAGCGCTACTGATTTCCCACGAGAAGTCCTGCGCCATGCCCCGCAATTGCAGGGCTTTGTAGGCGGGCATGTCCGCATACAGCAGGGTGGCGCGCTCGATGGACCGCGCCAGCGCGCCCTTGGTCTTCGGCACGAAGGAGAGACCGTTCGATTCTCCCCGCGCGTTGTATACCGGGTGGGCGTCATGCACGCTGTCTGCCAGCCCTCCGGTGCGGCGCACTATCGGCACAGTGCCGTAGGCCAGCGCGTACATCTGCCCGAGGCCGCAAGGCTCATAGCGCGAAGGCATCAGCATGAAATCGCTGCCCGCCTGAATCAAGTGGGCCAGCGTGGCGTCGTATCGCAGGTCCAGCGCAACCCGCCCCGAAAATTCCTTTGCCAGCGATTGCAGGCTGGCCTCAATGCCGGGGTCGCCCGTGCCGAGTATGGCCACCTGGTAGTCCAACTTCGCAGTCAGCTTGAGCGCCTCAACCAGCAGGTCCACGCCCTTCTGCCAATACAGGCGGGACACCATGCCAAACAGCGGTGCATCCGTGTGGGGCAGCCCAAGCCGATCCTGCACCGCACGCTTGCAGATCCCTTTGCCACTTAGGTCGTCGGACGAATAGCTGACCGGGAGGTAGGGGTCCTTCGCGGGATGCCACACGCCGTAGTCCACCCCGTTCAGGATGCCGCATAGATCAGTTGAACGTCCCCGCAGGATGCCGTCCAGCCCCTCGCCATACTCAGGCGTCTGAATCTCCTGGGCGTAGCGCTCGCTCACGGTGGATATGCGATCCGCGCAGAGCAGCGCGCCCTTCATCAGGTTCATGTCGCCATGAAATTCAAGCGTGCCATTCTCGAAGAGCGCGGGGTCCAGCCCCGTGCGGGCCAGCTTGTCGCTGCCGTAGCGGCCTTGAAAGGCGATGTTGTGAATGGTAAACACCGTTGGCACGCGGTCCCATTGGGGATCATCGGCATAGCGCGAACGCTGGAAGACGGGGAACGCGGCGGCGTGCCAATCGTGGCAATGCACCACGTCCGGCATCCAGCCGGTATGCGGCAGCGCATTGAGCAGCGCCAGGCAAAAGAAGCTAAAGCGCTCGGCGTTGTCGGCGTATTCATGCTCGCCCGTGCCGTAGGGGTGCGCGCGCCCGAAGTAGCCCTCATGCTCGACGAGGTAGAGGGGAGTGTTCGTGCTAGGGACTGTGCCCAGGCGCAGCGCGCCGAACTGCGTGTGGGTGCCCATCTCCGCCGTACACAGCGCCACCTGCTCGCCCCGGTGCTCACGCGGTATCTGCTGGTAGCAGGGCATGGCGACGCGCACGTCGTGCCCGCGCTTGCGCAGGGCGGGCGGCAATGCCGCAGCCACCTCGGCCAAGCCGCCGGTGCTCACCAAGGGGGACATTTCCCCCGCCACAAAAAGGACGCGCAAGGGGCGGCTCATGCCGCGGCCTGCTTGGCATAGGTCAGCCCGCGCCGCCAATTGATGCCATAGGCCAAAGCGAACACCAGTACCAGCACCCCCACGATGAAGGCCGTGCCCATGAAGAAGAAGCGAAGCTGTTGCCCCACCGGCCTTGGGGTGAATACGAAGCGCAACGGGACCGATTCCTTCCCCTGCGCATACTCGGTCAGGAAGCGGTAGGTGCCCGCTTGGTCAATCGTAAACTCGTACACGCCCTCCGCCATCATGCGCTGCAAGTTGAAGCGGTGTGTTTCCGTTGGGGTAGTCAGGTCGATGGTCTCGCCCGTATCCACGTTTTGCATCCGGGCAACCAGGTTCTCCGGGGTGCCAGGGCGCATCTCGCCCTTGCTGTCTGGCGTGCGGCGAAACTCTTGGAAGATCATGTAGGTGCCGGTCCAGTCCAGCGTGAGTTCAATCTCGCCTGGAGCATCAAAACGTATGAAGCGATCTTGCCCACCCACCGTGCCGTACATCACGATGAAAAGGTATATCAACATGCCGCCGAAGGTGATGCTGGTCAATATCGACCAATCCCCTGCGGTAAGGTAAACGCCATTCTTGTTCAAGTCACTGCTCCAAAAGGGTAAAGGGGTCGGCCTCCAAAAAGGCGGAGGTCGCCAGCGAGGGATGCCGCTCCGCCAAGTATCGCGCCATCACCGGCACTATCGGCAACTCTGTCGCCACGTGGCCTGCGTCGATAACGGGCAAGCCCCGCTCGCGCGCCAAGTCGGCATCATGGTACTTCACATCGCCGGTCACGTAACAATCCACGTCGTGCGGCACCTTGGCTATATCGCCCCCGCCGCTGCCGCCCAGCACGGCCACCGTGCGTATGTGTCGTTCCTTCGAACGCACCACGCGCAGACTGCCGCACCCCAGTGCATCGCGCACATGGGCGGCGAAATCATCCAGCTTCATGCCATCTCCCGGCAACACGCCACGCACGCCCAGCCCCACGTCCTCATCTGCGTTCTCAATGGGGATGATGTCGAAGGCGGGTTCCTCGTAAGGATGCGCCGCGCGCATGGCCGCGAGCACCCCATGCAGGCGGGCCTTGGGAACCAGCAATTCCAGCCGCCGCTCGGTTTCGCGGTGGAGAGTGCCGATGCTTCCGACATGGGGGGAGGTGCCTTCGCCCGGAAGGAAGGTGCCCTCGCCCGGCGCGCTGAAACTGCACTGGGTGTAGCGTCCCAGCCCGCCCGCCCCGGCAGCACACACGGCTTCACGGACGGCGTCGAGGTTGGCATCCGGCACGAAGATGACCAGCTTGATCAAGTTGCCTTGGGGAATGGGAAACAGGGGGCGGCACTGCTCGATACCAAGTCGTTCCGCCAACACATGGCTTACGCCGCCCGGCACCACGTCGAGGTTCGTATGGGCGGC
>JBIKMR010000128.1:0-11634 GCA_044359155.1 Candidatus Hydrogenedentales bacterium | reverse complement strand
CTTACCATCAGGGGCTGAACGTGTTGCGGCGTGCGGGCGAGGCGGATGACGCACGCCTTGTTGCCATGCGCGACAAGCTGCTCGAAGTGCGGTCGCGTCGCGTGAGGCCGGGGTTGGACGACAAGGTGCTCACGTCTTGGAACGGGTTGATGATCTCCTCGTTCTGCCATGGGGCGCAGGCCTTCGGCGAACCGCGCTATGCGCAAGCGGCGGCAGAAGCGGGGCGCTTCCTGCTCGAACACCAATGGCGCGACGGCACCTTGCTCCGCACGCATCGTCGGGGGGAGAGTCGCTTGCCGGGTTACTTGGACGACTACGCATTCCTCGCTAATGGATTTGTGGACCTGTATGAAACCACCTTCGACCCGGCGTGGCTGGACGCGGCGAGGGACTTGGTGGACGCGATGCTGGCCAAGTTTTGGGACGAGGCCACGGGCGCCTTCTTCTTTACCGGTGACGAGCACAAGCACCTGATTGCGCGGACACGCCCGTCGTATGACGGCGCGGAACCTTCGGGCAATTCCGTGGCTGTGCTGGCGTTGCTCCGGCTGGCGAGTTTGCTGGAGCGGCCTGACTACGAGGCCCACGCGCGCCGGGTATTGGCGGCGTGTGGTTCGCTGATGGCGCGCGCGCCGCGCGGCTACCTTAAGTTGTTGTGGGGGCTGCATTGGCTGCATGTGCCGCCGGTCGAGATTGCGTTGGTGGGGGAGCGGGAGGCGGCGCTTGCCGCTATCGGGCAGTGCTACATTCCGAACCGGGTGATCGTTGCGCCGCCTGCCGTGCTTCCGCTGCTCGAAGGCAAGACCACGCCCGCAGTGTATTTCTGCCGCAACCATGCGTGCGATGCGCCGCTGGAAACTATAGAGGCACTTGCTGCTTATATCGAGCGGGAGTACCCGCGTTCGACCTGATCCGTCATTCCTGCGAAGGCAGGAATCTAGGCACCCGTGGTCGCCGAGTGGAAATTGATGGAGCAGACTCTCGCCAAGGCAGGAAGAGGCGCGCCCCCCAAGGGGCCCGTGAAGATCAAAGACGGATTGCTAACTTGTAGCCCTCTGGTGCCTAGATTCCTGCCTTCGCAGGAATGACGGACTTTAATGCGCTAATGAGCGCGGCGCATTCCTCGTCGGTGCCGACGGTGATGCGGAGCGCGTCTCGCAATCCTTCGGCGTCGAAGTAACGCACGAGAATCTTGCGGTCGCGCAAGGTTTGGAAGATAGTCTTGGCGTCGGGGCTGCCTGCCCATTTGGCCAGCACAAAGTTGGCCTGCGACGGCGGCACCAAGAAGCCCAGCGCGGTGAGGTCCGCCACCAGTTGGGTACGCGTGGCCTTCACCTTGGCGGCCTGCTCCTGCATGTAGGCGTAATCTTCCAGCGCGGCGATGCCTACGGCCTGGCCCACGGCGTTGAGGTTGTACGAGTCCTTCGTCTTCATGAACTCGCGGATAATCTCGGGGCGGGCGGCGGCCAGCCCGATGCGCATTCCCGCGAGGCTGAAGGATTTCGAGAAGGTGCGCAGCACAATCACGTTGTCGAAGCGCAACACGAAGTCCATGCAGTCGTCGTCCGCAAAGTCGGCGTAGGCCTCGTCGATCACCACGATGCCGGGGAAGTTTTCACAGAGGCGCGCCACTTCTTCGCGCGTGCTGGACACACCGGTGGGGGCGTTGGGGCGCGTGAGGAAGAAGACCCGCCCGGTTGTGGCGAAGTGCTCCTCGGTGAGTTCATAGTTCGGGCCGCTGGGGATGTAGCGCAGCGTGCAGCCGTGCAGCTGGGCGAGTATTTCGTAAAGCGTGTAGGTGGGGTAATTGGCGACCACGTCGTCGCCGGGGTCCACAAAGGTACGGAGAATCAAGGATAGCAGCTCGTCGCTGCCGTTGCCTGCTACCAGCCAGTCCGCCCCCGGCAGACCGAATCGTTCCGCGCCCAGCTCGCGAAAGCGCACCGCCACGGGGTCAGGGTATTTGCGCAGGCCGGTGGGGTCGATGGCGCGCAGCGCATCGGTGGCGCGCGGCGTGGGGGGGTAGGGGTTCTCGTTCGTGTTCAGCTTTATGATGCCGGGGTCGTTCATCTGCTCGCCCGGCACATAGCCCTCTACGTCTTTCAATAATTCACGTTGAAACCGCACGACAGCATCCCTTCCCTACGCACTGCAGGTAGACAATCAACCTTTTCCCATGCGCACTCCGATGGACTTCGCGTGCGCACCGAGTTGTTCGACCTCAGCGAAGGCCATGATATCGTCGCCGTGTGCGCGCAGGCGTTGCTCGGAATAGTAGAGCACGCTGGTTACCTTGCGGAAATCTTCCGCCGTAAGCGGCGACGAGAAGCGCGCACGCCGGTTGGTGGGGAGAATGTGGTTGGGCCCGGCGTAGTAATCGCCCACGGCCACGGGGGTGTAGGCCCCCAGCATCATCGCGCCTGCGTTGGTGATGCGGTCTGCCGTGCGGCGCGGGTATTCCGTTTGTATGCTCAGGTGCTCGGGGGCGAACAGGTTGGTGAGGGCGATGGACTCGTCCGTCGTGCGTGCCACGATAATCGCGCCGAAGTTCGCCAGCGACGCTTCGACGATGGCGCGGCGGGGCAGGGCTGCCGCCTGCACGGGCAGGCGCTGCTCGACGGCATCGGCCAGCTCTGCCGAGTCTGTAATCAGTACGGCCTTGGCTTCCTCGTCGTGCTCGGCCTGCGCCAGCATTTCCGCCACCACGTAGTCGGGGTTGGCCTTGGCGTCTGCCAGCACCACCACTTCGCTCGGCCCGGCCTCGCTGTCGATTTCGACGCGATGGCGCACGATGGCTTTGGCGGCGGTCACGTAGGTGTTGCCCGGCCCGGTGATCTTGTCCACGCTGGGAAAGTGTTCCGTGCCATAGGCGAGCGCGGCCACGGCCTGTGCGCCGCCCACGCGGAACACGCGGGTGGCCCCAGCAATGCGCGCGGCGGCGAGCACAGCGGGGTGGACGCTTCCCTCAAAGGAGGGCGGCGACACCATCACAATTTCCTTTACCCCAGCTACGCGCGCGGGGACGATGTTCATCAGCACGGAGGAAGGATAGAAGGCCTTGCCACCGGGAACATACACACCCACGCGCTCAAGCGGGGTGATTCGTTGCCCCAGCACGCTGCCGTCGTCGTGAGTCTCTTCCCACGACTGCCGCAGGTTCTTCTCGTGAAAGCGGCGGATGTTGTCGTGCGCGCGTTCGAGTATGGCGACCAGTTCTTTGGGTACTGTGCGGACGGCGGCGTCGATCTGGTCGGGGGTGAGTTCGAATTGACCTGGGATCAGGGCTGCGCCGTCGAAGCGCTCGGTATATTCCGCAATGGCAGCGTCGCCGCGCGTGCGGACGGCGTCGACAATCTCGCGCGTGCGCTCAATCTTGTCGTGAATGCTGACGCTCGAATCGTCCACGTCGCACAGGGCGACGATGAAGTCGCGTGCGGCTTGGTATCCGGCGTCGTCTGTGATGTTGAGGCGCTGCATGAACTTGCTCTTGATAGGTCCAATAGGACCAATAAATCTTATTCTCTAACCCGCTTGATATCTGCGCCCAGGGCAGACAAGCGCTCTTCAATACGCTCGTAGCCCCGGTCGATGTGGTATACGCGACTGATAGCGGTCTCGCCTTTTTCAGCCATGAGTCCCGCAATCACCAGCGCAGCGCTTGCGCGCAGGTCGCTGGCCATCACGGGGGCACCCGACAACGCAGGCACGCCGCGCACGATGGCGGTGTTGCCATCCAGATCGATATGCGCACCCATGCGTATCAGCTCGGCGGCCTGCATGAAGCGGTTCTCGAACACGGTTTCCTTGATACGGCTCGCACCCTCGGCGCAACAGAGCAGGCTCATGAACTGGGCCTGCAAGTCTGTTGCGAAACCGGGGAAGGGGCGCGTGGAAAAGTCCACGGCCTTGATACCATTTCGCGCGGATATGCGTATCGCGTTGCCGCGCACCTCGATCTCCGCGCCTGCCTCGTGCAGCTTGTCCATGAACACGGGGAGGTGGTCGGCGTTGGCATTGTGTACCGTCACGTTGCCGCGCGTGGCCACTGCGGCGATCAGGAAGGTGCCCGCCTCGATACGGTCGGGAACCACTGCGTGCTCCGCGCCGCCCAGTTGCGGTACGCCCACGATGGTGATGAGATCGGTGCCCGCGCCGGAAATGCGCGCGCCCATGGCGTTGAGCAGGTTGGCCAGGTCCACAATCTCCGGTTCACGCGCCACGTTGGTGATGCGCGTCAACCCGTCCGCCGTGGTGGCGGCCATCATCATGTTCTCCGTGGCGCCCACGCTGGGGAAATCCATGGCCACGTCTGCGCCGCGCAAGCGGCCCTCGGCGATCACGTTGCCGTCCTCGATGGTGATGGCCGCGCCGAGCGCCTCGAGGCCCTTCAGGTGGATGTCCACCGGGCGCGTGCCAATAGCGCAGCCACCGGGCAGGGATACTTTCGCCTTGCCCATGCGCGCGAGCAAGGAGCCGAGCACAAAGAACGAGGCGCGCATCTTGCGCACCAGCTCATACGGCGCCACAGGGTTGTCGATGTCGCGCGCGTCGAGCGTCATGGACTGCCCGGTGAAGTCGATCTTCACACCCATCTCCGCGAGGATTTTGTCCATCGAGAAGATGTCGTGCAGGCAGGGCACGTTGTGCAGGACGATGGGCTCGTGCGCCAGAAGGCTCGCGGCCATCAGCGGCAGCGCGGCGTTCTTCGCGCCGCGCACATGGATGTCCCCCTCGAGCGGCTTGCCGCCGCGCACCAGCATCTTGTCCAAGTCGTCATCTCCTGCCCGTTGGGTTCAGGCTTATAATGTCAGGTTGCCGCCAACAGTTGCAGCATCAATCTGCCACGTAGCTCCGGCATCTTGCCGGAGATTGGCAGAGGCGGAGGGAATCTTCGGCAGGATGCCAAAGCTACTTTATCCGCCTAGGGGTTTTGTTAGAGGTCCTCAACAAAGAAAGGCCCAAAGCCAAGCTTTGGGCCTCTCGGAAACCATGCAGTGTTACTGTGCGGGCGTGGCCGCCGGGTCAGCCGGGGCCTCGGCGGCGGGAGCGGCTTCCACGGGGGCAGCCTCAGCAGCCGGTGCTTCTTCCGCCGGCGCTTCTGCTGCGGGTGCAGCTTCTTCCACGGGAGCAGCTTCCGCAGGCGCGGCTTCCGCCGGGGCCAGTTCCACGGTGCCCGAAGGGGAAGCGGAATCCGGCGCGGGGATGGTCATCACGTTGCCGTCGATGGTGGGCGTAACGCTGACCGGGGTGGTCGTGGCTGCGCCATCGGTGGCAGAGGCTTCGCCCTCGAAGAGCTCATCAATCTGCTCATTGCTCTCCACCACGGCGGCGGCGTCCAGCAGCTCGGGCGCATCGCCCCGGCCCACGCGGCCCGACAGCAGCGACAGCAGCAGCGCCAGCACCATGAACAAACCTGCCATGGTGTAGGTGATACGCTGCGGCAAGCTGCGCGAAGTGCGGGGCCCAAACACGGCATCGCTGCCGCCGCCCGCGCCGAAGGCGCCGGCAAAGCCCACGCCCTTGCCTTTTTGAAGCAGCACCACCGTAATCAATCCCAGGCAAGCCGGAATGTACAGCGCCAACATCAACCACCACAGCGTCGTCAAGCTAAAGATATAGTCCAACATTTCGCGTCCCTGTCCCTGTCAGGTTAAGTACAACAGCCTTCGGTGGTCAGGCCCCTGCCGCCGCCTGCACAATGGCAACGAAGCCATCGGCCTTGAGCGAAGCGCCGCCCACCAGAAAGCCATCCACGTTTGGCTGGGAGATCAGCTCTGCCGCATTGTCCGGCTTCACGCTCCCGCCATATTGAATGCGCAGCCCTTGCGCAATCGATTCTCCAAAATGTCCTGCTACCAGCCCACGCACAAAAAGGTGCGCTTCTTCCGCCTGCGCGGGCGAAGCCGTCACCCCGGTGCCGATGGCCCATACGGGTTCATACGCCACCACCACCGACGCAAACTGCGCCTCGGTAAGACCGGCCAAACCAAGCGTCACTTGGCGCTCAAGCACGGCATTCATCACGCCGCCCTCGCGCTCGGCCAAGGTCTCGCCAATGCAGAACATCACCTTCAAGCCCGCACCAAGCGCGTAGTGCAGCTTGCGGTTCAACAGCGCGTCGTCCTCGCCGAATATGGCGCGGCGTTCGCTGTGGCCGATGATGACCCAAGAGCAGCCCGAGTCCAGCAGCATCTGCGGGGAAACTTCCCCGGTGAACGCGCCGCTTTCCTCGTTGTAGCAATTCTGTGCACCCAGCGCCACGGCAGCCGAACCTGCCAGCCCTGCGCCCGCCGCGTGCAGCGACGTAAACACCGGGCATACAATAACTTCCGCGCCAGATACGCCAGCACAACCCGCCGCCACCGCCGCCGCGAGTTCACGCGATGGGGCGGACAACAGGTTCATTTTCCAGTTCCCCGCAATAACAGGGGTGCGTGACATGGTAGCCCTTTCTGAGCAGGCTGGCGGTTCCCGGGCGAGACGGTCGTTGCGTTGTGAACAACAAGGCGCAGCCCCGGCGGTGCGCCTGTCTCATGCAGCCGCAAATCCTAGCACACGCCTGCCAAGTTGGGCAAGCCCGCCCCTCCCCTAGGTTTACGTTGCCACGGGGCTTTGTGTGGGGTAGCATGGCGGCAGGGAAAATTGTCGGGAGGGTTTGTCATGCGTACCTACTTCGCTTTTGCTGCCGTGCTTGCCTGTGCCGCCGTTGCGTCCGCTGCAGAATCTGCACTGCCCGTGGCGCCACAACCGTTTCAGGCTGCCGTCACCCGGCTCGATGCCGCGCTGGAATACGTGGGCAGTCCACTACCCCCGCAGGTGCGGCAAGAGATTCATCGGCTGATCAGCGCGCCCCCTTCTCCCGAGAACGCTGCCGCACTGCAAGCCGTGATCGATCCGCTTTGTTTCGCCCATGTGAATATCAACCCCGAGGCTCGGGTGAAGGTGGAGCGCGGCGCGGGGGCGGCCACGCTGCAACAGGGCGGTTGGCGCAGCTTCCTGGTCAAGGTTCACAACGAGGGCGCGGTGCGTGGCGAGTTGCACTGCGAATCCCCCAATGCCCAGCCCGCGCTACATCGTTCGAGCGGCGCGCCGAACCCGCGCAAAGAGAACCTGATCTCCGATGGCGAGCTGGCGCAGCGTTTCCTCGAGATTGCGTTCTACCACGGCCGCCCGATGGAGAAGCCACTGTCGGGCATTGCGGTGGAGTATCGCGTGCTTCAGCTGTATACCAACGCCGCCGCCGCCCACGAGGCCAGCCTGCAATTTCACATTGGCGAAGGCACGCGCGACCTAGGGCACCGCAGCACCCTGCCTGTATTGTTCGAGGTGCAGCGTTCCGGGCAGTTGGTGTTTGAAGTGCTCGACCACGACGGCTCGCCGACGATGGCGTCATTCACGATTCGCGACAGCATCGAGCGCGTGGCGGACATTGCGAACGGCTGGCAGCGTCCGGACGACTACCGCCACGCGAAGGCATTGCAAGAACACTGGGCGCGGCCCGGCATCCCGGCGCATCCGCCGCTCACGGGGGTGTATCCGTTGCCCGCGCGCCGCATTGCCGACCGTGATCCCTACCCCGATTTCTTCTTCCAGCCGCAGGTGTACCGACAGACGGGCGAGAGCATCACGCTGCCTCCCGGCAAGTACGACGTGACCTGGACGCGTGGCCCGGAGTACCTGGCACAATCGCGTACCATCACCATGCCCGAGGGCGTGGCCGAGGTGAAGGCGAGCTTCAAGCTGGAGCGGTGGATTCACTTGGCGAAGGAAGGGTGGTATAGCGCGGACCACCATGTACACGCAGGCGGGTGCAGCCACTACGAAAGCCCCGAGGCGGGCGTGAAGCCGGAGGCCATGCTGCGCCAGTCGCAGGGGGAGAACCTCGACGTGGCCTGCGTACTCACATGGGGGCCGTGCTGGTATCACCAGAAGCAGTTCTTCGAGGGCAAGGTGAACGCGCTTTCCACCAAGGAAACCCTGGTGCGGTATGACGTGGAAGTGTCCGGCTTTCCTTCCAGCCACGCCGGGCACGTGTGCCTGTTGCGCCTGAGCGAGGATGATTATCCCGGCACCACGAAAATCGACGAGTGGCCCAGTTGGACCCTGCCCGTGATGCAGTGGGCCAAGTCGCAGAAGGGTGTGACGGGATACGCGCACTCCGGCTGGGGGCTGGAACCCATCGAGCCGACAGATGAATTGCCCAACCAGGTGATGCCCAAGATGGACGGCATCGGCGCGAATGAATATATCGTGACGGTGACGCACGACGCGGTGGACTTCATCAGTGCGGGCGACACGCCGCTCTCGTGGGAGCTGAACATCTGGTACCACACACTAAACTGCGGATACCGCACAGCGATCAGTGGCGAGTCCGATTATCCCTGCATCTTCGACGAGCGCGTGGGGATGATACGCACCTATGCGCCGTTGAGCGACGGACTGAACTTTGACGCCTTTGCCGAGAAGATTAAGGTGGGCGAGAGCTACGTGTCCGACGGGCGATCGCACATTCTCGACTACAAGGCGGGCGACGCTGCGTTGGCATCGGCAACGCGCGAGACCAAGCTGACCGCGCCCGGCACGGTGCGGGTGACGGCGCGCGTGGCGGCACACTTGCCGGAGCAGCAAGACGATGCGGGCCGCATGATTCGGGAAGGTGGCAACACGGGCCGCCCCTATTGGCACGTGGAAAAAGCGCGCATCGGCGACAGCCGCAAGGTGCCGGTCGAGCTGGTGGTGAACGGCCTGCCCGTGGCCACGCAGGAAATCGACGCGAACGGTGCGTGGCAGGAAGTGGCCTTCGACCACGCCTTTGACCGCTCAAGCTGGGTGGCGCTGCGCGTGAAATACAGCAGCCACACCAACCCGCTTTGGGTGAGCATCGACGGGCAGCCGGTGCGCGCGTCGCAAGCCAGCGCGCAGTGGTGCCGCGCGGCGGTAGACAAGTGCTGGGAGATGAAGTCTCCCGCTATAACGCGAGAAGAACTGGGCGCAGCCCGCGCAGGCTACGCCCATGCTCGCGCCGCGTATGATCGCATCCTCGCCGAGGCCCTGCCCGACCCTGCTCCCAAGGTGCCAGAGGGTTCGGGCTCCACTTTTGCCGCGCCGGAAGGTGCCGAGGTGATCTCCGCCGACGGCGCGCGCGCACTGGCCTCGGGTGGGTGGGAGACGGTGCGCCCCGCGCCCAATGCCTTCAAGGGCGTGCTCCTTCGCTGCAAGCCGGGCGAGGGAGACGAGCGATTCCGGTGGTTGCTCGAGGGTATTAGTCCCGGCAACTACGAGGTGTATGCGTGGCTGCCTGCCGAGCCTGAGGAGAATCGGTCCACGAATGCGAAGTACCGGCTTTACGACGGCAAGGATGTACAAGACATCTTTATTAATCAGACCGATAACACCGGCGCATGGAAATCGCTGGGCGTGCACAAGCTGCGCGTGGGCAGTTATCTCGAACTCACGAACGAGGAGAATGGCTTGGTCGTTGCAGACGCGGTGGCGTTGGTGAGGCGGTAGATTAATTGACCAAGAAATAGACCAACCACACGAAAGAAGAATGAGAGCGCAGCGTTACCGCGCTGCCGACCCCGCAGCATCGACTGCAACCCTCAGTAAGGGAAACGGTTCTTCAGGCGGTTGATGGGAGATTCGAACAGGTGCCAAGAGAGGGAGGCGAGGGCGATGGAGATAGCTGTCAGCAAGACAAAGCGTAAGGGCCAGTAGGTGGGCAGGGCGAGATGGTTTGCAGACACCCAGTTGTAAAGGTGCTTTATCAGCGGATGGATGAGGTAGAGGCCATAGCTGATCTTGCCGAGGTATTGCAGGGGGGGCAGGGAGAGGAACAGTCCTGGCAGGCTGGGTAATCCTGTTGCTGCGCCATGCACCAAGGGGACGAAAGTCAGCACGCTGGCGGTGCCGAGTCCTAGGTAGAGGCTGGGCCAATCTGTTGGGTTGTTCCACCGCAGCACGGCGAGCGCGGCAAACAAGGCCAGACCCGCAGGCAGGCAGACCCACGCGACACGCCCGGGCAGCGCCCGCAGGTTGGGGTTGTGCCAGCACCACGCCAGCAACGCACCCACCCCCAGCGTGTCGAGGTTCGACAGGGTGAAGATGTTGAGATAGAGGTAGGACCAGCCGCTTCCCCACGCGAGCAGGCGAAACGCCATCGCAAGAATGATCATGCCTACGATGCTGGGGAGCAGGGCGCGGCGCGGGAGGAAGAGCACCAGCCACGGCCAGCACAGGTAGAACTGTTCCTCGACTGCAAGCGACCAGAGATGGTTGATGAAGTGGATCTCGTAGAAGGCGCGCCAGAGGTTTTGCAGGTAGAGCACGTGCCACAGAATGGACTCGCGCATGATGCCGTAGCCGATAACGAAGAGCACGCCGAGTACGAGGTAATAGATCGGAAAGATGCGCAGGAAGCGGCGGGCATAGAAGGTGCGCAGTTCGCCCAGCCCCGTGCCGTTGCGCCCCTCGGCCATGCGTTCGCGGCAGGACAATAAAATGCGCGTGATCAGGAAGCCGCTGAGCACGAAGAACAATTGCACGCCGATGCCGCCCCACGGCAGCAGCCTCATGAGTAGGTGGTCTTCGGGGGCGAAGTGAGAGAACACCACCGCACCGCAAGCCACCGCGCGCAGGCCGTCAAGTTGGGGCATGTGGTTATTGGGTTGGGACATTGCAGGTCTCAAGTTTACATTGAGCATGTGACTGGACGGGGCTTTATATATCTTGCGGGTAACCCCCTCACCCTAGCCCTCTCCCCCTGCCAGGGGGCGAGGGGACCAGAGAGCGCACTCGCGAATCGGCAACTTGATACGCAAGAGGTTGACGCTCGCCAGGGCTGGAAGAGGCTTGCTCATTCAAAGTCTCGTAACGATTGAGTAACTCATGATCCATTAGCGACCACGGGTGGCTAGATTCCTGCCTTCGCAGGAATGACGGAATAAGGGTGGTGTTCGTATATTTTCTGCAATAGCACTTGCGCGGCAAGCGCAGGATCGGGTGCAGCGGTTACTGCCGTTACCACGGCGAGGGTACGCGCGCCGCGTTCGAGCGCCTCGTGTGCGTTGTGTTCCTTGATGCCGCCCATGCAGGTGAAGGGAATGCGCAGGTGCGGGGCGATGGTCGTGATTGCATCCAGACCAATCACGCCACTGGCCACTTGCTTGGTCTGCGTGTCGAAGATGGGGCCGATGTTGACGTAACTGGCCCCCGCCGCCTGGGCGGCAAGCGCCTCTTGCAGGTTGTGGCTGCTGGACCCGAGGATCAATGCCGGCGTAATGGCCCGCGCTGCCGCGATGGGCAGGTCGTCCTGCCCCAGGTGTACGCCGTCGGCACCAACCGCGAGTGCCAGGTCCACGCGATCGTCCACAATCAACAGCGCGCCCGCGTCCGCCGTGCGTTCGCGGAATGCGCGCGCGCGCTCAAAGAGCGACAGGGTGGAGCCCTCCTTTTCGCGAAACTGCACCAGCCGCACGCCCGCGCCCAGGCAGGCGTCGAGCACTTCGATGGCGGGGCGACCCGCGCAGAAGGCTTCGGTGATCACCACATAAAGCCCGGCCTGCGCGAAGCGCGCCATGCGCTGGTCGTGTTCAGCCCCCACCGACAAACCTCACCAGCTCTATCTGGTCGCCA